>CAMCXE010000165.1 GCA_945882995.1 Thalassocella blandensis | reverse complement strand
TGGCGGGAGTTGCTGTTAAACGCGCGCCCAGAGTTGGAAGCCCTGGGCTTTTATTTTCACATTGAAGCCGAATTCAAACACCACTACATGGCACCTAAGCACTGGCAAGCGAACCTGCAGCACACAGATCACCACTGGCAGCTAGCCCTGACGGTGGAGGCCAACGGCCGCAACCTAGACGTACTGGAGCTGCTACAACAACTGCGCGCTTTCAACCAAACCCTAGAGCAAGGCGTGTACGAACTGCCGGACGGTGGTGGCCTTTTAGTTTTGCCAGAAGAGCTGCTGGGTGAAATTGCCGAAGAACTGGCCGACTGGCTGGACCGCGGGCAAGCGGGTGAACCGCGGCCGCTCAACCAACTGTATCGCCTCGACGCCCTCAAAGATATTCTGCCCAGCACCACCCAATGGCAGGGCGGCGAAGCCTTGCAAGCCCGCGCCCTAGAGCTGAGCAGCTCGCCAGTCATGCTGGACCGCAACAGTTGCGACATTCGCGCCGAGCTGCGCCCTTACCAATGGCTGGGCGTTTGCTGGCTGCAGCACCTAACCGCCATCGGCATTAATGGCTTGCTGGCGGACGACATGGGGCTGGGCAAAACGCTGCAAACCCTGGCGCATTTAAGCTTGGAAAAAAAGTGCGGCCGACTTGCCCAGCCCGCCCTATTGGTGGCGCCCACCAGCCTGCTAGCCAATTGGCAGGCCGAAGTGCAGCGCTTTTGCCCACACCTAAGCTGCCAAATTGTGCACGGCCCCAATCGCCACGAGGGGTGGCAAACCAACCGCCACTGCGATCTGCTGATCACCAGCTACAACTTAGTGGCACGGGATATAGAACACTGGCAGGGCCTAGCCTTAAGCTGGTTAATTTTGGATGAAGCCCAAGTCATCAAAAATCCGCGCACTCAAAACAGCCAAGCCGTGCGTACGCTGCGGGCTCGACATCGTTTGTGTTTATCCGGCACACCGGTGGAAAATCACCTAGGTGAATTATGGTCACTGCTGGATTTTCTAGAACCCGGCGTACTGGGCACCCAACACGAATTTAATCAGTATTATCAAAAATCCCTAGCGCCACCCGTGCAAGCGCGACGCTTGCAACAACTACTCAAGCGGATAGCGCCGTTTATGTTACGAAGAACCAAAACGCAAGTGGCACAAGATTTACCGCCCAAAACCATTATTCACCAAACCATAGTGCTGCAGGAAAAACAACAGGCCTTCTACGAAGACCTTAAAACCCAAGGCTGGGAACAACTCAACCAACAATTAAATGACACGGACAATTCTGGCCAACAACAATTTTTGTTATTAACCGCGCTTACGCGCCTGCGCCAAGCCTGCTGTGACCCACGCATTTTGCATGCGCCAGAGATACCCTCGGCCAAAACCGAATTTTGCCTAAATATGCTGCAGGAACTAGCAGCGGAAAATAGAGCGGCCCTAGTATTTTCACAATTTACCAGCGTGCTAAACATTCTAGCCAACGCCCTGCAAACCTTATCCATACCCTACCTGATGCTCACCGGTAAAAGTCAAAACCGAGCGGCATTAGTGGAAGCTTTTCAGCGCGGCGAGGCGCCCATATTTTTAATTAGTTTAAAAGCCGGCGGCGTGGGTTTAAACCTTACTCGTGCCGACACAGTTATCCATTTTGACCCTTGGTGGAACGCCGCTGCGGAAGACCAAGCCACCGATCGCGCCCACCGCATAGGCCAAACGCAGCCGGTGTTTGTTTACAAATTAATTGCGCAAAACACCATAGAAGAAAAAATTGCCCGACTGCAGCAAGCCAAAGCCGCCATCAGTTTGCAGGTGAATCACAATGCTCAACAGTCCGGCGACGCATTTGCACTGAATTTAGAAAACCTACTCGCCTTATGGCAAGCGGAGAATTAACCATGGTAAACATATCAACCATCGACCAAACCGTCAGCGAACAGGGGCAATTCTGTTTGCTCGACTGGCTGCTGCAAAACAATGGCATCGCCTATGCCGTTTATGAAGACTGGCGCTACGGCCGCATGGCAAACTTGGAGTCGGCCATGGCAATTACCGACGACGAATTACAGGCGCTTATGGAACAAGCCCAAAAATACTGCCAACAACTTAAATTAGTGGCACACCCCCAAGAATATTTTTGCTGGAGCGGCGAGCAGCGCCACGCCTTGCACATCAGCGCCAATCAAACCCGCCACCAGCAATTAGGCCAGCGTTGGCTGCCGCCGCAAGATGCTCCCCAACTGGATTTATTTATGGACAATTCGGCAACCATTGCCGAAAACACCCTACTCGCCCTACTCGCCGATCGCCGCGTTACCCAAGCCCAAACCGCACTGCGCCAATTGGCCCAATTTAATACCGCTCACCCCAAATTAGGCGGCTATCAGGATCTCATTAATTACGCGTTACATGCCGCCGAGTCACCCGAAGTGCCGCAAGATGCGCTCTTAGCCGAGGTTTTGGGCCTAGATCATGAAGTGGTGCCATTAGCCAAGGAACTGCTGGGCGCCCAACAACGGGATTTTTTAGCCGCGGCCTGGCGACGGCTGGCCGCGGCATTGAGTGCGTCCGCGGTGGATTTGCCCAGCCTAGAGGCTGAACCCAGGCTGCATTACAGCTACGCGCTCCAACAAATTCCCGACTGGGCCGCCTTGCACCAACAATTAAGTGGCGACGCCAACCTTTATCAATCCCCTCACTTGTTAGCCCGGTTTGCGCAAGCCTGCTGGCACCATCAACAAACGGGCCTGAGTGTTTGGTTGTGGGGTTTATTATTCGAACGCTTTAGCAGCGCTGCCGAAACACTTCTCGCCACCCATGGCCGCTACTTATTGCCACAGTGGGATAATTTTTTAGACTTCGACCAAGACTGGCCCACAGACTATTTTTTGGGTTTTTTACTCATCCAACAACCCGGCCTAATTCATCTTTACCAGCAGTTGCCCCGGGCGGAATTAGCCTTGATTCAACTGCCCGCTAATCAGGCCCTATACGCGCTCATCACAGCGCGTTTAGCCAACGCGGATGAAAAATCCCAACGTGAAATGCTACAGCGGCAAAGCCCAGCGCTGCTGCGATGTTATTTAGCAAAATAAGCATTCGGGTAAATGCGCGGCCAGAACAATTCTGCAAATGGTTGGGCACTAACAACCTAGCCACAAAAAACGGCAGGTGCGACGTTTTATGGCCGTGTTGCAAGCCGCCATAGGGTGTCACGTCGTCAGCGCGAAGGGTCCGCTTTGCGGCCACAAATTTTAGTTGTGCTGCCGTTTCGAACTTAAACCGAGAAACCTCGGTTGAGTCGCCCCAGCCTGTGCAACCCCTTGGCGAGCCTAGCAAAAGTTAAATTTGGCGAACAACCCACTAGGTTGCCGCCAAATTTAACTTTCACTAATCACACTAATAAATTACACAGCTTTTTAGCGCCCAACTGAGGTTTCTAGATTTAAAGATGCACAACGACGTAGGTCGGCGTTTGAAATATCGAGCCTTTGGCAGGCCATACCGGTTTAGACTGGGAGAGCGCTATGGCCTCCACAAACATTTCCATGCTTCCCTGTTTAAACGTATGTCCATTCATCCTGAAGTACTTTAACAATTCGGCGTTTACTTCACCGAAAGCGCCTATAGCCCAACCGTATATTGGCGTCATATCGCCTTCCACGAATTTATAGCCCGACATATCGGAACCCATCATCCGACTTGCCACAGTGGTGAAAGCCCGTCCATTCCAAGTAGCGGGCTTTATGATCAAATAGGAATTCACATTCTCAGAAATCCCGCTCCCACCCGTAAATAAAACGGGTTTATACGCAGGAAACTCGGATTTTATTTGAAAGGCGATTTGCCTCGCCATAGCTTGCTCTTCTTCGGCGCGCATTATATCCACATGGAACCAACCACTTAAATCATCGGCTTGGCGGAAAATCAGAACCGACACCGACACCAAAACAGCATTCTTTAATGCATTGCGGCAGCCCGAGCTGATGATTTGATGGACCAACAAGCTAATAATGAAGCCTGCAAACAATGAAAACACTTGGCAATACCGATAAAAAGACGCGTACCCCTGCAGTACAGACAAAGAAAATAACGAAAGCAACATCGCCAACAGAATAAAAACAATTGCCACCTTTCTATACTTAGCCACGTAAACAATCATTAAAACTACACAGCTGACCATGGCGATAACTAAGGATGTGATGGGCTGGAACACTAATCCCGAAAAGACAAACTTAAGAACCATGCCTTTCCATAACCCAGTGAACACCTCGGAAAAACCGGCCGACGACCAAGCGATGCCAGTGGCTGCGTAATTAGGCAAATGAACAAATGAACTTAATATGATCGACATCACTTTATAGATGCCTACCGCTGCAAACAGAGGCAACAACAGCTTAAAGCCATTCGTCACGACCCGCCCCATACGCCTGTCGTCGCTTTCCCCAAAAATATAATTAAGCGCCAGCAGGATACAGATTGCGCAAAGATACACAGGCGCAAACGACTCATAACACGCCAGCGCAAAATAGGTTACCACTGCAGCGAGGTAAAAATAGACCTTCCTTTTCGTCTCCAGCATTTCCCGAGCGAAAATCAATGCAATTGACACCAGCAAATAACCCATACAAATGTTCAGATTCCCCCCCACAACAATAAAAATTTCAAACAGCAAGGGAAAGGAAACAAAAAGACATGAGAAAATGGTATAGGTCAGCGGATGAAGCTTGCTCCTAGAAGCCATTTTGAAGACCGCGGAAAATACTAACGCGCTAGCGACAAGCATAACCACACTCATAAAGTCCAGAACAAAAGGTTTAAGAGTATAAACACCCAGAATTTTATGCAGGATATATCCAGTAATCCTAAACTGCGCCACAAGGTAGTTGTCTTCAAAATACCTATCCACACAGGTATCATCAGCGCCTATAGCAGGGTGTACCAGCCTGTAAGCAAAGCCGATTGTCACGATGAACAATAAAGAAAGTATATATTTGATATCCGTCAAAAACCCCCTAACCGCTGACTTATAGCCGCTCAACATAGTCTCCACAGAAGGCAACACTTCAGCACTGGGCTTGTCCTTAAATAGAAACCGACCCACTAACAACACAATTTTGTAATGCCATACAAGTAGCAAAAAATTAATAGCCAGCCACGACAGCAGCAGGATTTTTAGCGCTTTAATGGCGAAAGGCTCCCAAGCAGCACGATACGAGATAACAAACCCAGAAATTTCCCCGTCAAACAACCTACCCTGAGAAAAGCCTGCACCAACCACCACTTTATCCACCGCATAATTCAGTGAATAATCTACTGCACTCAAAACTTCCTTATCATCAAGAAAGCACTTTATTCGCCCCTTGTGAATATGGATGCGCATCTGGTAGGTTCTATTTAGCTCAAAACTATGAGGAACCAAGAAACCCACATACCAAGCACCGGTACCCACTACGATGGTCGGCTGAGCGTCAGTGGGGTCGAACTCCAAACGAATGCCGATATTTTCGTCGGCGGTCTGGAAAGCATTATTGCGAGTAGTAATTGTATGAGCTTTTATGGCGAATTGAATGTCGATATCGTTTACGGCATGCTGAGAAGCGGGGAGATCTAGCGTGCGAGGAACACTTTCAGTAGCTTTTGCGGAACCACTGTTAAAATAATTATGCTCAGCACGAGCACTCTCGTGAGGCAGAAACGAAAATAACATTTCGACGACACCAAACACTATGACGAGACACAAAACGTTGGCCGCTAACAAAGTGAAAAGACGGCGCGCTGTCAAATTTTTCAGCCGATCGAGCAGTGGATACTGTAAATTCTTTAAGGTGATCATATTCGTTCCAAGTTATCATTTTTAATTATTCCTGGACAAAGGCGCTGTGCACATGTGCGTTGCACCCAGTAAAACCTAATACTTGCTAAAACACTGGGGTGAAAAATGCACCCCCATCGACCGGCCCAATCAGGCCGCGCGAATCTAAAAATAAGGCCGCTCAGCGATGCCAAAATACACGTCATTACTCGACGGCTCGACCCAATGCGTCGCGTCGTCGAAGCTGGAAACGCCAGTCGAGACAGCCCAACAAAATAACACAATTGTTTTAGGGGGGCGTAGCTACGGAATTCGCAAGCTGTACAAAAAACCCAGCACCAGTCCAGACTGGTGGCCCCTCGACATCAGCTCAACGATGGTTTTTTAGCGCCAGTTACTCGAGACCAAAAAAATGGCGTGGCGGCAAGCCATAGAAGCATAGCAGGCCATGGGGCTCACGTCCGCACCCTGCAGCGCCGCACCATGTGTTTTTTGCCTTAGATATTTTGTGTCGCAGCATCTAAGGACTCCCCCAAAAATGCATGAACCAGCCTATATAGCCCTGATCCTCAACACAGCGAGGCGCATAATACTGGGCTGCATTTTACTCTGCGGGATAAAGCACGCCTTTACACACATCAAAGCCACCCAGCGTCTCTCAACCATTCACCCCAGCTGTCGTTGTGAAAATCACCCAAGGCTTGTTACCCTGTCGGGCTTTCGCAACCACTGCCACTCGGTAAAGCGCAACGCGTAGGCTGCGCCCTTCACCCGCGACCCAAGCCTTGGCAGCGCACCCAATTTAGCAACGGGCCGCTGCAGCTCTGCCAGCTTACCTTGACCAGACAAAACGACCCACACCTTATGACCGTGACCGCCGCCCAAGAGCCAAATACCCCCATGATGCAGCAGTATTTGCGCATCAAAGCCCAGCACCCCCACGAGATTGTGTTTTATCGCATGGGGGATTTTTATGAGATGTTTTTTGACGATGCCAAAACCGCCGCGCGCATTTTGGATGTGACCCTGACCGCGCGGGGTAAATCGGGCGGCGAACCCATCCCCATGGCGGGCATTCCGTTTCATGCCGCCGAATCCTATTTAGGGAAACTGGTGCGCAATGGGTTTTCCGTGGCGATTTGTGAACAAATCGGCGACCCAGCCACCAGCAAAGGCCCCGTGGAACGCCAAGTGATGCGCGTGGTAACGCCCGGCACGGTAAGTGATGACGCCTTTATGGATGCGGGGCGCGATAACTTTTTAGTGGCAATTTGCGCCGGTGCTGAGGGTTTTGGGCTGGCCAGTTTAGATATGAGCAGCGGCCGATTTGCGGTACTGGAAGTGCCGGATGCCACCGCCCTGCTGGGCGAAATTGAGCGCCTGCGCCCGGCGGAATTGTTAGTTCCCGAGACCTTGGATTTAGGCAGCCACACTCTACCCAGCCGCGGCCTGCGCAAACGCCCGCGGTGGGAATTCGACGAGGGCACCGCCCAACGCCAGCTTTGCCAACACTTCGGCACCCAAGATTTAGCTGGCTTCGGTTGCGAACGCCTCACTGCGGCCATAGGTGCAGCAGGCTGCCTGTTCGGCTACGCCAAAGAAACCCAGCGCACCGCGCTATCCCACATCGCCGCTCTCAGTGTGGAAAACCTAGAACGGGTGGTGGCCATGGACAGCGCCACCCGCCGCAACCTCGAAATCGACCTCAATCTTGCGGGCGGTGAGGCCAACACCCTGTTTGATGTGCTCAACAGCGCACAGACCAGCATGGGCTCACGCCTGCTGCGGCGCTGGTTACATCAGCCATTGCGCGACCTCCACGCACTAGAAGCCAGGCAAAGCGCCATCAGCGAACTGCTAGAGGATTTTCAATTTGACCCCATGCGCGGCCACCTTAAACAAATCGGCGACTTGGAGCGTATTTTGGGGCGCGTCGCCCTGCTGTCGGCGCGTCCACGCGACCTCTCCCGTTTAGGCAGTTCACTGGCCGAATTACCGGCATTGCAGATGCGCTTAGCCGGACTTGCCACACCCCTGCTGGGCGCGCTGCGCACAACCATAGGCGAATACCCCGATTTAGTAACGCTGTTGCAACGCGCCATTATCGACAACCCGCCGGTGGTAATGCGTGAAGGCGGCGTTATCGCGGAAGGGTTTGATGCGGAACTGGACGAACTGCGCAACATCAGCAGCAACGCCGGCGATTACCTCGTGCGGCTGGAGCAACAAGAACGCGCCCGCACCAACCTGTCCACACTCAAAGTGGGTTACAACCGGGTGCAGGGCTATTTTATTGAGCTAAGCCGCAGCCAAGCGGAGCAAGCACCCGCCGATTACATTCGCCGCCAAACGCTAAAAAACGCCGAGCGGTTTATTACTCCAGAATTAAAAGCGTTTGAAGACAAGGCGTTGTCCGCCAAGAGCCGCGCCCTAGCGCGGGAGAAATTTCTGTATGACGAATTACTGCAGCAGCTCAATCAACAGCTAGCGGCGCTGCAGGCCACTACCGCCGCCATCTGCGAACTGGATGTGCTGGCCACCATGGCCGAACGCGCCGACCATCTGAAACTGCAGCGGCCTAAACTGCACACGGGCGAAGGTATCGAGATCACCCAGGGCCGTCACTTGGTGGTGGAGCAGGTACTGGACGTCCCTTTTGTAGCCAATGATGTGGTGCTCACTCATGCCCAACCCATGCTGATTATTACCGGGCCGAACATGGGCGGTAAATCCACCTACATGCGGCAAACCGCCTTGATTGTGCTGATGGCGCAGGTAGGCTGCTTTGTGCCAGCGGCGGCCTGTACCCTCGGCTTGGTGGATAAGATCTTCACGCGCATTGGCTCCTCGGACGACCTAGCCGGCGGACGCTCCACCTTTATGGTGGAAATGACCGAAACCGCCAACATCCTGCACAACGCCACCCACCAAAGTTTGGTATTAATGGATGAAGTGGGGCGCGGCACGAGCACCTACGACGGCCTTTCATTGGCTTGGGCCTGCGCCGAGCACTTGGCGCAGCAGATCAAAGCATTCACCCTGTTTGCCACCCACTATTTTGAAATCACCGCCCTGCCCCAACGCCTGCCGCAAGTGGGCAATGTGCACTTAACCGCCACGGAGCACCAGGACAATCTGGTGTTCCTGCATCAAGTGCAGCCCGGCCCAGCCAGTAAGAGTTTTGGCTTGCAAGTGGCCAAACTGGCGGGGATTCCTCAGGCGGTATTGGTGTCTGCTCGGCAACAGTTGGCTGTGCTCGAAGCATCCAGCGAACCGAATACGCCGCCGTCTGCGACGCAGCCACCATTGGAAGCGCCGGGCATCGCCCTAGCAATTCCTGACCCTACCCCCACAGCAGCCGACCCTAAAACCAAAACAGCCCCCCAACTTCAAACCGATATATTTTCTTCGGCGGGCAAGATCGATGCGCGCATTCAAGCCATCAACCCCGACAAACTCACCCCGCTGGAAGC
>CAMCXE010000164.1 GCA_945882995.1 Thalassocella blandensis | reverse complement strand
CGGTATTGCGTCTGAAAATCGGGTAAATGGGTAGTACTGACCGAAAAACGAACAAACTTTAACCAAATTGATTATATTTTAGCCGAAAATTTTATTGAGGAAGGAGCTGACGCTGGGTTCGAATTTTTAGTCCGACAGGCTGCTAGGTTGAATCGTTAAGCGCCTCAACCCGCGCTTTATAGCAAGCATTCATGCGTGCGTTCATCCGGTAACTCCGCCCCCAAATTTGCGGCTGCGAAATATTAATCCGGTGCCTTAGTCCGAATATTTTGCAATACGCCCTGCGCAGGCTTTACATTGGCAGCCTTATCGCAACCTTCTAACGCAACGAGCTGCCAATGTACGCCTACGATGCCCCAAGCCTAGCCCCTTTTATCCCCAGCAGCTGGAAACAGCTTTTGCGTCAAATCGAGCATCTTGCTCAATTCGGCGGCGCTGTGCAGGTCATCTCCGGAGCTGAGGGTTCGGGAAAAACCACCTTTTTAGGTGAATTGGTGCGGCAGTCTCCACCCGCGCAAGACCTCGTGTGTTGGCCAGTTATCGAGGAGGCCTGGACCGGTCAAGCCCTGCAAAGCTTGCTTGCCGCGCTGGGTATTGAAACCCAGAGCGGCCAATCCATGGGCCAGTCAATTGTGTCCCTGCGACACTATGCGCAGAACCTACAACGCCAGAAAAAGCGTGTGGTGGTGGCGGTGGACGACAGTGATTTGCTCACCGATGCCAGCTTGGCCGGCGTAGCAAGTGTGCTCCAAGGGGGGGCAGAGGAGGGCGTGGGCCTACATGTAATTTTCTTCACGCAACGCAGCTTGGCTGCGCGCTTGGACCGCCTGCAGCTCATTGATGTCACTGTTTATGACTTTGAGTTACCCAGCTTTACCGTCCAAGAAATTGGCGAATTATTGGCGGTTCACTACGAAGATATCGTTCAGCGCGAGGCAATCCGCCCACTCACGCGCGACGACATGCAAGATATTTGGCAGGCGAGTCATGGCATGCCCGGCATAGCCGTAACCATTGCTAAGGAGAAGTGGGCGCTGGGGCTGCTGGGTAAAAGTCGCTTTTCCCTTGGCGGCTTTCCTTTTATGCACCTTCTCACGTTACTGCTCGCGCTCGCTGCATTGTATTGGGTCATGTGGGGGCGCAATACGCCGCCAGCTGAAGGGCAAGCCCCCAGTGGTATAGTGACCAATTTGACACCACAGGTCACTCCAGCCTCATCCACGGCGGCCACAATTAATTCAACGCCCCCCCCTATTGAAATGAAAAAAATAGAAACACCGGCAACCCCTGCCGAAGGAGCTGCAGCCGCACCGGAAACTGCCGCCCCGGAAACCGCTCGCCCCGACTCCCCCGCCGCCGCATTGGCCGCGCAGGTGGCGGAGACGCAAGCCCTCAAGCAACAGCAAGCCGCAGCCAAAGCCGAAGCGGCCACCAAGCCCGAAGCCGTGAAAGCCGAGGCCATCAAACCAGAAAGCCCCAAGCCTGAGACTCCCAAGCCAGCACCCAAAACGGCGCCCAAGGTGCCTGCCGCTGAAGACCCGCCGATGATGCCGTCGCCCGCCAAAGCCCCGCCAGCTAAGTCTGCGGCGGTTAGTGTGGATGACAACGCCAGCTGGGTAGTAGGCTCTAAAAAACTCGCTAAGCTGCCGGAAAACCAATATGTGATCCAACTGCAATTCTCAACCTCAGCTAAAAAAATCGATGACGCTATAGCCGCCGCGCCGAATAAAAAAGATCTAACCGCCTATCACACCGTTCGCAACGGCAAAGATGTCTATATTTTGGTGGAAGGTAACTACGCCGACTCCAAGGCCGCATCCGCGGCCATCAAGAACCTGCCAGCCGATCAAAAGGCCGGCCAACCCTGGCCCAAAAAAATCGGCGCGATTCATGCGGAGCTAAGAGCAGGCGGCGACAAAAACTAACCACAGCATCCTGCAACAGCGGCCCCCGAGCTCCCGACGGGCCGCCTTGCCAAGCCTCTGCTGAGCGGGTAATATCTGGGGCCCATTTGTCAGATAAGCCCCTTTTTCGAGGGGCTTTTTTGTCTTCCGCCTACGTAAAACTCTGCGCATCATTTAGTCACAGGGTTTTTGTACGCCTAGAGACGAAACCCATTCTGCGGTTAAGTGACATGAACAATTACCAGCCATCAACCCTATTGAAAGTGATACCGCTATGAGTACTGGTCTTTACCGGTTGGACGAATTCAAAGATAACTGCGGCTTCGGTCTGATTGCCCATTTAAAGGGCTTGCCCAGCCATAAGCTATTAGCTACGGGCATTGAGGCATTGACCTGCATGACCCATCGCGGAGGTATTGCTGCCGATGGCAAAACCGGTGATGGCTGCGGCTTATTAATCCAAAAGCCAGACGCTTTCCTGCGTGCCGTAGCCAAAACCGAAGCCAATTTTGAATTGTCTGCGCTCTATGGCGTTGGCTCATTTATGCTGAGCCGCGATCCCATAGTGGCGGCCGCCGCCAAAACCGCCGTAGCTGAAGAATTTGCGGCAGCCGGTTTCAACCAGATCGCGTGGCGCCTATTGCCCACCGACCCCACCTGCTTGGGCCCCATCGCTTTGGCCAGCCTGCCCGACTTTTTTCATGTTTTTGTCAACGCGACTGGCGAATCTGACCAAGCATTTGAAGCTAAGCTGTTTATCGCAAGGCGCAAAATCGAGAAGCGCCTGGCTGCTGATCAGGATTTTTATGTAGCTAGCCTTAGCAGTAAAGTCCTTTCCTTCAAAGGATTAATGATGCCGGTGGATTTACCCCGGTTTTTTGCCGACCTCGCCGATCCGCGGCTCGAAACCGCTATTTGTGTGTTCCACCAACGCTTTTCCACCAACACCCTGCCGCGCTGGCCCTTGGCGCAGCCCTTCCGCATGCTCGCCCATAACGGGGAAATCAACACCATCATGGGCAATCGCAACTGGTCACAGGCGCGCACCCAAAAATTTCAAACCGACTTGCTACCCAACTTAGATGAGATAACCCCCCTAGTGAACCGCGCTGGGTCGGATTCCTCCAGCCTCGACAATATGCTCGAAGTGCTGCTCACGGGTGGCATGGAGTTACACCGCGCTATTCGTATGCTGGTGCCACCGGCTTGGCAAAACGTCGAAACCATGGACCAAGATCTCAAAGCGTTTTACGAATATAACTCCATGCACATCGAGCCTTGGGATGGCCCGGCGGGCCTAGTGATCACTGATGGTCGCTATGCGGTCTGCACGCTTGACCGCAATGGTTTGCGCCCCTCGCGCTGGGTAATCACCAAAGACGACATGATTACCGTAGCCTCGGAAGTGGGTGTATACGCTTACGCACCGGAAGACGTAGTGGCTAAAGGCCGCCTAGGGCCAGGGCAAATAATGTCGGTGGACACGCTAACCGGTCGCCTGCTCCACACCGACGACATAGACGCACAACTGAAGCAAGGCCAGCCGTATCAGCGCTGGCTCAAAGAAGGTGCGCTACATATCGAGTCCAGCCTCGAAGCGGACCTAGCGGAAACAGCGCTGAGCGTTGAGCAGATCAAAACCTATATGAAAATGAATCTGGTCTCGTTCGAAGAATGCGACCAGGTCATTCGCCCCTTAGCGGAAAGTGGCCAAGAAGCGGTGGGCTCTATGGGCGACGATACCCCCATGGCCGTACTCTCCCTAAAAATTCGTCCGTTTTACGATTTTTTCCGCCAGCAATTCGCCCAGGTGACCAATCCGCCTATCGACCCGCTGCGCGAAGCTATCGTCATGTCGTTGGAAACCTGTCTCGGCCGTGAATTATCGGTATTCAGCGAAACCGCCGCCCACGCCGAACGCATAATTTTATCTAGCCCGGTGTTATCACCCGCCAAATTTCGGGCTCTTCAAGCCATAGAGCAAACGCGCCTCAAAACCCACACACTCAGCTTACATTACGATCCGGCGCTTAAGAGTTTGCACCAAGCCTTGCAAGATCTTGTTTTAGCCGCGGTTGAGGCTGTTAAAAGTGGCTCGGTGTGCCTAGTGCTCAGCGATGCCAATTTGACTCAAGGCCTGCTGCCCATTCATGCGCTGCTGGCAACCGGCGCCGTGCACCACCGCTTGACGCAGGACAGCCTGCGCTGCGACGCCAACCTGATCGTTGAAACCGCCACCGCCCGCGACCCTCACCATGTGGCTGCGCTGCTTGGCTATGGCGCTACGGCGGTCTACCCCTACCTGAGCTACTACGTTATCAACCATTTAGTAGAAACTGGCGACCTGCTTGTGGATATCGACACCGCGTATAAAAATTACCATAAGGGTATCGATAAAGGCATACTGAAAATCATGTCCAAAATGGGCATTTCAACCGTATCGTCCTATCGCGGCACGCAATTGTTTGAAATCATTGGGCTGGCCGATGAAGTTGTGGATTTCTGCTTCCCTGGCACGCCTAGTCGGCTGCAGGGTGCTGATTTCGGCGACCTAGAGTCCGACCAAAAAGCCTTGGCCGCCGATGCATTCAAAGCCCGTAAACCCATTAATTTTGGGGGCCTGCTCAAATATGTGCACGGCCACGAATACCACGCCTATAACCCCGACGTAGTGCAAACCCTGCATCGTGCCGTACAGACCAGCGACTACGCCGCGTGGCGTGATTACGCCGCCATGGTGAACAACCGCCCGGTGGCCACCCTGCGCGACATGTTCAAGCTGCGTGCGGGCATCACCCCAGTGCCACTCGACGAAGTTGAACCTATCGAGAACCTGTTTAAGTGTTTCGACTCCGCCGGTATGTCGCTTGGCGCCTTATCGCCCGAAGCCCACGAAGCTCTCGCCGAAGCCATGAACCGCTTGGGTGGGCGCTCCAATTCTGGCGAAGGTGGTGAAGACCCCGCGCGCTACGGCACAATCAAAAGCTCCAAAATCAAGCAGGTGGCCTCTGGCCGTTTTGGTGTAACACCCGCCTACTTGGTGAACGCTGAAGTGCTCCAAATCAAAGTAGCCCAGGGCGCCAAACCCGGCGAAGGCGGGCAGCTCCCAGGCGGCAAGGTCAACGAGCTGATCGCTCGCTTGCGCTATTCCGTGCCCGGCGTAACCCTCATTTCACCCCCGCCGCATCACGACATCTACTCGATCGAAGATCTGGCGCAACTTATCTTCGACCTAAAACAAGTGAATCCAGCGGCGTTGATATCGGTGAAACTGGTGTCGCGCCCCGGCGTGGGCACCATAGCCGCCGGCGTGGCCAAGGCCTACGCCGATTTAATTACCATCTCCGGTTACGACGGTGGTACAGCGGCCAGCCCACTGAGCTCTATTCGTTACGCCGGGTCTCCTTGGGAGCTGGGCTTAGCAGAAACCCACCAAACCCTGTGTGCCAACGACTTGCGGGGCAAGGTGCGCGTGCAAACGGATGGCGGCCTCAAAACCGGTTTAGACGTGGTGAAAGCCGCCATTCTCGGCGCAGAAAGCTTCGGCTTTGGCACAGCGCCCATGGTGTCCTTAGGCTGTAAATACCTACGCATCTGCCACTTAAATAACTGCGCAACGGGCGTCGCGACCCAACAAGACAAACTGCGGCAAGACCATTACATCGGCACCGTTGAAATGGTTATGAACTTCTTCCGCTTCGCCGCCGAAGAAACGCGAGAGTGGATGGCGCGCCTAGGGGTGCGCAGCCTCAAGGAGTTAATAGGTCGCGTGGACCTGCTCGAAGTCATCGAAGGCAACACACCGCGCCAAACCAAACTGGATATGTCGTCCATTCTCTACACGGATGATTTACTCAAAAGCAAACCACAATTTTGCCAAGTTGAACGCAACCTGCCCTTCGACCAAGGCCGCCTAGCCGAACGTATTGTGGCCGAAGTGTTGCCTGCTATTCAGAGCAAATCTGGAGGCAGCTTCGACTATCGCATCACCAACTGCGACCGCTCCATCGCGGCCCGCGTGAGTGGTGAAATTGCCAAACTCTACGGCAACCTCGGGATGGAAACAGCGCCCATCCGCTTGAATTTTGAAGGCGTGGCAGGGCAGAGTTTTGGCGTGTGGAATGCGGGTGGTTTGGAGCTGTACCTCGAAGGAGACGCCAATGACTACGTTGGCAAAGGTATGGCCGGCGGTAAAATTGTCATCCGCCCACCGCGCAACTCGAGCTTTGAAGCCCACACCACCAGCATCATCGGCAACACCTGTTTGTACGGTGCCACGGGCGGTAAGCTTTTTGCCGCCGGCGGCGCTGGCGAACGCTTTGCCGTGCGCAATTCAGGTGCTCATGCCGTGGTTGAAGGCGCGGGCGACCATTGCTGCGAATACATGACCGGCGGTGTGGTTACGGTATTGGGAGAAACTGGCGTTAACTTCGGTGCCGGTATGACCGGCGGTTTTGCCTATGTACTTGATGCTGACAACACCTTCGTAGACAAATACAACCACGAGTTGGTAGACATCACGCGAGTTAATACCGAGCAGCTTGAAGCGCATCGGAACCATGTGCGCTCTGTCATTAAAGAATTTGCTATGGAAACGCAAAGCCCTTGGGCCCACAAGCTCCTGGACAACTTTGACCATTACGTTGGCAAGTTCTGGCTAGTTAAGCCTAAGGCGGCAAGCATTGGCAGCCTGCTGACCAGCTTCCGCAAACGCGGCGAATAGAATTGGATTTTTAACACACCCTGCGTTGCCTCGGCCCTGTAGCCGTTAGGCAACGAAAGCTGAATGAGACATGGTTATGGCTGAGCGCTTGAGTAACGACTTCCAGTTCCTGGACGTAGGTCGTCAAGACCCAAACAAAAAAGATCTGGAGGTGCGCAAATCTCAATTTGTCGAGATTTATCAACCTTTCACCGAGCCACAAGCCCAAGGCCAAGCACACCGCTGCCTCGCCTGCGGCAACCCCTACTGTGAATGGAAGTGCCCCGTGCACAACTACATTCCCAACTGGTTAAAACTGGTAGCCGAAGGCAATATTCTTGAAGCGGCCGATTTGGCCCATCAAACCAACTCCCTGCCCGAGGTCTGCGGCCGCGTCTGCCCACAAGATCGGTTATGTGAAGGAGCCTGTACGCTCAACGACGGCTTTGGTGCAGTAACCATCGGCAACGCTGAGAAATACATTACCGACACCGCGTTTGCCATGGGCTGGAAGCCCGACATGTCCAAGGTTGTCTGGACCGACAAAAAAGTCGCCGTCATCGGTGCCGGGCCCGCAGGCTTAGGCTGTGCCGATGTCCTAGTGCGCAATGGCGTAAAACCCGTCGTCTTCGATCGCTATCCCGAAATCGGTGGGCTGTTAACCTTCGGCATCCCCGAATTCAAACTTGAAAAATCGGTTATGTCACGTCGCCGCTCTGTGTTCACTGAAATGGGCGTGGAATTTCACCTCAACACTGAAATTGGCAAAGACATAACATTCGAGCAGCTTCTGAATGACTACGACGCCGTGTTCATGGGCATGGGAACTTACACCTACATGAAAGGTGGCTTCCCGGGGGAAGACCTACCCGGCGTCCATGATGCACTGCCTTTCTTGGTAGCCAACGTCAATCGCAACCTCGGTTTTGAAAAAGATCCTGCGGACTTCATCAGCGTTAAAGGTCAAAAAATTGTGGTACTCGGCGGCGGCGACACGGCTATGGACTGCAACCGCACATCAATTCGCCAAGGGGCCGCTAGCGTCACCTGCGCCTACCGTCGAGATGAAGCCAACATGCCCGGCTCACGCCGCGAAGTACAAAACGCCCGAGAGGAAGGTGTGACCTTCCTTTACAATCGGCAACCCGTAGCCATAGTGGGGCAAGGTAAGGTAGAGGGCGTGAAAGTTATTACCACGGCCATGGGCGAACCGGATGAAAATGGACGCCGCCGAGCCGAGCCCATACCCGGCAGTGAAGAGATTTTACCCGCCGACGTAGTATTGATTGCCTTTGGTTTCCGCCCAAACCCTCAGCCATGGTTCGATACCAATGGCGTCAAAACCAATAGCTGGGGAGGTGTGGAAGCGCCTGAAGCACAAGCCTACAAATTCCAAACGTCAAATCCCAAGGTTTTTGCCGGTGGCGACATGGTACGCGGCTCTGACCTCGTAGTAACCGCCATTTGGGAAGGGCGGGAGGCCGCACAAGGGATTCTGGACTACCTTGATGTGTAGTTTGAAGCCCGCGAGCCTGACACAGTCAGGCGTTCATGCTAGTGTGTAATCAAAAATGGGCTATATGCCCATTTCTTTTAAGAGGTTGCGGCGAAATTTCGCGCGACCGAACAAATCTAGAAACCTCAAGTAAGCGCCGAAAATCTGTACAACTTATTGGCGTGCAGACTTTCTGATCGAACTACTGTTTCTAGGATAATTACAATGGCTGGCCGCCTAGGGAGGCGCCACGGCCAACATTCGAGAACTCCCGATGACCAATCTCCAAAATGACCGCTTTTTGCGCGCACTACAAAAGCAACCCGTGGATGTCACCCCCGTATGGATGATGCGCCAAGCGGGGCGCTATCTGCCTGAATATCGCGCAACACGCACTAAAGCCGGTAACTTTATGAGCCTGTGTATGAACCCTGAGCTAGCCTGCGAAGTCACGTTACAACCTCTAGAGCGTTACCCGCTAGATGCTGCCATTTTGTTTTCAGATATTCTCACCATTCCCGACGCGATGGGTTTGGGCCTCTATTTCGAGGAAGGCGAGGGTCCACGCTTCAAAAAATCCCTCACCACCGCCGCCGATATCGAAGCGCTGCCCATCGTGAACACGTCTCACGATTTGCCTTATGTGCTTGAGGCGGTCAGTACCATTCGCCGCGAACTCAACGGCCGAGTGCCCCTAATCGGATTTTCCGGCAGCCCTTGGACACTCGCGACTTACATGATTGAAGGCGGTTCCAGCAAGGATTTTCGTAAAGCCAAAGCACTAGCGTACAATCAACCTGAAGTTATGGCACTCTTGCTCGATAAGTTAGTCCTATCGGTAACCGATTACCTAAATGCGCAGATCAAAGCCGGCGCTCAGGCAGTACAAATTTTCGACACATGGGGCGGGACCTTAGCCCATGATGCTTACCTGAAGTACTCGCTAGAACCCATGCAACGTATACTCAGCGGATTGATCACCGAGCACGAGGGTCGCACTGTGCCTTCGATAATATTCACTAAGGGTGGGGGCCAATGGTTAGAATCCATGGCCGCTTCAGGTGCCACTTGTTTGGGCTTGGACTGGACAACCGACATCGCCCAAGCACGGCAGCGCGTCGGGCAAAAGGTGGCGCTACAGGGCAACATGGACCCAACCATTCTTTATGCCTCGCCAGAACGTATACGCACCGAAGTGGGCAGTATTCTACAGGCCTATGGCAAGGGTTCTGGGCACGTATT
>CAMCXE010000163.1 GCA_945882995.1 Thalassocella blandensis | reverse complement strand
AAACGGTTATTCAGGAATTAATGTACGTTGCTGTACGTGTTGTCAAATCGGCGGGGTCGGTGATTTTGCAATTTGGTAAGGGCTGCAGGGTATTTGATATTTTTGGCGATTTATATCAAAAGACCTAGAGTGGTTGATCCGTAAACAAGATAGATAATTATGGCGAATGGAGTGAGGCTAGGTATGCTTTGGCCCGACGCATGATTGGGCAGCGGGAAAATTGACTAAGGCACGGGGCAATCGGAATTTCGACTAGCCAAAAGATAAAATCGGAAAAATTCAGCACCATTACCCACTCTCCAAATGTGGGTATTGGCTAAATTCATAAAGTGCCTACCAGATTGCTCCCAAAGTTACGGATTCAGGTTAATGACATTGGGCACAATACTGGCACTACAACCCCATCACAAAGCCGCTTTAATGGCCGCTTCCAACTTGGAATCCTGCGGGGCAATACTGCTGCCGAACTGTTGCACTGTACTGTCTTTACCTGAAATTAAATATTTGTTGAAATTCCAGCTGGGCGCTTTGGTTTTACTGGCCAGATAGGCAAACAGCGGATGCGCCTTATCACCTTTCACGTCCACCGTCTCAAACATCGGGAAGGTAACGCCATAATTTTGATAGCAGATGGTGGCAGTGGCCGTTTCCGATGCCTCTTCCTGTTTAAACGAATTGGATGGGAACCCCACCACCACCAACCCCTGTGTTTTATAGGTTTGGAACAAGGCTTCCAGCCCCTTAAATTGCCCGGTAAAACCGCAGTGGCTGGCGGTATTCACAATCAGCATGGGTTTGCCTTCTTTAAACAAGCTGCACAGGTTGATTTTTTCGCTGGAATGCAATTTACGCGCTTCAAAGTTTAAAAATGCTGGGCAACCATTGGTGATTTCAATAGGTGCCGACAACACCTGCTGGCTCATGAAAAGACTGGAAATCATCGTAAAAAGTGCTTTCATAAAAATCCCTTAGCGAGAGTGATGGATAAAAATTATAGGCACGGCAAACGGTGAAACGCTGCCGTGTTTTCATGCGTGGCTATAGCTTGGTGTGTTACGCCGCGAGGCTGTAAATGGATGAGGCGTTGAACCTAGCAACCTCCGCGTAAGAAACTCAATTACCCCACCTCCATCGGCGCCTAATCCCCAATTTTCCAACCATTGGTAATGGGATAGCGACGGTCGCGGCCAAAGCCCCGCTGGGTGATACGGATACCAATAGCGGCTTGCCGACGCTTGTACTCATTAACATCCACCATGCGCAACACTTTATACACCAGATCGGCGGCAAAACCTTGGGCGATAATGGCTTCCGCACTCTGATCCGCCTCAACGTACAAGGCTAAAATGGCGTCCAAAACTGGGTACGGCGGCAGCGAATCTTCGTCTTTTTGATCCGGTGCCAGCTCCGCGGAGGGTGGCCGTGTGATGACCGAAACCGGTATCACCTCGTTTAACCTGTTGCGATATTCGGCCAAGGCAAATACCAAGGTTTTGGGCACATCTTTAAGAACATCCAGCCCACCCGCCATATCGCCATAAAGGGTAGCGTAGCCCACGGACATTTCGCTTTTGTTGCCGGTGGTTAACACTAGGCTGCCGGTTTTGTTGGATAAGGCCATCAAAATAACGCCACGGCTGCGCGCCTGTAGGTTCTCTTCCGTTTTATCCGCTGCTGCACCAGCAAACGCGGGGCTCAAGGCCGCGCTAAAGGCATTAAAGATCGGCTCGATATCAATACTTTGATAACTCACGCCCATGCGCCGCGCCTGTTCGGCGGCGTCATCTTGGCTGAGGGCGGAGGTGTAACGAAACGGCATCATTACCGCCGCCACCCGTTGCGGACCCAACGCGTCCACGGCAATAGCCAGGGTTAGGGCGGAATCTATACCGCCGGACAAACCCAATACCACGGAGGGAAAACGATTTTTACCCACGTAATCCCGCACCCCCAACACCAGGGCTTGATAGACGCTGGCGAGGTCATCCAACACCGGCTCAAGCTCATCGCCACCCAGCGCCCCATCCGGTTCAAAGGCCACTCGAGTTAAAGCCTCCTCATAAGCCGCGGCCCGCACCTGTACTTGCCCTTGTGCATCAACGGCCATAGAACCGCCGTCGAACACCAACTCATCCTGCCCCCCCACTTGATTCACATAGAGCACCGGCAGGCCCGTATCCACACAGCGCTGGGCCAGTATGGCGGCACGTTCGGCGGGTTTGCCGCGGTGAAAGGGCGAGGCGTTCAAATTAATCAAGAGGCTGGCGCCGGCCGCACTGGCCGCCAGCGCCGGGCCTGGGTGCCAAATGTCTTCGCAGATGGTCAGCGCCAAACGCTGCCCGGCCCAATCCAGCACTGGCATATCGGTGCCCGACACAAAATAGCGTTTTTCATCAAACACCTGATAATTGGGCAACATTTGTTTGGCGTATTCCAGTTGTATAGCCCCATCCACAATAATACCCGCCATATTGAGCAGACCTTGTGGCGCCGCCTTCGGGTAGCCTACAACCACCGCAAGCGGCGGCAATTCAGCCTGTAAACGCGCCAGGGCGCGAGCAATACGCGCATGTAAACTGGGGCGCAACAACAGGTCTTCCGGCGGATAGCCAATTAAGCACAGCTCGGGGAATACCACTAGGTGGGCCTGCATCTCACGGTGCGCACGCCACGCATAATCCAATACAATTTGCGTGTTGTGCTCAATATCCCCAACCAGCGGGTTGATCTGGGCCATGGCGGCAATAAACGTTGACATCGACTTAATATCCTCCAGTATTCATGGCCCACAGGGCTGGCGTATAACCAGCGCGCATTGTCAGCGATCGACACCGGTTTGGCAAAATCCACCGGCCTGCGGCACCGCGCGCAGGATGATCTGCACCCCACTAACAATGCCATTAAGTTGAGGGTTTTCGCTTTGCCAAGATGGTTTCTAGTATTACAACCGCGATCCTGCCGAAGCGGGACCAGCCCGTTTTTTGGCCGAGTGGAGAGGTGATTTTTAGGGGCAAATGGACAGGAGCCGCATGGATGCGGCGAAGTAGAGCAACGCAGGAGCAGTTGCCGAGACGTCCATTTGAGCCGTGACGGGACAGGATGTCACGCCACGGCGACCCTCAAAATCGCCTCGGCAGAAAAATGCTCCTGCATTTTCTGCATTCGCGCCATCCGTGGCGCTTGAGGGAGGGAATTTTTGCGTAGCAAAAACCAAAAAGTCGGGTGGCCTTTCTTTTTGGTGACTTTTTCTTTACCAAGTGCATCCTTGCACTTGGTCCTGCGGATCGCTTCGCGATTGAAAATTGCTCCTTGCAATTTTTTGGCCACGCAGCAATTTGCTGGGAGCAATTTGCCACAGCGGAGCTGCCCGAAGGGTGAAGGCTAGGACGGCCTTCATGAAAGAAAAAGTTACTCGCCCAGGAGGGCGAAATAAAGGCTCAAAATCGCTCCAAAAATCAATTTGGCGCTCAACTCAATGACATTGCCCCACTACCACAGGCAACCCAGCACCCCATGCACCCCATAACCCACAACACCTCGCTATTGAATATATATTTTGCCTATCGCATTGGCTTAGGCGTTTTGCTGTTGGTGTTATTTGTTGTCGCGGTCAACCGCCAAGTGCTAGGCGCACTCTACCCCACGCTATTTTTTTGGACTTGCCTAAGCTGGACACTGCTGTCCACCCTGAGCCTACTACTGTTCCCCGCGGCCAAACTGGTTCATTCATTTCACCGGATTACCAGTTTTTTGGTGGTAGACGTGTTAGCCATTTTATTGCTGATTCACGCCAGCGGTGGCGTGGAATCGGGTTTTGGTTATTTGCTACTGACCATTGTGGCCATTGGCAGCCTATTGAATCAAAGCAAAACCGCCATGCTGTTTGCGGCTATGGTCAGTCTATTAACCATGGCGCAAACCATCTATTTGCTGGAAACCCTAAACCTAGGCTCAAAATCCATATTTTCCGCGGGTATTTTGGGCGCGTTATTATTTATTACCGCCTACGTGTTTCAAATGCTGACACAAAAAATTCGCGTCAGCGCTGAAGAAGCCGCCGCGCAAACTGAATACGCGGAACACCTGCAACAACTTGCCCATGCCATCGTCACGCGCATGCGCACGGGGATTCTCGTTCTGGATGCTGATGACCGCATTGAACTCATGAACACTGCCGCGCAACAATTACTGGAACTGCCACGGGGCGACTACACCCAAGACCTACCCTTGGCCAAGGTGCCGCAACTGCAGGCAATATTGCAAAATGAAGACCCGACTAAAGCCGCTCGCGTGCACCGTTTGGCCTCAGGTCAGGAAGTGCGTTTTAGCCGTGCGCAAATTGAACTAGGCAACAATACACGCAGCGTTATTTTCCTCGAAGACTACCGCGACATTGCGCAGCAGGCGCAACAGTTAAAACTCGCCTCGCTGGGCCGGTTAACCGCAAGTATCGCGCACGAAATTCGCAACCCCTTGGGCGCCATTTCCCATGCGGCGCAGCTACTCAATGAGTCCGAAGACCTGACCGAACAAGATCAGCGCCTCAGCCAAATCATTCACCAACATTCCAACCGCGTAAACCAGATTGTGGAAAACACCCTAGCCTTATCACGGCGCAAAGACCCACAAGTCCTGCAGCTTGATCTGCAAGTCTGGTTGCCCAATTTTATTGACGAATACACCACTCACAAAACCGCCGACATTCAGCTAACGCTTGGCGAGCGGCCACTGCCGGTGCGTATCGACACCACCAATTTGCAACAAATTTTGGTGAATCTACTGGATAATGGCCTGCGCTATAGCCAGCAAGCCACGGGATGCACCGGGTTGCTCCTCGTAGGCGACGTTAATTGCCAAACTGACACGGTGTACCTAGAAATAATCGACTACGGGCCCGGCATAGAAGACGCCTTAGTCAGCCAGGTGTTCGAGCCCTTTTACACCACCGAAGACTTGGGTACGGGTTTGGGTTTATATATTTGCAAAGAGCTATGTGAAATTAATCAAGCCAGTTTGCATTACAAACGCACCGCGGACGGCAAAAGCTGTTTCCGCATCGATTTCCCTCATTATTTACGTATGATTTAGTTATGGCATCACTCCACGCACTGGTTATTGACGACGAGCCCGATATTTGCGAACTGCTGCAAATCACGCTTTTCCGCATGAATGTCACCACCGATGTGGCTTACAATTTGGCGCAAGCCAAAAAATTACTGGACGCCAATCATTACAATTTATGTTTAACCGACATGAAATTGCCCGACGGCAGCGGCATAGATTTGGTCCGCTGGATCAACCAAAAATTCCCCGATTTACCGGTAGCGGTAATTACCGCCCACGGCAATATGGACACCGCCATTGACGCCATGAAAGCCGGCGCCTTCGATTTTATTTCCAAGCCGGTGGATTTGCAGTCGCTACGCAAAATTGTCGCCACCGCACTGGAAACCAACCAACTGCGCAACACCGCCGAGAAATCTACAGCGGTTTTCGGTCGTTCCACGGTCATGCAGAATTTAGAAGCGGGAGTCCGCAAATTAGCCCGCTCGCAAGCCCCCGTCTATATCAGCGGTGAATCTGGCAGCGGCAAAGAACTTTCGGCTCGCTCCATCCATAATTTTGGCCCGCGTGCGGGTAAACCTTTCGTGGCAGTCAACTGCGGCGCCATTCCCAAAGAATTAATGGAAAGCGAATTTTTTGGGCATAAAAAAGGCTCGTTTACCGGCGCCCACCAAGACAAAATTGGCTTATTCAAAGCGGCCGAAGGCGGCACCCTATTTTTGGACGAAGTGGCAGACCTGCCGCTGGACATGCAAGTAAAACTGCTGCGCGCCATTCAAGAAAAAGCCATACGCGCCATTGGCGGCGCCACTGAAGAACCCACCGACGTGCGCATTTTATCGGCCACCCACAAGGAGTTAGACGATGAAGTTAAAGCGGGAAATTTTCGCCAAGATTTATTCTATCGCCTGAATGTTATTCAACTTAAAGTGCCCGCCTTGCGCGAACACGCCGAAGATATAGCGGATTTATGCCAAACGCTATTAACCAAACTGGCCAAAGCCATGCACCTGCCCTGCCCTACACTGGCGAAAGAAGCGTTAAAATTCCTCCAAAATTACGACTTCCCCGGCAATGTGCGGGAGTTAGAAAATATTTTGGAGCGCGCATTTACCCTCTGTGAAGGCAATCTCATTAGTGTCGACGATTTACAGATTACCTCGGTGAATCGGTCCAGCAAACCGCATGACAAAACCGGGTCCAGCACTCA
Organism: Thalassocella blandensis; assembly: GCA_945882995.1. GTDB lineage: Bacteria > Pseudomonadota > Gammaproteobacteria > Pseudomonadales > Cellvibrionaceae > CAMCXE01. Next base: position 3,125 of record CAMCXE010000163.1, on the reverse strand, counting down.
CGACCACTTCAATCGCTGCATGGAATACGCGTCGCTGGACGAGTATTTGGCCGATATTGAAAAAGAAGTTTTGATGGGCGCACTGGAAAAAGTCCGCTGGAATAAAACACTGGCAGCCAAGGAGCTCAATATTACCTTTCGCTCCCTGCGTTATCGGTTACAAAAACTGGGTTTGGATGACGAGTAGCCAGCACACCTAAAATCCTCGGCCGGCGTCGCCTGAGGATTTTAGGTGTGCATTTTAGGCCTTTTTCACAAACTCCGATTTCAACATCATGGGACCTATGCCTTCGATTTTGCAGTCAATATCATGATCGCCATCCACCAAGCGATTAATTTTGACTTTAGTTCCCACCTTCACTACCGACGAAGTGCCCTTAATTTTTAAATCCTTTATTACGGTAACAAAATCACCTTCAACCAATAAATTGCCATTAGCGTCGCGCACCACCAGCCCATCAGCCCCAGCATCCGCCTCGGCGGTGCTAGTCCATTCATGAGCGCATTCCGGGCAAATGTATAGGCCAGCATCTTCGTAAGTATATTCAGAACCGCATTTTGGGCAGGGGGGTAAACTCATGGCGCACCTATTCAGGGTATAACGAAACAAACCGCCGGCGCCTCAAGCCCGTTGCTGCGTACAAACGCGCAAGGCAAGAAGCTACCTGCGATAATTAGGGCGCGCAAAATACCATAAATTGCTGAGCAGAATAGGCGGGCCGAAGGGAAGCCTTGTGCAGACAGACTCAAACCGGCCGCCACTTGCAGGGGCTATACAGGGACTATGCAAGGACTATGCAGCTCCAAGCGCCGCCGCTAACCAAACCGCAAAATCAGCTCCAACTGGGTTTTCGCCAGCTGCGCCATTTGGGTATTCAGCTGATCCGCACCACTCACATCTTCTTGAGCCTGGAGTGACAGCGTCACAATTGCCTGGGTGCTGCGTTCAATTTCCCTAGCCATGAGTGACTGCTCTTCGGCCGCGGCCGCGATTTGATGGCTCATGCCGTCGATGCTGTTCACCGATTGCACGATATTCTGCAGCGCATCCTCTACGTTCCCCATCTCATTCATGCTGCGGTCGGCCAACAACTGGCAGTTCTGCATGCTGTGGCTAGCATCCCCCGTGGCGCGCCCTAAGTTGCCAATAATTTCTTGGATATGCGCCGTGGATTCTTGGGTGCGTTTGGCCAGGGTGCGCACTTCGTCCGCCACCACCGCAAAACCTCTGCCCTGCTCGCCGGCGCGTGCGGCCTCAATGGCCGCATTTAGGGCTAACAAATTGGTCTGCTCCGCAATGCCGCGAATCACATCCACCACCGAGGCAATTCTATTGCCGTCCTCACTCAGTTTGGCCACCACCTGTCCAAGGCTACCCACGGTCTGCGAGAGATCAAGACTGGCCTGACTAGCCCGGGTGATTACCTGATTGCCATGCGCGACCTGCTCAATAGCGCGCCCGGTAGCCTGGGAGGTTTGCGTGGCACCCTGCGCCACTTCCTGCACCGCCAAGCTCATCTGCTGCATAGAATGGGCAACTTGCGCCGTTTCCCGTTGTTGCGCATGCATGTCGTTGTGCGTCTTTTGCGCTTGGCGTTGTGCATCACTGGATTTACTACTCAGCACCCGCGCCGCCTCGCCAAACCGCCCCAGAGCCGTGCGCAGGCGTGCCTGCAGGGCGATATGCGCCACCTGAATGGCGCCCAAGGCGTCGGTTCGGCCCGTATAGATATAAGTTGCTAGCGGATCATCAACCACCGTCTGCGCGTCGCGCAGTGCCGGGCGTAACTGCGCATTACGAAACACATTCGCCGCCACCCCCATACCCACCGCCACCACCAACCCTAAACCTATGGCTGCGAGGCTGCTTTTGTGCAGGGCCGACAGCAGGATCTGCCCCAGCACCACCAATACGCCGCTCAATACCGCGCTATGGCCGTAGTTGTCCCAGAAGGTTTGCCAAGGCGGGATGGCCGTTTTGCCGGCCAGCAGGCGGCTATACACCTGTTCGGCCCGCTGGACCCACTGGGTTTGCGGCTTAATCCGCACCGATTCATAGCCGCATACCACGCCATTTTCACTCACCGGTGTTATGTAAGCGGTCACCCAATAACTATCACCATTTTTACAACGGTTCTGCACCAGCCCCATCCAAGGCTTGCCCGCCCTCAGAGTCTGCCATAACAAGGCAAAAGCCTCTTTTGGCATCTGCGAATGACGCAAAATACTGTGCGGCTGCCCAACTAATTCATCCCGCGAATAACCGGAAATCCGACAAAACGTATCATTGGCAAATTGAATATTACCGTGCAAATCCGACGAGGACACAATTTCATCCGTACTCGACAAATAAACTTCACGCCCCGTTAGGGCCCCACCATTGCGCATCACCCCACCCCCCTTGTTTAGCCAATTCGCATAAGCGCGCTCTTGCCTAAGCCTAGCACTTGATAGGGATTTAACCGCGAGGACTTGAGGAGGGTTAGCCAAGGGCGTAAACCGCCAGTATCGGAGCAATGTTGACGATGTGGGCAATTAGCGATCGGGAACGAAAAGTTGCGGACCTTCTTCTGTGCGGGTCATGACCCGCCCTTAAAGATTGCGCCGCCACTCCGCGTGGGCTAGCGATGACAGCGGCTACCCGCATCCCATCGCTAACACGTGACCCGTATCCAGCGATTTAGTTTGGGGCTGTCCAATTCTTTTATGCCGAAATCTCCAAGGCGCCTAAAACGGTGCATCAAAGCGCCCGACGGAATGTGGCTTAGTGCGGGTTACGCGTTATAAAGAAAACTTGCAACTATTCAGCACATTTTTCATTTTCTTCCGTCATCCCCGCGTGGGCGGGGATCCAGATGGCAAACGCTCTAAAGCTCTTCCGATCTTCACTTAAGTAAAAACTGCCTATCTGCCGCTGGATCCCCGCCTGCGCGGGGATGACGGGGAAACATGCTGAATAGTTACGAACACTTTTAGTTTCCTAATTACCACTATCCCTAAGCCGCACAATGCTGTATATTTAACCAGCATAAGCAGCATTCTCGCAAGGGGTAATTTATGGCTCGTAACAAAATCCAGTTCCAGAAGGGGTTCGGTCTGGTCGACTTCCTGAAGGCGTACGGTAC
>CAMCXE010000162.1 GCA_945882995.1 Thalassocella blandensis | reverse complement strand
ACACAAAGACTTGAGAATATGCAAATTTCAGAGAGTGGGATTAATTTTTTAGCTGAGGCTATATTTGCTGTTGAAAACCCACAGGTTGTAGAAGCTTATTCTGAGTGTGATCGTGAACCTCTTTCTTTTGGTTCGGCATCGGAATTGGCTTTTTATATCGAGCAAAAATTGACTCTTTCAAAAATCCTTGTTCATATATTTGTCGTTTACCCGGATATGCAAGGTGGCGCAGTTAAAAAAAGGATTGAACTTAATCAATCGAAAATGCCGGAGCATAAATTTAGATATACATGGGAAGGCTGGGGGTTAATATCTATTCAATTATCACCACCTCAATCAAAGTTAGCTTCAAGCGTGAGTGCAAACACTGAAGCGCGTGCTTTGAAATGGGCACCTAATTATTCAGAATATGGCTCGCCGTCAGCTTGGAATTGGGCTGCTGTTAAAAAGCACCAAAATAAGCTGCAGCGTGTTCTTAAAAGAAATGCCTTATAAGTCGTTGCAACTCGCACGCTTCGCGTGCTGAACTATTTTCAAGGCGCAGTTTTATCGTTTTACTGCGCAAAAGTATTCCATAAAACCACAACTTAAAAACTGCCGCTGAATTCGGCGATATTGAATTTTTATCAGCTCCTACTCTGCGGGAATTTCTTCACGCAGCGGCTATGCTGGTAACAATACCTACCTTTGGCGCTTAATCTATGATGTTGACGCAAGACCAAGCTACCTCACTCAAACAGCAACTTGGGTTGTTTGACCCTAGCCGCCCACTGGCACGCAACGAAATCGAGCCTAATTCGCCCTTGGCTGTTTACCGCCAACAGTTCGCAATGGCGGGTATTCCCGCTAATAGCTATCACTTGGGCCACTTTCAGTTGAGCGGGCCATTAGCGGTGTGGGGAAAGGTGACCTGCCATTGGTGGCGCGCTGAAAATAGTCGGGGCACTGTGTGTTTTGCCCCGGGGCTGTTTGACCACGCGGGTTTGTTTACTGGCTTATTTAAACATTTAGTTGAGCAAGGTTTTGATGTGCTGTGTTTGGAAATGCCCGGCCACGGATTGAGCTCGGGTGAACACTGCGCCATTGATTCATTCGCCACCTATGCCGCTATATGGCAGGCATTTTTTGCGCAGTATCAGCCGTTGTTAACGCAGCCATTAATGGGTGTAGGGCAGAGCACGGGTTGCGCTGCACTTACCGAATGGGTGCTCAATGCCGGCGCTGCCACTTATTTTACGCGGCTAGTTTTTTTAGCGCCTTTGGTGCGCCCTAACCATTGGCGGCGGGTAAATTTAACCATTATTTTGCTGGGCAAAATTCTTAAAAAAATTACTCGCGCCTCGCCAGAAAATTCCCATGATGCACAGTTTAATCTGCTGTTGGAGCAGGATGTACTGCAAGCAAAATTTCTTTCCGCAAGCTGGGTACTGGCTTTAAAAAAATGGATTGCGAATTTTCGAGAGCTGCCCACTTCCAGCGTACCCTTGCTGATTATCCAAGGCACCGGCGATCAGGTGGTGGACTGGCAATTTAATTTGGATGCACTGCGCGCCCATTTTCAGGCTGCGCAAGTGCGTTATCTGGAGGGGGCTATGCATCACTTGGTAAATGAAACTGATCTCTATCGGCGGGATTTGTTTGCCCAAGCAAGCCAGTTTTTGACGCTCGACGATAATTCAGTTGGGTAAGTGTGGGATAGGCAGCTGATTAATAACCCATAAAAAAAGCCGCGCCTATTTATGACCAAATAGGCGCGGCTTTTTTATGGGCATAATCTTAGGCTGCCTCCCACTCATTCGCATTGGCGTGGTCCAGCAAGATGATTAAATTTACCCATTTTGCAATGGTGGCTTTCGATCAGGAGCGGACATTCAATTAATTTTACTCTGACACAAATTGGCTGCCGCACGTACGGTCGTGTGAGAGGGCGGAGGTCGTGAGGCCTCCTACTGCTCAACCATAGGTATTTATATCAGAGCTTAGGCGCTTGGATATTTTCGCCACTTTGATGCACCACTGCATGTGTAATTTTATGCTTTTCGTCTTCAACAAATTCTATTTGTGCTTCGGCATCCTTAACGAAAAATAAAGACTCCGATTCAGCAAGCAGCGGCACAGGAATTTGGTCGGTTATTTGGGAAATTAAATGATTGTCCGCGAGTGTTATCGTCAAGGTCACATTGGCAAATACTTGATAAGTACCTAGATATTTTTTTAGGATTTCGGTGGGTACGTTAATTTCCTTGCGATCAGCATTCAATACTACTTTTTCACCGTGCACAATTGCGCCCAGCGCCGCACTTATTGCTTCAGGTGCATCCCCGTTGAGATTGGCTAAAACAATAACGGTAGTTTTAGTTTCAGGATAATAGGCAAGGCTGGTCGTAAATCCTTTAAGTTCACCGGTATGATGAATGATGGTTCGATCTTTATCCTTGGAAATCCCAATGCCAAAACCATAGTCGCTTTTATAAGGCGTGAGCATTTTTTTCAAAGATGCTTTAGATAAGACTCCGCCGCTAAAAAGCGCATGCTCCCACTTGAGCAAATCTTCGGTAGTTGAATACAGGCCGCCTGCTGCGTACGGCAGGGACATATCCTCGAAGCCAGCATTGCCTTTCCCTTGGGCATTTGGTGTGTAGCCCGCAGCGCGATACATAATGATATCGGTGTTGGAGTCGTAACCAGAATTATTCATTTTAAGTGGAATGAATATGTTTTCTTGAGTAAAATGTTCATACGTTTTACCGCTGAGTTTTTCTATTAAAGCGCCTAATAGAATATAGCCAGAATTGGAATAGCTATATTTCTCGCCGGGTTTAAAATCAAGCGGCTTATCACGAAATATGGCAATTGTTTTCTCTGGGGTGGTTGGGGATAGTCGAAGGGCTTCAAACTCTGGAAAGTTGCTTAATTCTGGTATGCCTGATGAATGGGTAACTAAATTAAAAATAGTGATTTTGTCCCACGCCGTGGGAATGTCTGGAAAATGTTTTTTAAGTAACTCGGTGGTTTTTAATTTTCCTTGTTGTTCCAACAATAAAATGCTGGCTGCAGTAAATTGCTTGGTAATCGATCCCAGTCTGAATTTTGTTGTAGGTGCATTCGGTATATTCCATTCCACGTTGGCTGAGCCATAGCCTTTATTTAAAATAATATCATTACCTTGAGCGACTAAAACTGTCCCCATAAACTGTTGGCTACTGACAAAGCTGGCTACAAATTTTTCCATTTCCTCAATTTTACTTTGCGCTGCGCAAGGTAGAGCGATATTTAATGTGAATATAAGCGAAGATGTAATGAGCCACGGGTAGCGCATGTATTGATTCCTGGTTTTATAAAAGGTTTTTCGGGAGTTGTTTAGGCAACTTATCAGGATCGCACTAATAAATCGCCACTAAATACTTAGATGCAAGGCTATTTAAAAGTGCATACCATCTTAAATATTTTGGAAAATTTAGGGTCCGAGTAACATTGAACTACACGCCTAGTAAAGACTGCAAGTAAAATCTCTGTGATTTTTGGACGGATTTTAGAATTAGAATCTAGAAGTCCAAGTTGAGATCTGAAGCGCCGAATTTTTTAATATTGGGTTCGATCCTCAACCACGTTTTGATATGGGCAATGTTTCAGTGCGATATAATTGAAAATTGAAGTCGGAATAAAATTAAGCGCCCGCTTTGGGCGCAATCCAGTCTATCAAGTCCTTATCACATTAAGGTGCCAAAAGTGGGCCACTCGATGCAAATTCGTGGGCCGCTCAGATTGGAATGAGTGGGGAAATTAGTTGGAATGCACATTTATGGAAGTGACGAGGCTTATTGGGTTGGAGCAACCGCTAATGACTCGGCCAGCCGCTTGCGCAGTTCCGCTTCGATGATGGGTAAATACTGGGCTACCAGTTCATCAATTAGCGTCGTTGGTGGAGTTGCTTCCGCGTGGCTGGGTGCTTGGGCGGGGCGCTCGCGGGATTTATTGGGTTCGTGACTGAAGGCCTTGAGTAACACCGAGCTGGCGTTTACGGAATCCGTTGAGCGTTGAATTTCTTCCGCTAGCCCGGCTTTGCTTTGACGCAATTTTTCCCGCAGGTGAGCTGGCAAAAATGGGTTTTCCTCCTCCCCGCTAGGGCGACTGCTGCTTACGGGCGCTGCGGCGGCGGGTGTGCTGGCGGGGGTAGGGATGGGTTTGCTGTTCGCCCCTGTGGGCGCCGTGTTAACCGGTTGGGTCAGCACGGGTGGATTTGCCGGTGCGGCAAAGCCTAAATCCAATTCCAAATTGGGGCTGGGGGCGGGTGTTTTGGCGGGTGCCGTCACCTTGGCGGTTAAGGTGGGGGGCGCGGCGGCCAATTCACGGGCCGTGGCTTCAAACGCATCAATGTCCAGTTCTTCGTCGAGCATCAGGTCTAATTCCAGTTCGTCGCTGAGGGATTCATCGGCATCATCGTCCAAAAGCACGTCTGCGTCTATTTCTAGGTGCTCGTCGAATACGTCGGCGGCATCTTCATCCAGCATATCGGCTACATCCGCATCAAGGTCTAGGTCTGCGTCTAGCTCCAATTCGTCGTCAGTTAGTGAGCCGCTGGCTTCCAAAGTTTCGTCCATTTCCATGTCGTCGCTGATCAGTAGATCGTCATCGTCCAGTAAATCGTCAATTTGGTTTATTTGGGAGTTTACGTTGGGCGGCTTGCGGGGCGCCTGGCGTAGGGCTTCCACCAATACGGGTATGGGGTCGCCTTCAGTGGCCGAGCTGGAGAGTTCCGCGTGTAGCTGCTCCAATTCTTGTAATAATTGTTGTTTGTCGTGCTGGGGAGAATGCTGGGTCATAGGTACATCTCATGGTCGGGCGGTACGCAGCGTATATAGTGTGTAAATTTGGGGTTTTAGTGCAACGCTGTAGGTGATTTTTTTTGCAAATGGTTAGGCCGTGGTTGCTTGGTTAAAGCTTGTGAGTTTGTACGGGTAGCTGCAACCCTTTGTAGTAACCAAATAGACGCCGAGTGGCATGCAATACCGGCTCCAATTGCACTACCACTTCAGCCAAACGCCCGAATCGCTCCAAGTCTGGCACTGGGTCGGGGGCTAGGTTGATGAGTAGGTCGAAGGATGCGCTAGAGATTGGTGCAGTGCATAGGCAAACACCGTCGGTTTGTGGCGCCGGGGTCTCGTTGGGCTGCAACAACCTGTGGGGCACAAAGGAGTCGGGCCGGCAGGTCCAGAGTTGGGCGTCTAGGTCCGCCGCGTCGGTAGGGTTGGCCAGCACTATCAATACACTGTTGCCCAGCTTGTAGGCTTTTTCCGCTAGGCGGCAGGCAAAATCCCCCCGCGCGTGGGGGGTAGTGGCGGTTAATACGTAAAAATCGACGCGGGCGACCATAGGATGCTAGGCCTGATTGAGCACATAATTGACTAAAAGCCCCACGGGGCGGCCGGTGGCGCCTTTGTTGCCGCCGCTGTGCCAGGCCGTACCGGCGATATCCAAGTGTGCCCATTTGAATTTTTTGGTGAAGCGCGACAAAAAGCAGGCGGCGGTAATGCTGCCACCTTCACGGCCACCAATATTCGCGATGTCGGCGAAATTGCTGTCCAACCCTTTTTGATAGTCATCCCACAGGGGCAGTTGCCAGGCGCGGTCTTGGGCGCGGTTGCCTGCGGCTAACAGTGCGTCCGCCAAGGCTTGGTCGTTGGCAAATAGGCCGGTGGCGTGATGCCCTAAGGCCACCACACAGGCGCCGGTTAGGGTGGCGATATCGATAACCACTTTGGGCTTGAAGCGCTCGGCATAGGTGAGTGCATCGCAAAGCACCAAACGGCCTTCGGCGTCGGTGTTTAAAATTTCTATGGTCTGGCCAGACATGGAGGTGACCACGTCGCCGGGTTTGGTGGCGCGGCTGCCGGGCATATTTTCGGCGGCGGCAATAATGCCTACCACATGCACCGGGGCTTTAGCGTCGGCCAAGGCGGCAAGGGTGCCTAGCACGCTGGCGGCGCCGCACATGTCAAACTTCATTTCGTCCATACCCTGCCCAGGCTTAAGGCTGATGCCGCCGGTATCAAAGGTGATGCCTTTGCCCACCAGTACCACGGGCTGTTTACTCGTTTTGCCTTGGTATTCCACCACAATCAATTGCGCCGGTTGAGCGGAGCCCGCGGATACGGACAGTAGTGAGTGCATGCCCAGCTTGGCCATGGCTTTTTCATCCAGCACTTTCACGCTGAGGGCAGGGTACCCCTTTGCCAGTTGTTTGGCTTGTTCAGCAAGGTAGGTGGGCGTGCAAATATTGGGGGGCAGGTTGCCCAGTTCCCGTGCGAAGTTAATGCCTTTGGCCAGGCTAGTGCCCTGGGCAACACCCTGCGCAAGGGGTTTGATTTTGCCTTTGGCAATGCTCAGGCTCAGCTTTTCTAATTTCGGGGCGGTATCGGTGGGTTTTTTGGTGGCGGTGTAACGGTACAGGTGTTTGCCAAAAGCTTCGGCAATCAGCGCGCCCAGTTGCTCGCCGGCCAGGTGGTCGGCTGCGCCGTCTAAATCCCACAAGGCTTGTTTAATGTTCTTACTGGTGGTGGCGCGGGCTAAGGCGCCGGCGGTTGCCGTCATGTCTTGCAGGCTTACTGCTTTGGCGCTGCTGCCTAAACACACCACCAGCGCACGGCTAAATGGTTGTTTGGGGCCGGCTGTCAGCCAAGCGGTGTGGCCGGCTTTCAGCGTTAAATCGCCCAAATCCAGCAAGCGCACCACGCCGCCTTCAGTCACTGCGTTAAGTTTGGCCGCGCCGGGGGTTAGGGTTTTGTCGGCAAATAGGCCCACCACAATGCAGTCGGTTTTGGTTTGGGTGACATCAAGGGTTTTAACAGTAATTTCCATAAAGGTCCTGCCGCAAAAAGAGAAAGAGTAAAGAGCCGGCGCTGGGGTGGTGGACTTCAATCCGCCATACCCCGATAATCGCCCACCAACCGAAGTGGCGTCAGTTTAGCGGATCAGCTGCCGCGAGGTCGGAAAATTTAGCAGTGGGTAGTTAATCCTAGAGCCCTGAGTGGTGCACACAGCTGAGGTTGCTAGGTTTATCTGCGCTTATTCATTCGGTAATTCTCAGGCGTTTAGCTATGGCCTATTTAATCGTTAACTTGGGGCGGCCCTGCAGCGCGTGATTATTTTTCGTTACCTCTCCCGTGAAGTACTCATCAATATGTTGGGCGTAAGCGTAATTTCCCTATTGGTGATTTTAAGCGGCCGTTTTGCCCGCTATATGGCGGATGCCGCCGCCGGCAAAATTGACGCGGCCGTGCTATTTACCTTGATCAGTTTTCGCCTGCCCCATTATTTGGAGTTGGTATTACCTCTAGGTTTGTTCATTGGCATTTTGCTGGCCTATGGCCGCCTGTATGTGGACAGCGAAATGACCGTGCTAAATGCGTGCGGTATGAGCGAAAAAACCCTGCTGGCCTATACCTTAACGGCAGCCAGTTCGGTGGCCGTGGTAGTGGCTTTTTTCTCGTTATATTTAAGCCCTCTAGGCTCCCGCGCGGCGGACGCTTTAATGTTGGAGCAACGCAGCCGCACGGAATTCGAAACCCTAAAAGCCGGGCGCTTTCATCGTTTAACCAGTGGTGGCGGGGTAGCCTATGTGCAGGATATTAACCCGCTAGATAAAACCATGAGCCAATTGTTTCTGGCGGGGGTGGATGAAGCCTCACAAAAACTCTCCATTATGACGGCCCAGTCTGGGTCCACAGTGTTTGATGACAAAACCGGCAAACGCTATTTGGTGTTGCAACAGGGGCGGCAATATCGCGGCCAGCCCGGCGATGCCAATTATGAAGTTATTGACTTCGATACCTACCAGCAATTTATTCCTCAGCCCACCGTGGACACCGCACCTAAAAAGCCCAGCGACAGCATGACCACGACGGATTTAATGCAGCTTGACTCGGTGGAGGCCCGGGCGGCTTTGCAATGGCGAATTTCCTTACCCGTGTTAGTGATGATTGTGGCATTTTTGGCCGTGCCCCTCAGCCGCACCAACCCGCGCCAAGGCCGCCTGTCCAAATTAATTCCCGCTATTTTGTTGTACATCTTTTATCTGGTATTGGTGAACTCGGCGCGCGGCGCTATGGAATCGGGTAAAACCCAACTGCATTATTTAATTTGGTGGGTGCATTTTACCTATGCATTATTGGCCTTGGCGCTATTTAATCCTCAGGGTTGGCACAGGCGCCGGCGTGCGAAGCAGCGGGTGGCAGCATGAAAATTTTGCGAAGTCACATTGGCAAAAGCGTAGCCTCCGCCATTGGTACCGTGGTGCTCGTGGTGGTTGCGCTGGACGCCATAGCCCTGTTAATTCAAGAATTAGCCGACATGAAAGGCGGTTACACCTTCGGCGAAGTGGCCGCCTACGTAGCCTTGTCCTTACCCGCCGGCATTTACAATTATTTACCACTCTCCTGTTTAGTGGGGTGTTTGATCGGCTTGGGTATGTTGGCCGGTGGTAGTGAATTAGTGGTAATGCGCGCCGCCGGCGTATCCCTAGCGCAAATTATTTGGGCCGTCATGCGCCCGGTGTTAAGCCTTATTTTTGTAGGTATTTTATTGGGCGAATACGTTACGCCCTTTACCGACCAGTACGCAGAATCCCGCAAAGCCATGGCCCTTGGGCAGTCTTCCGCGTTACAAGGTAATAAAGGCGTTTGGAATCGTGAAGGGCGAGATTTCATGTTTTTTGCCGCGCTTTTACCCAGCGGCGATTTGTACGGCGTAAGCCGTTTCGAATTCGACAACAACGGTAATTTGGCCCGCAGCAGCTACGTAAAAACTGCCCATTACGTTGATGGGCAGTGGCAGGAACAGGATGGAGTAACCTCGGAATTTTCGGAAAAACAAATAATCGCCAGCCGTTTTGAAACCCGCGCTTGGGCTTCTGCTTTGTCACCCGAATTATTGGAAGTACTGGTGCTAGGCGCCGAAAATCTTCCGCTGCTGCGGTTGTATTCCTATTCCCGATACCTAGAACAACAGGGCCGCGACGCCACCGAGTTTTGGTTATCCTTCTGGAAAAAAGCCCTGCAGCCTTTTGCCATTACCAGCCTAGTAATGATCGCCATCTCATTTATTTTCGGCCCCTTACGCCAAGTCACCATGGGCTCACGAATTTTTGGCGGCGTGATGGTAGGGATTTTATTTCGCACCTCACAAGATTTGTTAGGCCCAAGCAGCGTTCTCTTCGGCTTTTCGCCCTTATTTGCGGTGTTAACGCCGATTGCTGTGTGCGCGGTTATCGGTGTTTTGTTATTGCGGCGCTCTGGGTAACTTGGTGTAAATACTGGTTGGCTCACTATTGGGACGATGCTACTTAGTTAAGGGGCCCGTGCTGTTTTTCCAGGGAATTTCCTCTCATCCAGAAACCCCACCCCAACCAATGTCATTAAGTTAAGAAAAATCCCTTTTAAAAACAGCACACTAAAGGCATAATCCACACCAGACTTTATT
>CAMCXE010000161.1 GCA_945882995.1 Thalassocella blandensis | reverse complement strand
AGCACAAACCCACCACGTGAAGCAGCTGCGCGCGTGGATAGAAGCCTTGGCGGAAGACCTTAACGTGGCGCCAGAAATGTTGGCGCGCAAAAAAGACTACGAATTTTTAGCGCGCCCCGAATCCACCGACGATGAAACCCCCAGCATTTTGCGCGGCTGGCGCCGGGAATTATTTGGGCTGCAGTTACAAGCCCTACCACTTCGAGACTAGCGCCATGACCAGAATACTGTGCGACATCTACCGCAGCCCTAAAAAAGAGGGACTGTACTTGTATGTACCACAAAGCACCGGCTTACAAGGTTTGCCGGCTGAACTATTGAGTCTGTTTGGCAAACCCGAACGCACACTAACCCTGCTGCTCAGCGAAACCCGCCAGCTCGCCCGCGCGGATATTACAAAAGTCCTGCAGGGCATTGCGGACCAGGGGTTCTACCTGCAACTGCCGCCGGCGGCGGAGAACTATATGACCGACATTAATCGGCACAACGACAAATTGGTAGGCGGTTAATAAACATGGCGAATTTTTGGGAAACCAAAACCCTTGCCCAAATGACCCCCGCCGAGTGGGAATCCCTGTGTGACGGCTGCGGCAAATGTTGTTTACACAAGCTTGAAGACGATACCGACGGCGAGGTGTACTACACCGACGTAGCCTGCCGCCTCCTCGACTTACACAGCTGCCAATGCAGCGCCTACAGCACGCGCCTAGCCCATATACCCGACTGTTTAAATTTAACCCCAGCGAAAACCCATGAGCTTTTTTGGCTGCCGGCCACTTGTGCCTATCGCTTAGTGGCTGAAGGCAATCCCCTTTACCCCTGGCACCCATTGCTAACCGGCACACCGAACTCCGTGCATGCTGCAGGGGCCTCCCTGCGCGGCCGCGCGGTGTCCGAGCTGAGCATTGATGAAGACGACTTTCAGGACCGCGTAGTCCACTGGGTGGATACCTAACATGACCGAAGATTTACTCAACACAATTATTGACCTGCAAACCCGCTTGGCTTATCAGGAAGACGGCCTGCAGCACCTGAGCGACCAGCTGGCTAGGCAGGCCGAGGACCTTCGTTACGCACAGCGCCAAATTCAGCTGCTGAATCAAAAACTACAAGACATACAGCAGGCATCAGAAGACCCTAGCGCCGTCTCGAATGAACGGCCGCCACACTACTAATTACTAATTTTTCTAACCTAAACACCTCTAGGTCCCCACATGTTTACCCATGAAGAATACCTAAATGGCTGGATGATTTACGCTGGCTGCACCTTCTTATTTCTGGTGTCTTGGTGGTTTTTGACCGCCCGCATTGGCTTTGCCGAGCTGCGCCATTTGCTGCGCTTAGTTGCCGCCGTTGGGCTCGTTGTACCCTGGTATACGGACTTAGATTCGGTCTATTTGGCGCCGGCCTGGATTATTGCCGGTATCGATTGGGTATTCGATGGTCCAGCGGCCTTTTGGCGCGCGGGTACTCCACTGCTATTTGCCTTAGCAGCGATGCTGATCATTGTGACCCTGCTAAAAATTGTCGGCTTCTTCACACAGCGTCGCGAGACCGAATATTAGCCGGCCGTGACCTCAACCTAGAAACCTCAGTTGGATCACCAAAATCTGCGCAACTCGTGGGCGTGCCTAGCTCGGTGCCGGCAAATTCAAGACATAAAAAAAACCCGCTAAAAAGCGGGTTTTTCGTGTATGGCGCGCTCGAGAGGATTCGAACCTCTGACCGCCTGGTTCGTAGCCAAGTACTCTATCCAGCTGAGCTACGAGCGCGCAGTTCCTCGACTTGGCAAACGTTTACCCTGTCGAGGGCGCGCATAATAGGCGCTTACCCACAGAGCGTCAACCATTTTTTATCGCCGTTCGAGCTGTTAACAACAGCCGATAACTAACACAGGCCACAGGGCTTGTGGTGTTGAACCTAGAAACCTGCGTTACCGAGTAACCCCCTACCCGCAGCGGGGCCATGACTGCGAGCGTAAGATTCCAGCCAAACGGTTAAATCGGCATAGGCCATGGGTTTTGCGTACAAAAATCCCTGCATCTCATCGCAACTCAGGGCGCGCAATGCCGCGGCCTGCTCTTCCGTTTCCACACCCTCCGCAACCACATTTAAATTCAGGGTGCGCCCCAGCTGTACAATCATTTGCACAATATTGTGGCCGCTGGTGGTATGCATAGTTTGCACAAAGGATTTGTCAATTTTCAGCGAATCTATAGGCATTTTCTGCAAATAACTCAACGAGGAAAATCCGGTACCAAAATCATCCATAGACAATGAAAACCCCAAATCCTTAATACTATTTAAAATGGCAATGTTTTGATTAATGTCACCCATGGCGATGGACTCGGTCACCTCTAAATCAATACAGGATGGCGACAGAGCGAATTCGCCCAGCACGCGCTTCAGCATCGGAATAACATCGGGGTGCTGCAGCTGTGCCACTGATAAATTCACCGCCATGGTGGCATCGGTAAATCCCAGCGCGTGAATTTTCGTGAGCGCCGCCATGGCCGAACCCAGCACCCACTCGCCCATACGCACAATTAAACCGGACTGCTCCGCCAAGGGAATAAAATCCACCGGCGAAATAAATTGGCCTTTCGCATTACGCCACCGCAGTAACGCCTCAAAACCCTTCACCGCCAAGGTATCCGCCCGCAGTTTTGGCTGAAATGCCAAAAATAATTCGGTGCGATCAAAGGCATTGCGTAACTCTTTCAATAAATTCAACCGCCAGCGCGCGTCGTCCACCATGGCGGGCTCAAACGTCAAACTTTGCCCACGACAATTGCGTTTAGCTTTTTTCAATACAATGCTGGCGAACTTAATTGCCTCGCCACCACTCACTTGCATTTTACTTAAATTCACAATACCCGCCGTAACCGAGAGTATTTGTATCTCACCGGATATTTCAAACGGGTTTGCAAAAGGCGCCAACAACCGCTCATCGGATATGTGCGAACTAGGTCCAAACACTCCAAAAACATCAATCGCCACCCGCGCCACAAAACAGGGAGAATGAAACCGATTTTTCAAACGTTCAGACGTCGCTATTAATAGTTTATCGCCGTATTCTTGACCCAGCGCCGCATTAATTTCAGCAAACTGGTCGATATCAATCAACGCTAACGAATAATGCGTACCAACGCCGGACAGCAAAGCCTCGTCCATTGTTTGCTCCAACGCATTCGCATTGGGCAAATTCACCAGCGTGTCGCGGTAGGCAAAATTTTTCAACTGCTCGAGGTACGTAATGTTATCCGCACAGATGGCTATATTGCCGCAAAACAGCTCCAATAACGACTGCTCCATTTCACCAATATTTTGCGAGCTCGAAATGTAACAACTCATATCGCCCCGGGCGTTGCTACCCAAATACAGGGCCATACCATCGCCAGTAAAATAATTACTGCGGCTATCTATACAGAGTTGAAGCGAATTAAAAGCTTTGGCTTGCGCGGTATCACACAACACCTTATCCACTAACGGACAATAGTCACCAGCTGCCGCGATAATCATTAACTGACTCGCTTTCGCCACGTCATGACGGCGCACGCAAATAATGCCTTCTGCCGGCACCGAAATTAAGGCGGCTATATGCGTAATAACGCCTGCTGCGAAGGCCTGCAACCCCTCCTGCGTCAGCAACTCAGAGCTGGAGCGCAAGATCATATCCAGCCCTTTTTTGCTGGCGTCAATGGTGTGAATTTGTCGATAGCCGCGAATCGCGGCGGTAAGGGTCGCGTAGAGCCGATTTTGCGTCAGTTCCGACTTCAATTTGTAATCGTTAATGTCGTAGTCACGAATAATCCGCATTTCCGGCGCTTGGTTCGGCTCCCCGGTACGCAGAATAATTCGCGTATCATGAATGGCGTACTGGTTGCGAATTTTTGCCGCCAAATCCAAGCCCGCATTGGCCGTTTCCATGACCACATCAAGCAGAACTACCGCGATGTTGCGCTGCGTACGCAGAATCTCTTCGCCTTCTATAGAGTTGTAGGCGTGTAAAAAATGTAAAGACCGGCCTAAAATCTGGGTATCTTTTAAAGCGAACACCGTCGCATTATGCACATCAGGCTCATCATCAACGATCAATATGGTCCAGTGATTTTCAAACGAAGTGGCTTTACTTGCAGCGCCTTCGTCTTCATCCATAAAAGTTAAAAAATCGTCTGACGGTGGCAACTGGGTCATAACTCAACCTGCTGAATAGTTAAAAGATGTAGGGGATGGAACAACATTTGGTGCTGCGGCGCTGGCATCCAGCGGCGCTTCTAACAATAGATGTAACGTAAATTGTGTGCCTACTCCCAAGGTGGAGACCACCTCGATATTGCCGCCCAAAATTCCTGTAACAATGTTATGCACAATATGCATACCCAAGCCACTGCCGCCGGCGCCCAATTTAGTGGTAAAAAATGGGTCGAATATTTTTGTGATATGGTCCGGTGAAATGCCTACGCCATCATCCACAATCGTGATGTCCACCGCGGGGGGGATCGTGTCCAGATTTAACTGTGCCGAAATAATTATATTTCCGGTGTCGCGCCCGTCAAACGCGTGAATTAGGGCATTGTTTAAGAAATTGACAATCACCTGGCTTAGGGGCCCGGGGTAGGAATTCATGTCAATATCATCTGCACAGCTAATGACAACCTGATAAGGCGTATGACGAAACACCGGCGTCATGGTGACGTAGGTATCCTGCAGGAATTGGTTTAAATTGAACTTACGCCGCTGCGCGCTGGTTCGGTCGATGGCCACTTGCTTAAATCCGCTAACCAATTCCGAGGCTTTTTCTAAATTACGACAAACCAAATCACTGCCAAAGCTGACGTCATCCACAAAACTCTGTAGCCCGCTGCGGGTAATGCCAGCGGCCAATTGAGCCTTAAATGCCGAGGTAGACTGTACTAGGGTGGTGGCCACGGTAAGCCCGTTGCCAATGGGCGTATTCAACTCGTGCGCGATGCCCGCCACCAAGGCGCCCAGTGCTGCCAGCTTTTCAGACTGGATGAGATTGCCCTGAGCCTCTTTGAGTTGTTCGAGAGTACCGGTGACGGCAGCATTCATAATGCTCAATTCAGAGGTGCGTTGCTCAACCCGCTCTTCCAGATGCGCAATATTATTTTCAATAGCGCCACGCATTAATTCAAGCTGACTCGACAATTCACCGAATTCATCATTCGCTATGCGGGGTGCGGTGGTTTTTAGGTCGCCACTGGCGATACCCACCGCGAATTGACGCAGATTTTGCAGCGGCGCCATAACACGCTTGCGCAAACAATAGCTAAGCACCGTCAAGCTAATGATCAACTGTATAAGAATGACTAAACCCAAACGCAGTGACTCTTTAGCGGCGTATTCGGCCGCCTGCGCCAAGCTGTACGTCAACTCCACCTTACCCACATTCTCTTGGCGGTAGACTATGGGCTTTATGATGCTGAGCTTATTTTTCCCTTGGGTGCCGAATCCTCGATCAAAATCCAAAAACAGCTCCTGTTCGGCGCTAATCACTTTTATTGAAAGCACGGCAGGATCAATAACCAAACTGTCAATTAATGGCTGTCCCAATGCAGGCGAAACATTCCACACGGGAACCGACATACCCGCTTGTAATAAAGTGGCATAACGCTCGGCGGTGATTTTTGATTTTTCGACGATGTTGGATTGCACATTTTTATACATAAGCAGAAAGCCGGTGATAACGGCGGGCACCACAATGGATAAAAACACAACCAAAGCCAAAAACTGGCGCAAACTCTGAGTCGCATCAGCCGCGGCCTTAGTGGCTAGAGGTTCATCCGCCATGAGGGTTGCTTCGCCGGACGATAAGGACTGCAAAACCACGAGCCCCTACCCAACCCTGCGCAAAGCGCAGGAGCAAAAAAAATGGGTTTTGTTTTAACTGTTGGCTCATACCACTAACCAAATAGAGTGAAAAAAACATCCTAAAACCGTCGCAAGCCTCGCCACTATTAACCCAGCACCAAAATATATCGTCCTGATGTATTTTGGTTGCGCGGCAAAGCCGCTAAAAACGCGTCCTGCGTTTGCTATTAACCCGCCATCTTTCGATGCCGGGTTAATAGCGCGGTGCAAAACGCTAATGCCATGCTGGGCTTCTATAAGGACCAGTGGATAATTGCCACAAGAGCCACAAGAGCCATAGCAGCCCCGCTGTACACACCAAGCGCTCCTCAGACTATAGCCAAGGTGATTCATTCGTGCGGTGAAGTACGCACAAATTGCTAGTTGGTTTCGAAATGGATTTCAGCATTGCGATATTTAATTTACATAAGCGAAGGCATTAATTGCCTGTGGACTATAGTTGGAAGAGATTAAAAACTACCTCCCTCGGAGGGCATTAACTTCACATCAAGGAGGACCGGTGCGCGCGACAATTGATCGACGAATTTTTCAGTTTTTCGCAACAGCCACCATTTTGGTCAATTCGTTGACAGCAACCGGTGCCGAATTAATTTTTAAACGCTACGATCAAGGCTGGACGCCCGCCATTCGCCAGTATCAAACAGACTTATTGGATTTGATGTTGGCCCGCACCGAGCCACAATTTGGTCCCTATAAAATAGAAGTCAGTACACGCCCCATGGGCACCAAACGAGCCCGCATGGCACTGCAGTCGGGCAATGACATTAACGTTATGTTCGCCACCGGCTGGGTTGGCTGGGGGCTGGATGTCAATCGGGTTTTTGCCATCGACATGCCAGCACTTAACAATTTGCAAGGCTTGCGGCGCCTACTCATTCGCCCCACAGACAAAGCACGCTTTGATGCGGTTAACTCTGCGCAAGACTTTTTACAATTGCGCGTGGGCTCTGGCGCAACCTGGCTAGATAATGCGATTTTGCTCGCCAACCATGTGCCGCTTATAGAGGCGCAGGGCCTTGAAAACCTGCAGCCGATGCTGCACAAAAATCGGTTCGATTATGTGGCATTAGGCGCCTTAGAAGTCGATTCCGTATTAGCCGCCACCCCCGTAAACACATGGGAAATCTACGAGAATTTACTGATATTTTACCAACTATCCATGCAACTCTACGCCCCGAAAACACAGCCAGAAATTGCCGAACGCCTACAGGCAGGGTTTACCATGGTGAAAAACAATGGCGAACTGGACGCGCTATTTAATCGCCACTTCGCGGCGACCATCAGCACATTGCAGGCGCATAAGCGTCGGTTGGTTGTGCTTAAAAATCCAGACCTGACCGACTCTGACAACGCAAAAATTGTGGCGGAGTTTATCGCCGGCTACGGTGCCTTGTTAAAGCCGCTAGAGTAACTCTGGCGTTTATCGCCAACGTAACTATTCAGCCTATTTCCCCGTCATCCCCGCGCAGGCGGGGATCCAGCGGCCAATAGACGGTTTTTACTTGAGTGAATATCGTGATTGCTTCGGAACAGTTGCCATCTGGATCCCCGCCTGCGCGGGGATGACGTGAGAAAATGAAAACTGTGCTGAATAGTTACTCGCCAACAACGCTATAAAACCCCGTTGAGCGCCAAAAAACTGGCTACGCCATTAGCCGGAAGAGCTGAAATTTAAAAATGACGGAAAACCTGCTTGGTTGTCCGCCATTTCTAATTTTTGCCAGATGCACCAAGCAGGTGAGCAGACCTTGGTGATTCAACTGATGCGGCTAGGGTTGTAACTATTCAGCCTATTTCCCCGTCATCCCCGCGCAGGCGGGGATCCAGCGGCCAATAGACGGTTTTTACTTGAGTGAATATCGTGATTGCTTCGGAACAGTTGCCATCTGGATCCCCGCCTGCGCGCGGATGACGTGAGAAAATGAAAATTGTTCTGAATAGCTACCTAGGTTTAACCTTCATTAGACCAACCGCCCCTAACAACAATCGATAATATAATTAAAATTGCATTTTTTGCTTTTCATTATGGAGAACATTCATAGCAAAAATCTCACTGGCTCGAAGTTGTACGCTACTATTAATTTAAGGGTGTCCACTGGATGAAATAGGTGCGCATCTTGGAACCGCTGAAAATTTCGAGGCATGGTCACGCCGGCGGTAGCTTTAACAAACATGAATTCAGCTGTACGCAAAAGGCAATGATTGTTCAGTGTGTATGGCTGCTATTTCGCAGCAATTGTAACCAGTGGTGGAGAATGTCATGAGTAAGCAACAATCAGGCTTTACGTTAATTGAATTAATTGCCGTAATCGTAATTTTAGGAATTTTGGCAGCAACAGCGGTCCCCAAGTTTGTGAATATGCAAACCGAGGCCGCATTAGCCGCAACCAAAGGGGTGGCAGGCAGCTTGGAAAGTGCATCGGCATTAAATTCCGCGGTTGATGTAGCCGTGGCCGCGGGCCTTACCGATACCACCAACGACCCCTTCTACAATATTGCCAATTGCAGTGGTGCTGGTGTGCTCCTGCAAAATGGGGCCTTGCCAGCCGGTTATTCCATTGCATCTTTGGCTGTGGCGGACAGAGCCAACGCCACCTGCACACTCACTGGGCCCAGTTCGCAGACAGCAACGTTTGTAGTCATAGGTGCAGCGGGCGGCTTGTAAGTTGATTAAGCGAATGCGCGGCAATAGCCGCCATTTGCTTTTTGTGTAACCAGACGACCTGCCCAAGCCATGACAACTAGGGTGCGGCTGAGCCTAGGTCACTGCACACTTACGGGTTGTTCAATAGTCTGCGGGATGTTTTTGTAGGGGAGAGTGAAGCAATTACCTTGGCGGCCTGAGCAGGGTAAAAGCCAGCCGCCAGGGTTCAACCTAGAAGCCTCATTTAGGCGCCCTACTGAGATTTCTAGGTTCAAGGATAAGACGGCATGATTGGCAACCGATAATTGCAGCGCTGAATGGCATTGTTGAGATTTCGTACCCAGTGGATTTTTCGATTTAAAGGCAGAAGGTTATGCTGAGGCATCAATCCGGTTTTACCTTAATTGAGTTAATAGCCGTCATAGTGATTTTAGGCATTCTTGCAGCAACGGCGGTCGGCAAGTATGTGGACATGCAAAAAGAGGCACAAACAGCGGTGGCCAACAATTTAGCGGGCACCTTAGAAAACGCTGCGCTAATTAATTACAACCTGTGGATCCTCAATACTATGGGCGTTAGCGACGTCCCTTATGAGACGATTACCAACTGCGATGTAACGCCGATCGTGTTGCATAATAGTACTTTACCTGCAGGTTACAGCATCGACAGTGTGCCGATGATCCCGCACTATTTTGCCTGGTGCAGGCTCAGGGGGCCCTATGGCATAGTAGTGGTTTTTAAAAGCCGTGGTACTCGGGCCGGCGACTGAAATGGTGGCCTGTACCCAAAAGCCCTAGTGCTGTAGGGCGGGTCATGACCCGCGCGGGTGAGGGGGTTAGCATTGTTTGGTTGAATTTTTCGAAATAATTTACTGGCTTTGACTGTGCGAATTAAATGAAGCCCTGTAGGGCGGGTTATGACCCGCGTGGACGAGGGAATTAGATTTTTTGGTTGAGTTTTTC
>CAMCXE010000160.1 GCA_945882995.1 Thalassocella blandensis | reverse complement strand
TGCCGCCGGCTCGGTTATCGCCGCTATATACACATCTAGCCCTTTAGCGAAGGCTTCGGCAAATACGGATATCAGCGGCAATATAATCAACACACCAATAAAAAATAGCCCCGTGGTCAGCAGCAGACGACGCACCCAAGCAGGCTCCTGGGTAGCATTGTTATAATGTTTTGGTGTGGCAATGACGGAAGATTTTAAGATTGTGCTCATGTGTTACCACCATTGTGCCGTTGACTCCAGTGTTGCAAGCCGTTGATCAATAGTAAAAGTAGAAAAGAAATGACCAACATAACGCTACCCAATGCCGCAGCGCCGGCATAATCGAATTGTTCTAGGCGCGTCATAATTAACAGTGGCGTAATTTCCGTGCGCATGGGCATATTGCCGCTGATAAATACCACCGATCCGTATTCGCCAATGGCCCGCGCAAACGCCATGGCAAAACCGGTTAATAAGGCGGGCAAGAGCGTAGGCAGAATTATTTTAAAAATGGTTTGCTGACGTGAGGCGCCTAAACAGGCGGCGGCTTCTTCAACTTCCGCTTCGAATTCGGCTAACACCGGCTGTACGGTTCTGACCACAAAAGGTAGGCCAATAAATGTTAATGCCAGTGTTACGCCCAAAGGCGTATAAGCGATTTTTACGCCTAGGGGTTCAAGCCACTGACCAACCCAGCCGTTTACGCTATAAATCGCGGTGAGCGTAATATCGGCAACGGCGGTGGGCAGGGCAAAGGGTAAATCCACTAAGGCGTCTACTAGCCGTTTCCCCGGAAACTCATAACGCACTAAAATCCACGCGATATTTAATCCAAAAATGACATTGAATAATGCCGCTGCTAGGGAAGCGCCAAAGGTGAGGCGATAGCTGGCAAGGGCGCGATTACTGGAAATTAATTGCCAGAAGTCAGCCCAACTTAAACTGGAGGCTTTGAACAACAAGCCTGCCAGTGGGATTAATACGATTAGGCTCATGTAGAACACCGTGAAGCCCATGGTGAGCCCGAAGCCCGGCAAGGTGGATTTTCTGATCCGTTTTGTTTTGGAATCGTCAGTGAATGTTTGGGGTGGATGTAACACAATTTCCTCGCCTATATAATTTGGTTGCGCCACCTAGGGCTAAAAATATAGCCCCGGTAACTTTGTGTGGCGCTGCAAAATCTGCACGAAAGGTGCCGATTCGCTTCGTAAATGTATTACTTCTTTGTAACCTAATCGGGTTATTGATAAATTTTGTCAAAAATTCCGCCATCCCCAAAGTGAGCGGGCTGAGCTTTTGACCAGCCGCCAAAATCGTCGATGGTAACTAGGTCTACTTTGGGGAATTGCTTAGCGTAGCGGCTTGCCACTTCCGCGTCTCGAGGGCGATAGTAATTTTTTGCAATCAATTCCTGCGCGGGTTTGCTGTATAAATAACGCAAGTATTCCTCGGCCAGTGTTTTGTTGCCGTGCGCTTCTGCATATTTATCCACCACTGCAATGGAGGCTTCCGCTAAAATTGACAATGAAGGGGTGACTATTTGAACTTTGTCTGGCCCCAGTTCATTTACCGCTAAAAATGCTTCGTTTTCCCAGGTTAGCAACACATCACCAATTCCCCGTTGCACGAAAGTGGTCGTGGAGCCGCGTGCGCCCGAATCTAAGACGGGAACGTTTTTGTAGAGCTTGCTTACAAAATCTTGCGCGGCGGCGTCACTGCCTAATTTCTTTTTAGCGAATGCCCAAGCGGCAAGGTAATTCCAACGCGCACCACCCGAGGTTTTGGGGTTTGGCGTAATAACGGAAATATCTTTTTTAACTAAATCATCCCAGTCTTTAATGTTTTTAGGGTTGCCTTTACGCACCAAAAATACAATGGTGGACGTATAGGGGGCGGAGTTATCAGGTAGGCGTGATTGCCAGTTTTCAGGGATTAATTTGCCAATTTTGGCCAGCGGGTCCACGTCGCCGGCTAAGGCAAATGTGACCACATCCGCTTGCAGGCCATCCAGTACCGCTCGCGATTGGCTGCCGGACCCGCCGTGGGATTGCTGCACTTTTAAACGGTCCCCGGTTTTTTTCTCCCAATACTGGCCAAATATTTTGTTGTAGGCGCTGTATAGCTCCCGCGTTGGGTCATAGGAAACGTTTAGCAGCGTGACATCTTTGGCCAAGAGTTTTGCTGGAGCCAGTGTAGCGCTAATTAACACAGCAACTGCGCTGAGGTGTAGTAAGGGTTTGATGGACATGTTTAGTTCCTAGTAAGTAAGTTTTGCTTCACAGGGTGTTCGCTGATGGATATTAAAATTTAATATCGATTCCGGTTGCAAAAGTTTGGTTTGTATTAGTGGCAGTATTAATTTTATCGTCACCTGAGGCAGTTAAGCGCGAGGTGTATGCATAAAGTCTTGTGCTCTCATTAAACTTGTAATCCACACCCAGCGACGCGCTTGCCAATTCCACGTCGCTATAGGCGGCAATGGGGGTTGAAGTGGAGCTGCCGTATTGGGCTTTAAGTTGCCAGGGGCCTGGGAAATCCCAAGTTCCGTTTAGCACATAGCCCGTTTGTTTTTGGTATTGCGGCGTGGTTTTTGTAGAGCCGTCCCAGTCCAATAAGGGGTTAGCACTGCTGGCCACGCCCTTGGCGGATACACTCGCACCCACAAAGGATGAATAACCGCCCAAAACATCCACATCTTCATGGCGTTGTGCATCTTGATAAATGGCGCCTAGGGTTAAGGGGCCAAATTTAACTTCACCGAGCAAACGCGCTGTATCACTGGTGGCTACGTTATTGTCTAAGGCGGCTCCCAGGTACCAGTTGGCTTTGCCATAAATTGCCGAGACGGAATAGCCGCTACCGATGCCATTGTCGTTTTGTGCAGGGGCCGTGGCTTTGGGGTCTGCAATGCCGGTTTCTTCCCCTTGTACTGCAGCAAGTGATAATTCCAAGCCTTCGAGTAATATGGGCGATGAGTATTGAACGATATTGTCAGCACGGTTTTCACCTGCTAAATAAGTGCCGATATCGGCTAGTGGCAAATCATTAAAGCGGTCTATGTCGGTTTTAAGCACGCTGTTGGTTTGTATGAGTTTGAGTGGAGTATCATTTTTACCCGCAATTACCCGGCCGAAATCACCTTCCAGGCCGCCCCAAATATTGCGTTGGGAAAATACTTGGCCGTTGTTGCTGCCATTATCTACCTTGGTGCCGTATTCCAAGCGGTAGATGGCTTTTAAGCCTTCACTAATACTTAAGTCACCACTCACACCAATGCGTGAGCTGTTACTTTCAAGTGCCCAGTTGTCCAGCGAATCGGTCGTTGTGCCGCCTTTTACTGTATAAACCGTGTTACCTGCTGCATCTTTAATGACGGCGCCTGCTGAATCTTTGCTTTCGGCAAAGTTATTTTTTTCGAAACTGTAATTATTGAGCGATGCGTTTATTTTTCCAAAAACTGTGGGAAATGCGTTGGCGCCAATGCTGTGTGTGGCTATAGCAATGCCTAGGGCAACCGCTGCAGTAGGTGTGAAAATGACAGAGGGTTTTGTGACGTGCAGTTTGATTGACATAGTTAGCCTCATTAATTTTTTGGGTTTCTAAAGTGTGTTAGTTGCTGCGATATGTTTTGCGTGATGTAGCGCGTTGACGTCATCCTAGTGGCGACGCCTTTGCGTGTGAAATATGTATTTATGCATTGCTTAGCAGAAATAGTGGATAAGGGCCGAAACCCGTGTGAGGCCTAGGGGTGCGGTAGGTGAAGGGCCGAAAATTATTCCTCGCCGCAGCTAACTGGCTATACTCGGGGCAACTTATTGTGGGTTGTATGCTCTACACCCAACCTATTGCTAATCAGAGGCGACGCCATGCGAATCACCCGTTTTAAAACCCCAACAGCCAGCGAAATCACCCCAGAAGCTATTTACCTAAAGCGCCGGGAATTTATGGCGGCGGGTGCAACGCTGGGGGCTATGGGCTTAAGCCCTAGCAGTTGGGCTGCGCCCAGCCAGCTGAACGCTGATGGCCCTGCCGCGCCGCCTTGGCTGCAAAACAAAATTGCCCACGCAAAACCGGGTAAGGCCCTCAGTGAAGCCTTAACGCCCTACAAAGACGCCACGCATTACAATAATTTTTACGAATTTGGCTACGACAAAAGCGACCCAGCGGCCAAGGCTAATACCCTTAAACCCCACCCATGGCAGGTAGAAATTGCCGGCGAAGTGGCCAAGCCCGGCAAATTCAATTTAGAGGATTTGCTAGCGGGCGTGGATTTAGAAGAGCGCATTTACCGACTGCGGTGTGTGGAGGCTTGGTCCATGGTGTTGCCTTGGGTTGGCTTCCCGTTGGTGGATTTGCTGAAGCGGTTTGAGCCCACATCCAAAGCCAAATACGTGGCCTTCACCACCTTGGAAGACAAACAACAAATGCCCGAACAAAAAAGCGCGCTTAGCACCATCCGTTGGCCCTATAGCGAAGGCTTGCGCATCGACGAGGCTACGCACCCGCTGTGTATTTTGGCGGTGGGTTTATATGGGCGTGCGTTACCCAATCAAAACGGGGCCCCATTGCGCCTAGTGGTGCCGTGGAAATACGGTTTTAAAAGTATTAAATCCATTGTGAAAATTACGTTGATGGAGCAGCAACCTAAAACCAGTTGGAGCCAAATTGCGCCTAAAGAATATGGCTTTTTTGCCAATGTGAACCCGAAGGTGGACCACCCGCGCTGGAGCCAAGCCAAAGAGCGTCGCCTGCCTAATTCGCTGCTTAATCCTAATATTGTGGCGACCACGCCGTTTAATGGTTATGGGGAGGAAGTGGCTAGTTTGTATGCGGGGATGGATTTAACTCGGTATTTTTAGTGTTGCGGGGGTTGTTTTTTTCGAGTGATTTTTAGCGTTTTTTTCGCCCTCTTGGGTGAGCGATTTTTTCTGTAACTATTCAGCAAATTTTTCAATTTGTGCGTCATCCCCGCGTAGGCGGGGATCCAGATGGCAACCGCTCTAAAGCTATTACAATCTCCGCGTAAGTAAAAACCCCCTATTTACCGCTGGATCCCCGCCTGCGCGGGGATGACGGGCAAAACATGCTGAATAGTTACCTTTTTTCTTTCATAAAGGCCTTCCGGGCCTTCACCCTTCGTGCAGCCCCGCTGTGGGAATTTGCTCCCAGCAAATTGCTGCGTGGCCAAAAAATGGGCTGTTCCGGTTTCGGAGGGATCGTAGTCGTACCGTTGGAAAAATTTTAGATAACACAAAATTCTTAACTTGATGACATCGGAGCCCTAAGGCCAGCTATTTGGAATCTAAATCCACAACCGGCTTACCCAATTTTTTGCAGAGTTGTAGCGCCATGTTTTTGGCCAATTCCCATTCCGCTAAATACACTTCGGCGTCTAAGTCGTTAATGAACAGTTGGGCTTCGCTTGCATTGGCGGCTACTACCAACAGTTGAATGTTCGGGTTTAGCGTGCGGGCGATTTCCGCCATTTTGCGGGTTTGCAGTGGGTCGGGGGAGGTGATAATTAAATGGCTGGCCTTATGGATGTGGGCCTGAATCAGGGTGGCGGGTTCGCTGGCGTCGCCGGAAACCGCTGGAATGTCCATGGCCCGCAACTGTTCCACTAGGGTGCGCTTGTGTTCGGCCACCACAAAATGCACGTCTTGCCCGCGTAGCCAATTGGCAATTTGGCGACCAATACGGCCATAACCCACCAGCACAATTTGCCCGCTGAGTTTTTCCTCGGCCACGTCCATGGGTAAGGCGGCTAAGGGGTCGTCGCGCAGCTCTAGGCGGCGCGCCAGTGCCGAACGCTGGCGGATCCAACGCTGTGCCGGCTCCACGGCGGCGAATAAAAAGCTGTTAAGCGAGATGGAAATCAGCGCGCCGGCCAGCACGAGGTTTTGGCTTTGCTCGCTCATCAGATGCAGGTTGGCCCCTAGGCCGATCAAAATAAACGAAAATTCGCCGATTTGGGCAAGGCTTGCGCCCACGGTTAGCGCCGTGTTGAGGGGGTAGCGCAAGAGCAGGACTAAGGTACTGGCCACCAAGGTTTTACCCAGCATAATCACCGCCACCACGGCCAGTACCATTAGCGGTTCTTGCAAGAGTATTTGCGGCTTAAACAACATGCCCACGGATACAAAAAACAGCACTGAAAATGCGTCGCGCAGGGGTAGGGATTCGTCCGCTGCGCGATGGCTGAACTCGGACTCGCGCATCATCATGCCCGCAAAAAAGGCGCCCAAGGCGAATGACACATCAAACAATACGGCAGAGCTATAGGCCACGCCCAGGGCGGTGGCGACTACGCAGAGGCTGAACAACTCGCGAGAGCCGGTGCGCGCCACCCACCACAATAATTTGGGAAACAGGCGGCGCCCCACCACCAACATAAGGCCAATAAACGCGCCGACTTTGGCAAGGGTGAAGGCGAGGGTGAAGAGTAAATCCGGCTGATCGGCCAGCGGCTTTCCGCCTAATACGCCGGTGAGGGGGGGCAATAACACCAGCATTAACACCATCACCAAGTCTTCTACCACCAGCCAGCCCATGGCAATTTTGCCGTTAATGGTGGAAAGCAAGCCGCGGGCTTCTAGGGCGCGCATCAGCACCACGGTGCTGGCTACCGACAGCGCCAAGCCGAACATCAAGGCTTCGCCCCAGGACCACTGCCAGTGCCTTGCTAGCGTAATGCCTAAACTATTGGTGATGACAATTTGCAGCAGCGCCCCGGGCAGGGCGATGGCCTTAACGCTTAGCAGGTCCTTGATGGAAAAATGCAGCCCCACGCCAAACATCAACAAAATCACCCCAACGCTGGCCAGCTGGGTGGACAACTCCATATCCCCAACGCCCCCAGACACCCCGGGGCCCATGATCACCCCCGCAAACAAATACCCCACCAGCGGCGGTAGGCGTAAGCGTGAGGCAAAAAAGCCAAACACCAACGCCAAGCCCAAGCCGCTGGCTAAGGTGGTAATGAGGGCAAGTTCGTGAGGCATAGGCGGCTCGTTGAGGGGGTTAGGCTAAATGTGGCTGGTTATGGGTGTAATTACAACTGTTGAACCTACAAACCTTGGTTGCGCGCTTACGCAAGTTCTTCCGCGGAGGTGTATTGGTAGGGCGTCGAAAATGGCTAAGGCCGTTCACAAAGGCACCAAGGTCGCAGCTACACCACCCGCATCCTGTGGTTGTCTGGTGGGGTTAAGCATCGCAGCAGCGTTAATTGCAATGCACGTCGCCCCATATGGCTGGCTTGATGCTTTTGAGGCCATAGTCGAATGTGGTATATTTTTCGAGTTTTCAAAAAATACAAAAGGTTACAGCAAATACCATGACACCCTTGATCCAGTCATTTGTGCTGCATTTTGGCGAGATGGGCAGCCGTTGGGGAATCAACCGCACGGTGGGCCAAATTTACGCGCTGCTGATGCTGAGCCAAGCCCCCATCAACGCCGACTACATCGCTCAATCCCTGGAAATTTCGCGCAGCAATGTCAGCGTGGGCTTAAAGGAGCTGCAGTCTTGGCGCTTGGTTAAACTGCAGCACCAGCCCGGCGACCGCAAAGAATATTACACCCTAGCTGGCGACACCTGGGACATGGCCCTGCGGGTCATGGAAGAGCGTCGCAAGCGCGAGCTGGACCCAACCTTGAATACCATCGGCGAGCTACTCGAGGTCACCCCCGCGTCCTCCGAAGATGCATACGCCCAAGGCAAAATGCAGCAGGTTCAAGAGTTGTTGGTACTACTCTCCGGTTGGTCCAAGGATTTGCAAAGCCTCAGCCCCGACAACCTGCGCCGCCTAATGCAGTTGGGCTCTGGCGTGGGCAAATTGTTGGAATTTAAAGACCGGCTGCTGGGCAGCAAAACCAGCGAATAACTCGCCGTAACGCGGTGCACCTATGCTCGAATCCCACCACCTTATCGCCTTGGCCACTACCGCCATGCCTTTCGGCAAATACCAAGGGCGCATGCTGATCGATGTGCCCGAGGACTATTTGTTATGGCTGTCTCAGCAGGGGTTCCCCAGCGGCCAACTGGGCGGCCTACTGGCCCTGGCTTTGGAGGTGCGACGGGAAGGGTTGGAGGGTTTAATTCGCCCGATGAAAAAACCGAGGAGGCGGTGAGTGGGTGGATGGAAACGGTGTGTTGTTAATCCTAGAAACCTCAGTTGGATCACCAAAGTCTGCGCACCCCCTTGGCGCGCCTAGCAAAAGTTAAAAATGCCGAACAACCAACCAGGTTGCCCGGCATTTTTAACTTTCACTAATCACACCAATGGATTACACAGCTTTTTGGCGTCCAACTGAGGTTTCTAGGATAATGTTTTAAATGGAGTCTGGCTGCATTGATGTTGTGACCCCATTGATTTTGCCATTGGTTGTTTGTAACTATTCAGCACAATTTTCATTTTCTCACGTCATCCCCGCGCAGGCGGGGATCCAGATGGCAACTGCTCCGACGCTATCACGATATTCGCTCAAGTAAAAACCGTCTATTGACCGCTGGATCCCCGCCTGCGCGGGGATGACGGGGAAATATGCTGAATAGTTACGATTGTTTTAGCTGAAGCGTCCCAAATAATTCAGCCCAATACCGATGAAAATAATTGGGCTAATCTAATTTTAAATACTCAAGCGCGAATGGGCTTAACACTCGAGTAAACAACTATGTGGATAGGCCAACCCTTAAATCACACTGCGCCGCCCGCTATTTATATCGCAGCAAAATCCGTTTCTGCGCAAGGTAATACTAATAAAAATAATGATTCGATTTTCGTTGGCAAGCTTGGTGTTTGTAGAACCTTCAAAAGTATCGCTCAAGGATTGTCAATTTACCCAACATCTTCTGCTGACAGGTATTTTGTTGACTATAGCGGGGCCAAAGTCGGGAATAGTTTTTCTGCTACTGGGTCGAATGCTCCTCGTCTCGATATCGAGGTGAAGTTCCTAACAGAACCCAGTCACGGCAGTGTTGAGAGAGAGGACCTTGCGGCTAAGGATTCGGGAAAATACTGGTATAAATATGAACCCGACGAAGATTATGCAGGCGAAGATCACTTCACTATAGAAGTCGTTGCGGGCAATAAGCATATTCAAATTTTTTACACAATAATTGTGCTGGAGAGGGATATGTCTCGGGTCGACTATTGCGAAAAAGAAAGCTGGAAAATCTCCAACGTCCCTGCAACCAACGACCTCCAAACCACCATCACCTTCGCCAACAGCATTGATGCCGCCATCGCCCAAGCCTTCACCGGCTTCACCGACCTCCCCGGCACCAGCCTGGGCCAAGCCACAGGCCCAACCGCCAACATCACTCTAAACCTGAACCCCGCCGGCCACGGCTAGTTTATCTAGTCAACATCCCTGAGCAACGAAGACTCCCTCCCCACCAATGTCATTAAGTTAAGAAAAATCCCTTTTAAAAACAGCACACTAAAGGCATAATCCACACCAGACTTTATTGGAGCCCCCCATGAACTGTACACAAACCGCCCCAAATTGTACAAAATTTGTACAGCCGCCTAGCTCACCCTGATTT
>CAMCXE010000159.1 GCA_945882995.1 Thalassocella blandensis | reverse complement strand
ATACAGGGCGTCAAAACACTGCTGTTCAGTACCGTACGCCTTCAGGAAGTCGACCAGACCGAACCCCTTCTGGAACTGGATTTTGTTACGAGCCATAAATTACCCCTTGCGAGAATGCTGCTTATACTGGTTAAATATCCAGCATTGTGCGGCTTAGGGATGGTGGTAATTAGGTAACTTAATGGCATTGGTGTCATAGGGAAAGATTGCAGCTCTGCGGCCTCTGCATTTAGCCGTTAAACCTAGAAACCTCAGTTGGGCGCCAAAAAGCTGTGTAATCCATTGGTGTGATTAGCAACAGTTAAAAATCACGGGCAACCTGGTTGGTTGTTCGTGATTTTTAACTGTTGCTAGGCGCGCCAAGGGGTTGCGCAGACTTTGGTGATCCAACTGAGGTTTTTAGGTTGAATGCTTCAGCGGCCGCCACTCCAGCGGCAGAGGAAATTTAAACCCGGGTTGCTAGGCACAGTCGAAGCAAATCTTACCGAGGTTTCTAGGTTCAAAGGCATAGCTGAAATCAACTCGTTCCCAGCATTTTGCCAATACCCTTGAGCAAGGCGGCCACATTGGGCGGCTTGACTATCCACGCCTTTACACCCAATTGCGATGCGCGGGCTTTAAGTTCCGGATTCACTTGGGTGGTCAACATAAAAATGGGGGTTTTAACCTCGCGATCGCGAAGGTGCGCGCACATGGTTAAGCCGTCCATGTTGGGCATATTGAAGTCACTAATAATCAAATCCACTTTGTGTGCCTCCGCTTGAGTTAACCCATCTTCACCATCCACTGCCTCAACCACGTCGAATCCGGCTCCCGCCAGAGTGGCTTTCAGCTCTTCTCTAAATGTCATGGAATCGTCCACAATTAGTATGCTTGCCATATTGTCGTCACTCTCACTTAGTTTCTGTTGGTGCGGCCCCAGGGCCATTGGATAGGCTCCACCGCTAGGGTTCGCCATGTGTTTACGCCTTATTTGCCACTTTCGGTAATAATTCGATCTCGACCCGATCGCTTTGCTTCATATAAATAGCCATCGGCGCGTTCAATGGCAAGGTTCAGATTTTCGTCTTTGCGGCACCAAGCGCCCCCGCCACTGATTTTCACGCCTACAGTCTCGCCAGACTCCAAGGTAAGCAGATAATCCGCCAAGGCTGCTCGAATTCTGTCTCCTACCACTCGGCACGAAGTCTTGTGGCTAGTATTGGACGGCAGGATAATTAAAAATTCTTCACCGCCGTAACGAATGGCCACGTCGGTATCCCGAATTTGTTGCAGAATAATTTTGCCCACCGCACTGAGAATAGTGTCACCGATTTTGTGCCCGTAGGTGTCGTTAATATTCTTGAAGTGATCCACATCCAACAAGAGTACCGCCAGCTCGGCAATGCTACCGCGGGAAAAATTGCCAATTAAGCTGGTTAAGCCGTCTTTCATAAATAGGCGTGTAAACAAACCAGTTAATGGGTCGCGAATGGCCGACTCGTAAACCGCTTGGATCTGTCTTTCCAATACTGAAATGCGCTCCATTTCTTTTTGCGCGAGCACGCTGTCGGTGGCATTTTCAATAAGCAAAATAAAGCCTTCAACAGAGCTGGCCTTAAAAATGGGTTGGTAATTAATATTTATCCATTTGGTATTGCTGTCGTACGGGTAGTTTATGGCCAGCATGCAGGGCAGGGTTTTTTGAATGTTTTCATAGTGCATTTTACTTTTGCCAAAACATTCATTGAAATTGATTAAACCCTCGGCAATTTGGGTTTCACCTAAATTTCTGGCGTCTTTAAGTAAGTTTGCCAAGGTGTGACCGACCAAATCGCTGCGGTCAAACAACACTTCAGTATATTGGGCCAGCACCTCGGAAATTTTACCCTCAGCGTTAATTATGAGCATGCCCAATGGTAAGTTGGCGAAAAGGCTTTTGAGCTTCATTTCGGACTGATAAAGTGCGGATAAATCTTTGCCGGTAATACTAATCAAATCGCCTTCGGCACTTTTTGGCAATTTTACTAAGCTCGCCTGCCAATAAAACTGGCAAGCTTGGCGCGTTGCAGTAAACGGGATAATTTCGAGTTCAAAATCCATACGCGCATTAGGCCGCATATTCGTACGCAGCCGCGTGATGTGGTGCTGTAGGGCGGCGGAATTTTCTTCGCTAAAGAGACTGATAAAATCAAAGCCCAATAGCGTATCCATACTGCGTCCACAGAGCGTTGCAAATTCTTCATTGCCGCGAAGCACCTGAAGGTTTTTGTTCAGCACCACCACCACGCCGGGAATGTTATCGAGCATGGTTTCAGTATTGTCGCTGGCGGTCTCAAGGACCGAGAGCACCTTGTAGCAGGCCAGCAATTCATTGTTCTGACTCATAGAAACTCCAGTTCGTCGTCATCATTGGGGGTTGGCTCGTCGAGAATTTGTAAATTGTCGACGGCATGGGGCTGGGTTATTTCGACTTGCGCGGTACAAATCATTGAGCCGAACTCGCCATTGATACGCCAAGCGTGGCTAAATTTGTGCAGCGCCCCGCCAGCGGTATAGTCTGTGTAAATTTCATAAAAGCCGTGCATGCTGAGTGGAATACTCATGCCCAAGGAAAGACCATTAACCTGAAATACGCGGCAAATACGCCCACATATTTGGTTGACCAGCTCCTTAACGTAATCGAGAGTAAGGGCGTTTTTGGCGTCTTCTTCGGCCTCTGGATGCGGAAATTTGAGCTGCCGCAAACGGTCGGCTTCGGTGGCATTAAATAGCAGCTTAAATGTGACCAGTAATTCGTCCGCGGAGATGACGATAAGTACCATTTGGCGAGAGACCACCTGCCCCAAGGCGTAAGCTTCATCCAGCTCTACAAGCTCTAAGCTTGGGCAGGCGGAAAACTGGCGCATCTGCTGCAGCGACGCCTGACGGAAAATACTGCAAATAGCGGCTTGTATAGCGGTATCATCGGTGAGCATAGTTGAGGTTCACTGTGCAGAAATGTTCATGTCGACTGGGTTAGCGGCCCGGTTTTTATCTGAGTTACCGACTTGCTTCGGCAGTTAAGCCGCGGGCGCAGGCCGCCGGTTGGTCGACTTTTTAAAGCCCCTGCGCACGCGCAGAGGTGATACAGATGATGAGTATAGCCGCAGTGTGGGATATGTCACTTTTGCACCTAGCAACCTAAACGGACCCGTGATGCGGACGCTTTTGAGCGATGGTCAACAATGATTGTGGGGAGGTCGAGCGGCCTGCTAGGTCGGGATCTACCCCGACATCTGAGGATGCTGTGGGGATGAATCTCCACCTACGGGTAGGGCGCGTCACCGTGAAAAGCCTTCGCGTATTTATGTGCAGATAAAAATGGCTTTGACGCCGGCTGGCGGCTTACTCTTGTAGGTCGGGATTCATCCCGACATTCGAGGTGGCTAGTCGGGATGAATGCCGACCTACAGGCGCGCAATCCCTGCCGAAAATACAGGAATACGCTACTAGCCGTTATTTATTATTGCGGCCAGTAATTTCAAAATCCACATTCAGTGAGGTGAGTTTTTCGTTAAAAAATTCGTAACCGCGTTGAATTAAGCCAATGTTTGAAATGTGCGAAGTGCCATTGGCAATTAAACCGGCAATGACGTAGGAAAACCCTGCGCGCAAATCGGGGATGGCAATGTGTGAGCCCTGCATGGGCGTGGGGCCGGAAATAATGGCGCTGTGTTCGTGATTTAAGCGGCCAAATCGGCAGCGCGAGCCTAAACAGTCGGTGCGCAGAGCAATGTTTGCGCCCATTTTGTTGAGGGCGTGCACATAACCAAAGCGGCCTTCATATACGGTTTCATGAATGATGGAAACGCCGGCGGCTTGCGTGAGCATGGTGGCGAAGGGTTGTTGCCAGTCGGTCATAAAACCTGGGTGTACGCCGGTTTCTAAACACACGGGGTGTAAACCCTGTTGGCTGCGGCGGAACCAAATGCCAGTTTCGGTCACTTCAAAATCACCGCCGGCGCGCATGTAAGCGTTAAGGAAGGCAAATAAATCACCGTGGCGCGCACCTTCTACAAAAATTTCGCCGTCGGTGGCGGCGGCAGCGCAGGCCCAGGAGGCCACTTCCAAACGGTCGGGCAGGGCTACATGCACACAGCCGCGCAATTTTTTTACGCCGTTAATGCGAATGACGCGGTCGGTTTCCACGGTAATTTGCGCGCCCATTTTTTGCAGCTGGCCAATTAAATCCATAATTTCAGGTTCAACGGCGGCATTGGATAATTCGGTTTCGCCTTCGGCTAATACCGCGGTCAAAATAACCTGCTCTGTGGCGCCTACGCTGGGAAAGTCGAGATTAATACGCGCACCGCGCAAGTGTGTGGCAGTCAAGTAAATGCCGTCGGCGCGCTCTTCTAAAGTTGCGCCAAATTGTTTTAAGGCGGCGAGGTGGAAATCAATGGGCCGAGCGCCAATAACGCAGCCACCTAAATTGGGAATAAAGGCTTCACCGAAACGATGCAGCAGCGGGCCGCACAATAAAATGGGAATGCGGCTGATGTCGGAAAAATGCGCTGCGGTGTCGGGGGACATGGGGGCAATGTGGCGCGGGTCCATGGTTAGGCTACCGTCCAGCGCGTTGCGCGTAACCTGGCCGCCAATCGCCGCCACCAGCTCCGCCATAATGGCTACGTCGCGCACATCCGCCACGCTGCGAATTTCGGTGATCTCTTCGGTGAGCAGTGCTGCCACCATGTTTTTAGGCACACTATTTTTGGCGCCGCGCACTTTGATGGTGCCGTGAATAGGGCGGCCACCTTGGATGACTAAGGTGCCGTCGTTGCGGTAGCGAGGGGCGTTTAAGGTGTTTTGCAGGGTGGCATTCATAGCGGGGCGTCTGTTGATTGGTGCAGGCAAGTGGCGTGCGCAAAGGCTTAGGCGGAATCGACAAGCCGTCGTGAGCTGTCAAAACCTTGCGCCCTACAGTGCGTGCCACGGGTTCACTAAAAGGCGGGAGATACTACAGCAGCGGGCGGAGCATGGCCACTTTCGCTGCGCCCTTGCGCTTAAAAATTCTAAGGGGCGCACCTATGTGCTTAAGCGGCCCGTGCGCCCTATTCACTTCAAGGGGATCACCGCCGCCCCTGCAACTACCCACAAGGCTTGGTCGCACAGGGTGAACAGGTGTTGATGCAGCCAGCCGGCTTCATCCACAAACCGCCGCGCTAGGGATGGTCCTACCGATTACAGCATTCGGCAACCGCCGGCGGTTTTAACGGCGGGTTCTGGGATTATACTGGCGGCCTTCATTCATGTGGGTTTGCGATGCGTTCGCCGAGTTTATTATTCACAGCTCTCGGGTTGTTACTGGTTGTAGCCCTAGGCTTGGCCATAGCTTGTGGCAGCACGGCCATGAGCCTGAGCCAGCTGGCCATCGGCTTGCTGGCGCCTCAAAGTTTGGATGGCAGCATTGTGTGGCAGCTGCGGCTGCCGCGGGCATTGGCGGCGCTGGTGTGTGGTGGGCTGCTGGCTGTTGCGGGGTGCCTGATGCAAATTCTGCTGCGCAACCCTTTGGCGGACCCTTCCATCCTCGGCGTATCCGGAGGGGCGGCTACCGCGGCCCTGCTGGCCATTAGCTTCGGGCTGAGCGGTACTGCTGTGTCACAACTGGCTTTTTTGGGCGCCTTAGGCGCCATGAGTTTAGTGCTGCTGTTGGCGGATGTGCGTCAGCATTGGGATAACACGCGGTTGCTGCTCACCGGCGTAGTGGTGGCAGCCGGTTGGGGCGCCTGCATTAGCTTTATTCTGACCATGAGCCCCGACAAGCGCGTGCATTCCATGCTGTTCTGGCTGATGGGGGACTTGAGTGATGCGCCTGTACCCTGGCTAGCGGGCGCCGGTTTGCTGCTGGCACTGGTGCTAGCCACAGCCATGGGCCGCCACCTAAATGTGCTGATGCGTGGCGAACTACAAGCCCGGGCATTGGGTGTGCCGGTTACCGGTTTGCGGCTCAGTTTGTATCTGCTGGCCTGCCTAACCACCGCTCTGGCAGTAACTCTGGGCGGCACCTTGGGTTTTGTGGGCTTGGTGGTTCCGCATCTGCTGCGCCTATTAGGCGTGGTGGACCACCGGCTACTGGTGCCTGCCTGTGCGCTACTCGGTGGCGCCTTGGTTATGTTGGCGGACACCCTAGCGCGCAGCCTCTTGGCCCCGGTGCAGCTGCCAGTGGGTGTGGTAACCGCGTTTTTGGGCGTGCCGGTATTTTTGTGGATATTGCGTCGCAGCGGGGGGCACCCGTGAGCCTTGCACCGATTTTTGAAGTACAAAACCTACACTTACAGCAGGGCGCAAAAGTCCTGTGCCGCGACCTAAACCTGCAGGTGCTGCCCGGCCAAATTTGGGTGTTGTTGGGGGCCAATGGCACAGGTAAAACCACGCTGTTGAACAGTCTTGCCGGCCTCTTCACCCCCGCCGCCGGCCAGATTCGATTTTTAGGCCAACCCTTAGCCAGCTGGCCCCGTCGCCAACTCGCCCAGCGCCTTGGCGTGTTGCAGCAGGATCAGGCCTTCGCCTTTCCGGCCAGTGTGCGCCAGCTGGTGTTGCAGGGGCGCCATCCGTTTCAAAGCCTGTGGCGGGCGGATTCCGCCGAGGATCAGCAGCGGGTAGCGGAAGCCTTAGCCCAAACTGACTTAACCCCTTTGGCGGAACGGCCGGTTGACCAGCTTAGCGGCGGCGAACGGCAGCGTTTAGCCATTGCCAGCTTGTTAACACAAGGCGCGCCTAACCTGCTGCTGGATGAACCCAGCAACCACCTAGACTTACATTACCAAGTGCGCCTGCTGGAGCAGCTAGTGACGCACTGCCACCGCCAAAACGGCACCTGTATTGCCAGCCTGCACGACCTCAACTTGGCGGCGCGTTTTGGCACCCATTTTTTACTGTTGTTGGGTGACGGTGAAGTCGCCGCTGGGCCAGCGGAAGCTCTATTGCGCGACGATTATTTGCGCCGTGTATACCAGCACCCCATTCTCAAAATACAAGACACTCAAGGCTGCGCTTATTTGCCGGAGTAATTCAGCCCCGGCACCTGCACCCCAATAATTATTTAATTCAAAAGGTTACCCCATGACAATCAACTGGTTCCCCGGGCACATGCACAAAGCGCGTAAAGACATCGCCGAAGTCATGCCGCAAGTGGACGTTATTATTGAAGTGCTAGACGCACGCATTCCATTTTCCAGCGAAAACCCTTTAGTGCCGCAATTGCGCGGCAACACCCCCTGCATAAAATTGTTGAATAAAGCCGATTTAGCGGACCCGGAAATAACCGCCCTGTGGGTGGCAAAAATGGAAGCAGAGCAAGGTATTAAAGCCCTACCGGTGAGTCAAAAACAGCCGGGGGTTATGCAACACTTATTGCCGATGTGTAATGCCCTGTTACCGCAGCGCGACCACAATAAAATGCCAGTGCGCGCCATGATTATGGGTATTCCCAACGTGGGTAAATCCACCATTATTAATAACCTTGCCGGCCGCACCATTGCAAAAACCGGCAATGAGGCGGGCATTACCAAAAGCCAACAAAAAATTAAATTGGAAAACGGCATTATTTTAACCGACACCCCCGGCTTTTTATGGCCCAAATTAACCCCACCCACCTGCGGTTTTCGCCTGGCAATTACCGGCGCCATAAAAGACACAGTTTTTGACTACATCGACATCGCCATGTTCGCTGCCGACTACTTAGCCAAAGCTTATCCCGAGCAGCTAAAAAAATGGTTTAAGCTGGATTCATTGCCCGAAACGGATTTGGAAATTCTAGAAGCCATTGGCGTGAGCCGCCGCTGCTTGCGCAAGGGCGGCGGCGTGGAATTACAGAAAGTCTCTACGCTGTTAATTACCGAATTACGCGCTGGCTTATTAGGCCGCATTGGTTTTGAAACGCCAGAGATGACTACGCGGGAAGAAGCCGAGGCGAAGTTGGCGGAGGCAAAAAGGGCGGAGGAAAAAGCGATTAGTGATCGTTTGCGTAAACTGCGAACTAAGAAAAACAGACGATAACAGTATGCGTGCCCAATTGAGACGAAGCGCGCAGATTGGGCCGAGCATTGGGTCGGCGTTTGCCTGTGCGAGCATGGGTTAGGTTCAACCTAGAAACCTCAGTTAGATCACCAAAGTCTGCGCAACCCCTTTCACTAATCACACCAATGGATTACACAGCTTTTTGGCGCCCCACTGAGGGTTCTAGGATAATGTGAATGAAGTTGCCGGTGTGCGGGTGAATAATCCTAGAAACCTCAGTTGGATCACCAAAGTCTGCGCAACCCCTTGGCGCGCCTAGCAAAAGTTAAAAATCACGAACAACCAACCAGGTTGCACGTGATTTTTAACTTTCACTAATCACACCAATGGATTACACAGCTTTTTGGCGCCCAACTGAGGTTTCTAGGATAATTGGTTGGAAGTGCGAAAGTATTTTGTGGATAAAGCTGGCTAGGTTGAGAGTAGAGCTTTATCTCCTTTTTGGAGACTGTTCTTGTTAGTTGTGATGTGTCTATTTGTTCGTCGTCATCCCGCTACGCGAGGATGACGATTCCCTTCTAAATGCAAGCATCACATATGCTAGGTGTTAATCACAAACTCTTAAAAAACCTATCCAAACGCGGTAAATAGAAATTGTCATAGTTAATCGACATCACCACAGCGCGTGATCTGCCCACAAATTCCCCGCGAGGCACAAATCCAATCACCCTTGAATCAGCGCTTTTATCGCGGTTGTCACCCAGCATTAAATAATGGTCTACTGGTACAACCACCGTGGGAAAGTTTGCAAAAGCCTGATTGGCGCTGCTGCTGATGCGCACTATGTGAGGCGTGTTATAGAGATGTTCAACTTGGTCGATGCTGCCTTCGGCTTTATCGTAATCGATCGCAGCGTCATTAATCAGCAGTTGATTGTTAGCCATCGCAATTCTGTCGCCGGGTACGCCTATCACGCGTTTTACCAAACGTTTATCCGAAATTTTTGAGTCGAAAACAGCAATATCGCCGCGCTCTGGGTCGCTGAGTTTTCGCAGGGAAATATGGGTAAAAGGAATGCGAATATCGTAGGCCATTTTATCTACGGCAATGCGGTCGCCTTCAATAATCGTGGGGTTCATTGAGCCGGTGGGTACGGTGTTCCAATCGGCGCAGGCGCTTCTAAACATAAGCATAAGGGCTAAAAAAATCACAGAGGATTTG
This sequence comes from Thalassocella blandensis, assembly GCA_945882995.1. Lineage (GTDB taxonomy): Bacteria > Pseudomonadota > Gammaproteobacteria > Pseudomonadales > Cellvibrionaceae > CAMCXE01. Next base: position 336 of record CAMCXE010000159.1, on the reverse strand, counting down.
TTCTCGCGCCAAAAATTTAGCCAAAGCTGCTTAATCACCTGTCCTTTCATCATGGCTCTCTTTTGCGTTTTCTTCGTGAGTAGAATTTCAACAAGCTGATACAAAGCTTGCAGGCATTCAAAGACCCGTGCCAGAAATCAAAGTTCACTACTCATGTATTTAAATAATTGCGATGACCTCACTTGTTGTTACCTTGCTGCGCCATTTTTTGGGAATCCTCATCACCAGTTTGTTTGTGGTGTTTACTCTGATTATGTTTATTACGCTCATGCCGCCGGCCCTTTTGAAGTGGCTGATGCCTTATGCGCATTGGCAAGTGGCGTGTAACCGCTGGTT
>CAMCXE010000158.1 GCA_945882995.1 Thalassocella blandensis | reverse complement strand
GAGCAGTGGCTTCTGCTCAAAATAGTGGCTAAAAAAGTCGATGTGGCTCAGGGGAAAATTAAGCATGGCTAGCGCTCGCCTCCTATTTAGGTTGAAACTTAAACCTAGAAACCTCAGTTGGCTCACCAAAGTCTGCGCAACCCATTGGCGCACCTAGCAAAAGTTAAAAATTACGAACAACCAACCAGGTTGCCCTTAATTTTTAACTTTTGCTAATCACACCAATGGATCACACAGCTTTTTGGCGCCCAACTGAGGTTTCTAGGTTAAACACAGTGTAAAGCCGAAGGTTTTGTGGTTGTCCATGACGAACAGACGCGGTTGTCCTGTTTTCACCCTACCCGCGACATAGGTAAGCGTCTTCTTAGCCGGGCGTGCAAGGCCAGTAGGGTGAATGTTTCGCGCCTCGTCATTACGGCAATAGACACCGATATCCGTTTCAGCAGCAACGGAATCACTAATAGGCAGGGCAGGTAATGAACAGATTCAACCGTAACCTTTTCAAGATGCTGGTTTTTGTAGCCAAACTCAGTTTTACATCGGCGTTAGTCCTACCCACCGCAAGTCAATCACTGGCTGAAAAAGCCCCGTTTCAGATTGAAGAAGCAAGCATTGATGAGCTGCACGCGGCAATAAAAAAAGGTAAGACCACCTGCGTAGATGCGGTGCAAGCCTACATCGACCGCGCCAAAGCGTATAACGGGGTGTGTACGCAATTGGTCACCAAAGATGGCGCGAGTATTCCTGCCGTAACCGGCCCGATACGCGCAGGAAAAGCATTGCAATTTCCAACCACTACCGTCGCTGCAGGTTCCTTGTTGCCGAACTTAGCCAGCTACAAGGGCCTACCCATTGAATATGGCCGCATGGATAGCGCGGCGTCAAATCCCGCCGTCAAATTGCAATTTGGCTCCTTGGTTGGAATTCCCGGTACTAAACAATTAAGTGCGCTAAACACCATCAATATTCGTGGTGAGCGCTCAGTCAGTTGCAGCGCGACTTGTGACCTCGCACCCAACGACGGCCCTTTGCCTGCAAGCTGTCCTGCCGCCTGTGAAAATTTTCGCAAACAACCCGATGCACTTGAAACAGCGGCCGCGCTGGATGAAAAATATGGCCGCAAACCCGATTTAAAAAAGCTGCCCATGTACTGCGTGGCCTTCTCGTTTAAAGATGTTTTCGACACCGCCGACATGCGCTCTACCGGCGGAGCCGACGCGGCTTACGCGTTGGATGCTGCACCTAAAGACGCAACCCTGGTCGCCGAGCTGCGTGCAAAGGGCGCCATCATTTACGCCAAGGCCAACCTCTCTGAATACAACGGTGGTGCTGGTGACCCAACGGGTAATGCCAAACAAAAGAGTAAAGTCTATGGCGCTGGCGCACGCAGTACTTGGGGTGGGGCAAGTTGTAATCCTTATGACACCGAGCGAGAAACCGGCGGCTCCAGTTCGGGCTCTGCAGTCTCTGTGGGCGCTAACCTCAGCGTGTGTTCTATTTGCGAGGAAACTGGCGGTTCATGTCGCCAACCGGCGTGGCGCAATGGCGTAGTGGGTTTGGTGACCACTAAAGGTTTAATGGCTTACGGCGGTGCAATTGGCGCAGATCCCTATTTAGATCGCGCGGGAATTCATTGCAAATCTGTTCGAGAATCGGCGCAGGTGTTGGATGCGCTAAAAGACCCAGAGCGCGGTTATTTTGACCCGCGTGATGTTTACAGCGCCTTACCCAAAGCGCTCATTCCCAATCAGCCCTATGCATCTTTTACTGTGGATAAAATTAAGAAAGGTAAAAAACCTCTAGCCGGTTTACGCATTGGAATTGTGCGCGAATATATGGTTAAACATGCGGCTAACGACCGGGCGATTAGCGATCAAAGCAATGCAGAAATGAAGCGCGTATTGCGCGATGAATTGGGCGCGGAGTTGGTGGAGTCAAAAGACCCAGCCTATCCAGATGATGCAGAAATTGCGGATATGACCTACACCTTTCAGCAGGCATTGGCAGAAATTTTGCCCATGCACATGCCGGAATATCTGGCCCAAGTCGTGGAGAAAAAACAAACCTTTGAAGTGCCTGGTTATGACATAAGCAGCCGTGACTACATGGCCAAGATCGCTTTGGGTCAAGCGCCAATAGCCGAAAAACTTAACATTCGCACCGTGACCAGCTCGCCTCGTACCGCAAGTTTTAGTTTACACATGGCACAATATTTAGCGATGCGTGGCGATAGCAAAATAAAGGATTGGCAAAGCCTGAATAACAACGCCAAGTACTACGTACAAAACCGCGAAGTGGCTATGGAGAATTGGGAAAACACCATCAATATTCAAACTGATGGCATTACCCAACGCGTAAAAATGCGCGATGTTATGCGCATGGTGGTGAACAAAGTCATGCAACAAAATAATCTTGATATTTTGGTTAATCCAACCACCACAGTACCGCCAGCACTCATCGGCTATGCCAATCAGCCCACCGTTAATAATCGCCCCTCTGGCCGTTTTCCAACCAGTGCGGATTTAGGTATTCCCGAAATTACAGTCCCTGCAGGCTTCAACAGCGTTATTTATGAGCCCACCTATGTGCTGAATGAAAAACAAGATGAATACAAAGAAACTGCCAATGAAACTCGGGCCTCTACATTGAAAAATCCCATGCCCTACGGAATGTCATTCTGGTCTGGCATTGGTGAAGAACCCATGATTTTAAAAGTGGCTTCCCTATACGAAGCGGCGACTAAACATCGCAAACCGGCAATTGATTTTGGTCCCTTAACAAAATAGCTTATTGGAAGGCATTGGGATCATGCTCAGGTTTTAGGCGGTTCGAATCAGCAAAGTTATTGGTTGCTTCTATATGCCAGTAAAATAATTACGGATTTGCTGGGCATGCCTGAAATCATAATGCCAGCATGGATTTCATGCCGTTGTGTACGAGCCGCATATTGCGCTCACCAGCGACCAAAAAAACTAAGCCTTAAAACGGGTACGCAGGTATCCACCATGGCTACGCCTATGCCATCCAGTATTAATTTTTGGACGGGGCCGGGCGACGAAGGGGCTTTATTGGAAGTGGCTTCTGGCTATTGAAAGTGTCATCTGCCTATGAAGTTGCGACGGGGCATCGCCTGCCGCCACCGGACTTTGGGGCTGTGCTTGGGTCTGTACCTGTGGCAAAACAATAAGGCGCACTAGCAAGTTTGATTTTATTTTTTCCTACATTCCTTAGGGGTTCTAGTATGCAAAAGACGACACGCCTGAATATCTGTAAAGCTGCACTCTTGAGCTTAAGCCTTACATTCTCTTGCGCGCAGGCCGCTCAGCTAGAAATAGGTACAGCAACCATTGCGGAATTACAGGCTGCTATGGCAAGCGGTAAGTTAACTGCCGAGCAACTATTGACATTGTATCTTGCACGGATTGACGCCTACGATCAGAAAGGCCCCAAGCTCAATACCATTATTACCTTGAAGGACCGTGCGCTTGCCTTGAGCGAAGCACGTGCGCTGGATGCAGAACGCAAATCCGGCAACGTGCGAAGCCCCCTGCACGGCACAGTCGTATTGGCAAAAGATGTTTTTGATACTAAAGACATGCCGACGTCCGGCGGGTTTAAACCCATGGCAACCTCTAAGCCGGTCTACGATAGTTTTATTGTTGACCGTTTGCGAGCCAGCGGTGTGGTGATTTTGGGTAAGCTCAATCAGTCCGATTGGTATGGTGTTGCCAATCAGGGCGCAAGCACACTTCAGGGGCAGGTTCTCAGCCCGTATAACCTTAAAAAACTCACGGGTTACTCAAGTTCCGGTACGGGTGCCTCCATGGCGGCCTGGTTTAGCACCTTTGGTTTGGGGTCTGATACCGGCGGTTCAATCACAATCCCCAGCGCTAACAGTAATTTGGTTGGTTTTGCCATGTCGCACGGCTTGGTGTCTCGCACCGGCATGATGTGGAGTTCACCGCGTCAAGAAAATGGTGGGCCTATGTGCCGCAGTGTTTATGACTGTGCAGCGGTACTTGATGTGATTGCAGGCTACGATGCAGCAGACCTCGCCACGGAAGAGTCGGTGGGTAAAATGCCTGAGCAATCCTACGTGTCATACGTTAACCCTAAAGGTTTGCAAGGCGCACGCGTTGGTGTGCTCAGTCAAATGGTTCGCAAAGGCAAAGTGCACCTTGAAGGGCAGGTACTTTTTGATAAAGCGGTAAAAGATCTGCGTGCGGCGGGCGCCATTGTTGTTGAGCCGCTCAATCTTGATTTTGATCTGGTGCAAGCCCAATTCGATGCCTCTGCTGCGGGGTTTGAGCGTGCTGTAGCGATTAACAAATACCTTGCGGCCTTACCTAAAGATGCCCCCGTTCGCACAGTCGCAGAAATGATTCAAAAGGGTGGTGCTTTAGTGAAGCCCGCTATTATTGATGCCGCTAAAAACCCTATCCCCTTGGAGCGACACCCCAACTTAATCGCGGCCTATAAAGCGCAAGACATGCTGCGTTCCGCTTTAGTCAAGTTAATGGACACCTATCAGTTAGACAGTTTAGTTTTACCCTTTAGAACCGCAATTATTGAAGATGTTGGGCAAACACTTCCCATGACCAGCGATACCCGCAATAGCCTCAGCTCATACACAGGTCTACCCACGATTATTGTACCCGGTGGTTTTTTCCCTTCTGACGGTATGCCCTTTGGCGTGCAGTTCTTGGGTCGTAAATTCACTGAGCCAACATTAATTAAATTGGCGAGTGGTTACGAAGCTTCAACCAAACATCGCAAGGCACCAACACTGACACCCGCTTTATCAGGCGAAAAAATTGACTATTAATGCAAATGGTTCACACATAATTTAGAGGATAAACAATGAACAAAATTAAATTTACTCGCTTGCCTCTTGCATTGAGCTGCGCGTTAATGATTGCCAATGGTGCATTTGCGGCTGATTTAGATTTGTCCAGCGCGACTACGGCAGATCTTCAAAAAGCCATGGAAGCCGGCGCGCTAACCTCAGAGAAATTGGTGGAGTTATCACTCGCACGGGTGAAGGCTTATGATCATGCGGGGCCAAAACTGAATGCAATCATTTACCTCAACCCCAAAGCTTTGGCGGAAGCCAAAGCGCTTGATGTTGAACGCAAGTCGAAGGGCGCACGTGGGCCTTTGCATGGCATTCCCGTTATTCTCAAAGATAACCACGATACCTTTGATATGCCTACAACCGGGGGATCAGTATTTCTGGAAGGTTCTTTGCCGCCAGACGATGCTTTTATTGTAAAAAATTTACGCGAAGCGGGCGCTATTATTCTCGCCAAATCCAATTTAAGTGAATTTGCGTCCAGCGCTAAAACCAATGGGTTTAGCTCCTTAGGCGGGCAGACGCTAAACCCACACGACTTATTGCGTGGGCCCTCGGGTTCGAGCGGTGGTTCTGGAACATCGGTGTCTGCGTGGTACGCGCCCATTGCATTAGGTACAGACACCGGCGGTTCAATTCGCAACCCCTGTTCTGTTACAGGCTTGGCCTGTATTAAACCTACACGTGGATTATTGTCGCGCGATGGAATAATTCCATTAGGCTTATCCTTCGATACCAGCGGCCCCATGGCACGCTCAATTTATGATGTTGCGGCTTCCTTAGGCGCAATGACTGGCATTGATTCCGCAGACGCTGAAACTGCAAAAGCGGTGGGAAAATTCCACACCGATTATGTGAAATTTCTTGACCCTAATTCACTCAAAGGTGCGCGTCTTGGCGTCTTGGTAGATTATGCCGGCGTGGATGAAGGCGTTAAAAAAATATTTGCCGAAACACGTACAAAACTTGAAGCGCTGGGTGCAACTTTGGTTGAGGTAAAGTTGCCAGAATTTATTTTGCAGCGTCAGTCTATTCACGAGGTGATGCGCCCTGGCGAATTTAAGGTTCAGGTGGGCACTTATCTTTCAACGTTGAAAAAAGGTTATCCAAAAACACTCGCCGAATTAATTGAGCGCTCGGAAAACTTTAAACCTAAGGCGGGCCAGCTCGCGAACCCCAGTCGCTGGGCGCAATTTAAAACTGAGCAGGCTGGTTATGATTTGGATGATCCGATGTATCTTTCAGCAAAAGCCCACGGCCCTGCATTGATTACGGGGCACATGGATGGTTTGCTCTACAAACATAAATTGGATGCATTTATTTACCCAACCAATACGGTGCCTGCCCAGCGGTTGGATATAGATTACAACTTACCCAGGGCGCCCAGTGCAACTAGCATTGCCAATATCACTGGCTTTCCTGATGTTATGGTGCCGGCTGGTGTAACGCCAGGAAAATTGCCCGTCACCTTATCGTTTATGGGTACGTCGTTTAGCGAGCCAAGATTGTTAGGCCTTGCCTATGCGTTTGAGCAAGCCACAAAGTCCCGCGTTAACCCGCCGATAACACCGGCCTTGGCGGGTGAACATATTACGTATTAAGTCGCCCTCGATCATTTGTTTGCTGACGTGCAAAACCCACCACTCGACTTGTCGGGAGGTGGGTTTTTGTTAAACCTAGAAACCTCAGTTGGATCACCAAAGTCTGCGCAACCCCCGGGCAGCGCCTAGCAAAAGTTAAATTTGGCGAACAGCCAACCAGGTTGCCCGCCAAATTTAACTTTCACTAATCACACCAATGGATCACACAGCTTTTTGGCGCCCAACTGAGGTTTCTAGGTTATAATTTGATTTTTGAATTTAAACAAAATATTAATGGGCCCGCAGATCAACTACGCCTTAAGGGCCCCTCTGGAAGTTTAATTTTAGCGATGATCGCGAGGCATTTTCGCGCGGAGCGACGGAGTTTATGCCGTATCAATGACCGGCTGAGCACTAAAATGACGCGGCGAGAGCGCGAAATGTGAATTTTCGGAGGTGCCCTTATTTGTGTTGGCCGACGATAAGTTTGTGGTAGGGGGGCGGTTAGCCTGCGCGTCTTCAATAGCACCAATGCTAATAGTGGCATGGCTCTTTGGAGGACGGTGCATGATTCGCACGCTTCTTTGCCGCAAATGTTGTGGCACATTCATTTTTCTTTTCTCTGGCATTTTTCTTCTCTCTGGCGTCGCTTTTGCGCAAACGCAATTGCCCAACGTAAAATTATTTACGACCGGCGGCACCATTCAAAGTGTGGGTGATCATCGCCAAAAGTTAATGGAGTATTCCGCTGGAAAAGTTGGTCCAGTAGAGCTTATTAATGATTTACCTGAGCTTAAAAAAATCGCCAATATCACCTACCTTGAAGAGTCCAATATTGGTTCTGGCAGCATGGATGCAAAAATCCTTTTAAAGCTCGCGAAGGATATTAATGAATGGCTTGCGCAACCGGAATCCTCCGGTGCTGTTGTTACCCACGGTACAGGAACCTTAGAAGAAACGGCCTATTTTCTTAATCTTGTCATCAAATCCGATAAACCCGTTATGGTGGTGGGTGCTATGCGGCCATTCTCTGCCGTTAGTCGCGATGGCCCATTCAATTTGTTAAATGCTGTGCGTGTGGCTGCTTCACCCGATGCACGCGGTTTCGGCGTTATGATTATGTTGAACGACGAAATTAATGCGGCGCGCGAAACCACCAAAAGCAACACCTATCGCGTTGATACTTTTGTTGCGCGCGACATGGGGCCACTCGGTTATACCGATTCAGACCGCATTGTTTTCTACCGCAAACCCACTTACCGCCACACCTCCAAAAGCGAATTTGATGTTTCTGATTTAAAGGATTTGCCCCGCGTTGATGTGACCTATGTTTATCAAGAATCCGATGCAACGACTATCAAAGCATTCATTAAGGCGGGTGCCAAAGGCATTGTGCTGACAGACAACGACGATGAAGCCATTAAAAAAGGCCAGAAGAAGGGCGTGGTGTTTGTAAAGGGCGATCGCAAAGGTTCAGGTCGTGTGGCGGAGAGCGAAAAGCAGGCCGGCTTGGGCATTGTGACTTCCGACAATTTGCCTCCCCATAAAGCGCGTATTTTATTGCGGTTAGCGCTAACCAAAACCAAAGACCCGAAAGAAATTCAACGCATGTTTAACGAATATTAATGCTGTCGTGGGTGTGTGGAACTATTCGCGCTAGGCATAATTCTTTGCCTTCACCCACGATGTTTTTGCCGCAACCGATTATTTTTAGCCAACAGGTGCGAACCTATGATGAATCAAATTAAGCTTATATCTATGCCGCGCGCGCGTTGGTTGGCGGTGCTAATGTTCAGTGTTTGCCTGCCCGCAATCGCGGCGGAAGTCCCCACTTATGCTCCGCAACCGGCTATGCCTGCTGCTGATGTAAAACTGCCGAACATTGTGTTGATGTCCATGGGCGGTACCATCGCTAGTCGCGGCGATACACGATTGAATATCAGCAATTACGGCGGCAAAGATTATCCTCGTGTTAATCCGGAAGATTGGGTGAACGATTTGCCGGAATTAAAAGGCATAGCAAATATCACGCTGGAAGATCAACGCGCTCCGCAAGATCGCACATCATCAGAAACCTTTGAAGATTTTCAACGCGTTGCCAAGCGTCTTAATGCCTTGGCGAATGATGCGAATGTGGATGGCATTGTAGTAACCCACGGTACCAATACCATGGCGGAAACTGCCTTCTATATGAACCTCACCGTTAGAACAAAAAAGCCTATTGTGTTTGTGGGTTCGCAACGCCCCTGGACAGGTTTGAGTGGCGATGGCCCACGTAATTTATACGATGCAGTGCGCGTAGCCGGTTCCAAAGCTGCGTGGAATAAAGGCGTATTGCATTCCATGAACCAAGTGATTAACACCGCGCGCGATGTGAGCAAAACCAGCGCGTATCGCGTGAATACGTTTAAAGGCATTGATGTTGGCGCGCTGGGTTTTGCCGACCCCGATCAAATTAAATTTTATCGTGAACCTATGCGTCGCCATACCAATGGCTCTGAGTTTGCCGGCATAGATTTCGCCGCATTGCCCAAAGTTGAAGTGGCTTACGCCTACCGCGATGCACCTGCTTATTTAATTGATGCCATGGTCGCTAACGGCGTTAAAGGAATTATTGTTGACGGCACAGGGGCAGGTAGCCCAACCACAGGCCAAACCGAAGCGATTAAACGTGCGCAAGCCAAGGGCGTGGTGGTAGTTGCCACCGCGCGTACTCATGGTGGCCGCGTGCAAGATACCATTCGCAGGAAGGACGCCAAGATTGTTCCGGGCGATAATTTCTTGTCGGAGAAAGCACGCATTCTGTTGCAGTTGGCCTTAACTAAAACCAGCAGTATTGAAGAGGTCACGCGAATATTTAATGAGTACTAAGAGGTGAAGGTTACTTACTTAAGCGTTCTTCATCTCCGCTCACCCTGAGCGCGAAGCAGTCGAAGGGTTCAGGCCAGACCTTCGACAGGTAAAGTGGACCCCCAAGTCCAGACAAATCTTCACCCAATTTAAGATATACCCTAGCCACTCTATTGCAGCGGGTCGGCGCTGCCCCGGTTAGGCGGCGGACGCTTGTGGTCGTTCGCCAAATTTATCCACGATCTTCGCACCTCCACCT
>CAMCXE010000157.1 GCA_945882995.1 Thalassocella blandensis | reverse complement strand
CGATCCTTCGTTAGATCCAATGCCAAAATTCGAAAAATACGCTTCTATATCAGTGCAAAACGAGCGCGGTAGGGCTTAACTTAATGACATTGGCTGGGGAGGGATTTCTGGACAAGAGAAAATTACCCGGAAAAATAGCTCGCAACCCTTAACCTAATGCCATTGCCTCCCAACATCCCCCTTAAAAACGGGGAGGAGCAAAAAGCCCGCAAACCAAGGAATCTGCATCGTTTTGAATGCTGTTTTGCACCCTCCCCTTTTCAAGGGGAGGGTTGGGGTGGGGTTGCTGGATAAGTGGAAATTCTCTGGAAAAACAGCTCGAAACCCCTAACTAAATAGTCACTAGATGAGGAAAGCCGTAGCCAACCCCAAAAACATGAAGAAGCCCATGCTGTCGGTGATAAACGTGAGGATCACACTGGTGCCCATGGCGGGGTCGCGGCCCAGCTTGTGCACCCACATGGGCGTAACAATGCCAGCAATGGCGGCTACGAGTAGGTTGAGCATAATCGCCGCCATCATTACTCCGCCTAGGCCGATATTTTGATACAGTGCTGCCGCTACCACGCCTAATACCGCACCCCAAATGCAGCCATTAATTAGGCTTACGCCCAGTTCTTTGCGCAGTGCGATGAGCAGGTTCTCTCCGCGTAACTGGTCTTGCCCTAGGCTGCGAATCATTAAGGCGGCGGTTTGTTGCCCGGCATTGCCGCCGATACTGGCCACTATGGGCATAAGTGCAGAGAGTGCCACCAGTGTTTCGATGGATTCGGCAAACAAGGCAATAAACCGCGTGGCGCAAAATGCGGTAACTAGGTTCACGGCTAGCCACAACCAGCGGGCCTGGGCACCGCTCCATACCGGCCCGAATAAATCCGCTTCAAGGCTCAAACCCTGTTTGGCCAGTTCTAATTCTTCATTGCGCTCGCGCACAAAGTCCATGATGGTTTCTACCGTCAGGCGCCCGATAACGCGCAACCGCTCATCCACCACGGGAGCGCAAATTAAGTCGTAGCGTTCGAAGGCGTAGGCCGCATCTTTGGCTTCATCCTGCGGGGCAAACTTAACCAGGTTGCGGTCCATGATGGCTCGCAAGTGGGTGGAGCCTTTGTGTAGCAGCAAACTGGTCAGCGGCACCCCACCTTCTAAAATGCGCTGCGCGCCTATCACAAAAATTTTGTCGGTCTGCTCGGGTAATTCGCCCAACAAACGGATGTGCACAATGGCTTCGTCCACCGTCAAATCGCCAGAAAGCACCAACGAATCACGGCTCATCAAACTGCCAACGGTGTCATCGTCGTAGGTCAGGGTGTTTTCCAGCCAATGTAATTCCTGGGTCTCCAGCCCGGCTTTCACCTCCGCCAAAATACTGGTTTCAACGAGGTCCGCAATATCGGCCAGGTTGTCCGCATCCAAATGCCCCAAAATCGCTTTAAGGCGGGCCGGTGCGGTGTCGGCAAACAGGCTGCGTAGGGCGTTTTCATTGAGTTCGAGTAAGGTTTCCGCCGCTTGTTGCTCCTCCACGTGCGACCACACCAACAACCGTTTTGCGGCGGGCAGCATTTCCAGCAAGTGTCCCAAATCCGCCGGCTCCAACACCCGCAATTTGCGCTGCAATTCCGCCTCGTGCTGGCGATGCACCAACTGCTCGAGTAACGGTAACGCCGGCCCCTTTTGGCGATGCGTCAGGGACTCCACAATCTCCTGCTTTTGCAGCAGAGCGAGAATGGGCTCAAGCCTGTCTTGGAGTTTTAAGGGACCAGAAGAAATCATGGCATCGGCGCAGCAAGGTAATTGTTGGAAGACTAGCACGAGCGCAGCAACTACCGCACCACTGTGCGTGGGTGATGGGGGATTTGTGGAGCGCGTGGCACCGCAATTGTCAATGCACTAAGGGCTGAAAGCTATAGCCACTGCGCGACAGTTGCGGGTTTTTGGATGTGAGTAGAAAAAACAATTTAACCTAGAAACCTCAGTTGGGGCGCCAAAAAGCTGTGTAATCCATTGGTCTGACCAGTGAAAGTTATATTGGGCGGGCAACCGAGTTGGTTGTTCGCCAAATATAACTTTCACTAGGCGCTGCCCCAGGGCTGCGCAGATTTTGATGATCAAACTGAGGTTTCTAGGTTCAAGCGCTAGGTAACCGAATTTTGGCTGACCTGGCACTGGTAATGGAGTTACCTTGGTGGACTCGGTGTGCCCCAATTGCCCACCCACGCGCCTCTGTGCATGCTAAATCCGCTATTCTTACGCCTTTTGCGCCGGAGACTCCCAATGCCCAACCCCGCCCCCTTGGTTTTAGTGGATGGTTCCTCCTACCTTTATCGGGCGTTTCATGCCGCGCCGCCGCTGACTAACCGGCAAGGTATGCCCACCGGCGCGGTAAAGCTGGTGCTGAACATGATGCGCCGCCTGATCAAAGATTACCCCCAGAGCACGGTAGCTGTGGTGTTTGATGCGAAAGGCAAAACCTTTCGCGATGACATTTTTGCCGAGTATAAAGCCCACCGCCCGCCCATGCCGGATGACCTGCGGGTGCAAATTGAGCCGGTACACCAAGCCATAGCCGCCATGGGTTTGCCCATTTTGGTGGTAGAGGGGGTAGAAGCCGACGACGTGATTGGCACCCTAGCGCAACAAGCCACCGCACAGGGGCGCGATGTGGTGGTGTCCACTGGCGATAAAGACATGGCCCAGCTGGTGAACCAACACGTCACGCTCATCAACACCATGACCGACACCAAAATGGACGTAGCCGGCGTAGAAGCCAAATTCGGCCTGCCGCCGCATTTAATCATCGACCTGCTGGCACTCATGGGCGACAAAGTGGACAACATACCCGGCGTACCCGGCGTTGGCGAAAAAACGGCTTTAGGCCTACTGCAAGGCTTGGGCGGGGTGCATAGCCTGTATGAGCGGTTAGACGAAGTGGCTGGGCTTAATTTTCGCGGCGCCAAAACCATGGCCGCAAAATTAGCCGAGCACAAAGACATGGCGTTTCTGTCGTACCAGCTGGCTACCATCAAAACCGACTGCACCCTACCCCTGCAGCTGGACGAGTTACATCATCAAGCGCCTGACACCAACAAACTGCGCGAGCTTTATACACTTCTGGAATTCAAAAGTTGGCTGGAAGAATTGGATACTCCTTCGAAGGCTGCCGCTGAGCCCAAGGCAAGCAACACAGACGCACCCACAGCCACCGCCCCCCTCGCCCAAAGCTACGAAATTATTACCGAGCTCCCGGACTTGCAGCGTTGGATTGACAAGCTACGCAGCGCCGAACTTTTTGCGTTTGACACAGAAACCACCAGCCTGGACTACATGCAGGCTCGGGTTGTGGGGGTATCCTTTGCGGTGGAAGCCGGCAGTGCGGCCTATGTGCCCTTCGGCCACGACTACCTTGGCGCGCCTAAGCAGCTCAGCCAAGCGCAAGTACTCGGCGCACTCAAACCCCTGCTGGAAGACGACACCTGCCATAAAGTCGGCCAAAACCTGAAATACGACTCCCATGTATTAGCCAACGCGGGCATCCAGCTGCGGGGTATTCGCTACGACACTCTATTGGAATCCTGGCTGCTAAACTCCATCGGCCGCCACGACATGGACACCCTTGCCAGCCAGCACTTGGATCACGCCACCATCCGTTTTAGCGACATTGCAGGCAAAGGCGCCAAACAGCTTACCTTCAACCAAATTGCCCTGGACGTTGCCGGCCCCTATGCCGCCGAAGACGCCGACATCACCCTGCGCCTGCATCAAACCCTTTGGCCACAAGTGGCTACCACTGGGCGCCTGCAAACGGTGTTCAGTGAGATCGAACTGCCACTCATTGGCGTAATTCAGCGCATTGAACGCAACGGCGCCCTGCTGGATGCCCGCGCTCTGCAAACACAAAGCAAACAACTGGGTGAACAACTGCAACGGCTGCAGGCCGAGGCCTTCGAGCTAGCGGGTCAAGAATTCAACCTCAGCTCCCCCAAACAGCTGGGGGAAATTCTGTTCGAGAAACTGCAAATTCCCACCAAAAAGAAAACCGCCACCGGCCAAGCCTCCACGGCGGAAGACGTGTTACAAGAACTGGCGTTGGACTACCCCCTGCCCCGCGTGCTGCTAGAGCACCGCAGCCTAGCCAAACTCAAATCCACCTATACCGACAAACTGCCGTTGATGATTAACGCCGCGACCGGCCGCGTACACACCAGCTATAACCAAACCGGCGCCGCCACCGGCCGGCTGTCCTCCAGCGACCCCAACCTGCAAAACATTCCCGTAAAAACCCCCGAGGGCCGCCGCATTCGCCAAGCGTTTATCGCCCCCCAGGGTTATAAAATTGTGGCGGCCGACTATTCACAAATTGAGCTGCGCATCATGGCTCACCTGTCGCAGGACGCGGGCCTTTTACACGCCTTCGCCAACGGCCTAGATGTGCACCGCGCCACCGCCGCCGAAGTGTTTGGCACACCCCTCGCCGCTGTGACCCAAGACCAACGCCGCAGCGCCAAAGCCATCAACTTCGGGCTAATCTACGGCATGAGCGCCTTCGGCTTAGCGCGGCAACTGCACATCGGCGGCAAGGAAGCGCAAAACTACATCAACCTCTATTTTGATCGCTACCCCGGTGTAAAACGCTACATGGATAGCACCCGCGAATTCGCACTGGAAAACGGATTTGTAGAAACCCTACGCGGGCGCCGCCTAAATTTACCCGACATAAAAAGCACCGACCGCGCCCGCCGCCAAGGCGCCGAACGCGTCGCCATCAACGCCCCCATGCAAGGCACCGCCGCCGACATCATTAAATTGGCCATGATTGCTGTAGACGAATGGCTCTACGCCGAAAAAATCGACGCCCGCATGATTATGCAAGTGCACGATGAATTGGTATTTGAAGTGGCAGAAGATTTGGTGGCTGAGTTTATTCCGCAGGTGACGGCGTTAATGAGCGGCGTGATGCAATTGGATGTGCCCTTGCTAGTGGAAGCTGGACAGGGGAATAATTGGGATGAGGCGCATTAACCGGCTATTTTCGAACCACGACCGCCGAAATACCTCACACAAAAAAAAGCCCCCGCAAGCGGGGGCAAAACTCGGTGATTTCACCACAAAACCACGCGATTACCAGTATTGAAACTTCACGTTAACTGAACCAGAAGGGCCGCTTTTTACTTTGATATACAAGTCGCCGTTCGCTACCGCATTCACCTGAAGAAACGTGTTGCCTGGATGTACAACACCCTGTGGACCACCCGTGATGTCATAGCTAGTTTGCGCACCGTTCCAGTTGCCAATCTGTAAATTGCCACCAGCTTTATTGAACTTAATACAGTCGCCAACGTTGACAGACACATCAGAACCACTCACTGCGGTGCGGGTGAAAGTACTACTGCCGCAGGTTGTTGAGCCAGTAGTACCCGAGCCGCCGGTTGAACTGGGGCTTGAACTACTACTTGAACTACGACCGGCACTACTGCTGGAACGGCTAGTTGAACCCGTGTTGGAACCTGTGTTGGATCCGCCTGAACCGCTAGCCGCTTGCGGAGGGTTGAAGTAGGGTTTGATCCAAGTACCCGCTGCAGTCAAGTCGGCAGTACTCCAAGGGCCAGACATAGGCGCATTGGGTTTAATTATCGAGGAGGCTTCGTCTTTATTACCCAGCGACCACTGTACCCAGCTCAGTTTTTTCTCGTTTACGTAGGACATAAATTGTTGCGCGGCGTTAAAGTCGGTGCGAGACACACCAACATCTGATGTACCCCATTCGGAAACAAACAGCGCAGCGCCGCGACTCATAGCCGTATTCATTTTGTTTTTAAACGTGTTCAGATCATGGCTGGCGGCATAGTAGTGCAAGGAGTACATGATGTTATCGCCACGCAGTGGGTCGGCCGAGGCCGCATCCACATCCTGACTCCAAGTAGGCGTACCCACCACAATAATATTGTCCGGATCATTCGCGCGGATGGCGGCAATAACTTGTTCTGCGTAGGGTTTTACTTGGGTGGACCAATTTAAACCGCCTACAGGCTCGTTACAAATTTCGTAAATAACGTTGGGGTATGCCGCGTATTTAGCGGAGATTTCTTTAAAAAATGCTACGGCTTCGTTGGTGTAGTTGAGTGGTTTATTGTGAATGTGCCAGTCAACCATGACATAAAGTCCCGCGGCAATGGCGTCGTCAATGGCTTCAATGGTACGTGCTTTCTGCGCGGCGGGGTCGGCCATGTAACCGCCCCAATAGTCGGTGTTATCGGTGGGCGAGAAATCTTCTACGTACATCGCCAAACGCACTAAGTCTATGCCAAAAAATTGGGCCATGTTGGGAATGGATTGGCGCTTAACCAATTGATGCCACTGCAAACCGTGGGCGCTAATACCCTTCAATTGCACGGCGTTGCCGTTTTGGTCGCTTAGCTGAGTGCCCACCAATTTCAATTGGCCATATTTTTGTACTGAGGCGGCTTTATAAGGGTTGTCCATGGTCACCATGGGCTCATCCCCACCGGCACCGTTGGGCACAAACACCCCGTCGTTGGTGAGTAGAATTTTGTCGAGTTGTACACTGGGGCCACCGGCTTTTTGAATTAAGCGCAGGGTGTGTTTACCCACACTCAAATTGAACGATACACCCGAATTGGACCAAGCCCACTGATTAAGTTGATTGGAGTTGCGGTTATCTGCTGCCCAAGACGTCCATTGAAGATTGTCAGTTTCACCCGACTCGGCGACACCCACGTAGTATGGACTTTCACCCACTTTGGACACCTTCGATCTTGCCCATAGCTTGTAGGTGCCAGCTTCGGGCACGTAAACATCAAAATTAATACGTCCGTCGTCGTTGCTGCGCGAGGTGTAATCCGCAAATTTCCAAGGCGCCACGTACACCACTTTCGATGCATCCTTACCCGCTTTAACCACCACAGGGCTAAAAGAGGTCCCAGTCTCGGCTTCAATGTACAAATATTTCGCTGCGTACGCCGGGTTTGTGCCGAGTACGGCACCCAACGCGAAAAGCACCATAGATCTCGAAAATTTCATATCAGCCTCTTACAAGCTTGCAGATAGTTAAAGGGGGTGTTGGTGATTCAGGCCTAAGACTTAAGTACTAGATTCGGATTCTATTGTCATTGGGCATGGCCAGAATTTTGGCCAATTACTCAACTAAAAACCCTCGGTGCGGCACCTGAATCATTAAGTACATATTAACCATCCAATGCTTTAGAAGCAATGTAACAGCTATCGACCTAGTACTTTATTATTAGGTTTTAAGTTGATTCCTAAGCCAATAGTGTTGAGATGGAAATGACCTAAAAACGCCCAGTTGGCTAGGTTAGGGTTCTAAAAACGATCTATTTCGGAATTCTGAAGCGGTTAACGCCTATTTTTAGTAGCAAATCGCGCATTTATAGCTAGTGTTTCAACATTTGGATATATGTGAAAATTGGCCAGTAGGGTGCTTTGTTACTCTTCTAAGCACCAAATTGTTAACCTAAACCTTCACCCATATAAAAATCGTCTAATAAAGTATGAGAAAAATTCTGGCTACCGGCCAAAACCGTCAAGTTTTGGCCATCGCTCGCTGTTTCTGCTACTGCGCCCAAATCGCCAGCCATCCAACAAGCCACCGTTACGCCAGCTAAATTCCCCCGAAAGCTGCTAGAACAATGCGAAAATTGGCTTTTTCTGAGAAGACCGCCATGACCAACACACTACCGACCACCCTGACCCATTTGGGCACAATGCCCGTCGCCGAATTTATCCGCGATTATTGGCAACAAAAGCCCCTGCTCATCCGCCAGGCTTTCCCGGATTTTCAAACCCCAATTTCCGCGGAGGAAATCGCTGGATTAGCCTTAGAAGAGGAAGTGGAATCGCGCCTAGTGGTTGAAGAGCCAGACCCCAACAACCCCATGGCCAGTGCATGGCGTATGGAGCACGGCCCCTTGGACGACAACGTTTTTGACGGGCTGCCGGCGAGCCACTGGACGCTGCTGATCCAAGCCGTGGACCAAATTTTCCCCACTGTGCATAAGCTGCTCAACCGCTTTCGATTCATCCCCAATTGGCGGCTTGACGACGTGATGGTGAGCTACGCCGCAGCCGGTGGCGGTGTCGGCCCCCACTTCGATTATTACGACGTGTTTTTGCTCCAAGCCGAAGGGCGCAGGCATTGGCGTTTGGGGCAGATGGCCAACGCTACATCTCCCCTGCGCGACGACACCGACATGAAAATTCTTACCGAATTTGAGACCAGTGCCGACTGGGTATTAGAGCCTGGCGACATGCTCTACATCCCCCCCAACCTCGCCCACTGGGGCGTTGCCTTGGACAACTGCATGACCTTTTCCATTGGTTTTCGCGCCCCCAGCCATAGCGACTTATTATTGGAATTCTCCCAAGCCATCAGCGAAGACTTAGCCGCCGATGCCCGCTTCACAGACCCCGGCTTCCCACCCCAGGACAACCCTGGCTTGATTCACGCCAGCGCCATAGACCAAGCCGCAGAGATACTGCGCAGCCTGCTAGACGACAAAGCCAAGCTAGCCGAGTGGTTTGGCCGCTATATGACCGAACCTAAACGCCTAGCGCCCACCGCCGACGAGCCAAGCGATGGATTACGCCTAGCCGCCTATAGCCGCGCCGCTTACATTCCTACCGAACAGGGCGCCCAGCTGTTCATTAACGGCGAAAGCGCCGAGTGCTCGCTAGCCTTAGCCCAAGCCATTTGTAGCTACGTGGCGCTGGAGCCCAGCGACTATAGCCTTGATGATCAGGCACTGTTGGAAGAAGCCATTGCCGAAGGTTGGCTGACGGATGAACGTGGCTAAGCCGAAGACAGTGCCTATCCCGCTAGGCCGACGCCCATGAGCTCTCCAACTATTGAATTACTGGACTGGTCCCAGGGCGAGCAAGCCTTAAGGCACATACGCACCCAAGTGTTCATTATTGAACAAGGCGTAAGCCATGCTGAGGAATGGGACAATCTTGACCGAGGCGCGTGGCATTTTTTGGCCAAGGTGGATGGCCTGCCCGTAGCCTGTGCACGCTTGCTACCCGCCGGCAAATTAACAGGCATGGCCGTTATGCCCGTGTTTCGCCGGCGTGGGCTTGGTCAGGCATTGCTGCAGCGGGTGTTGCGCCAAGCGCAGGAATGGGGCTGGTCGCAAATCTATCTAGACGCACAGCCGCAGGCTCTAAATTTTTATGCGAAGGCAGGTTTTGTGGTGGAGGGAGACACCTTTCTGGACGCGGGAATCCCGCATAGGCGTATGCGGCTAAACCTGCTGAAATAAACTGACATCCACAAACTCGTGACTCGCGGCGTTACCGGGCACGAGTTGGCGGACGAAGCCGGCATCATTCACATGAACGGCCGCATTTACGATGCGCGGCTGGGGCGGTTTATGCAGACGGATCCAATTATCCAAGCGCCGACCATGATTGGTGGCTTGAATCGTTATTACCACTGTATGGATAATCCGTTGAATGCGGTGGATCCTAGCAGCCTGTCGGACTTTCCTGGCCCGTCGTTAGGCCCCATGAGAAAATAGGCCTCCCACACCACAGAATGCCGCCATGTCCCGCTTCATA
>CAMCXE010000156.1 GCA_945882995.1 Thalassocella blandensis | reverse complement strand
TGAAGAACTGTAAGAAATTGAATAACTTGAAGAACTTGAAGAACTTGAAGAACTTGAAGAACTTGAAGAACTTGAAGAACTTGAAGAACTTGAAGAACTTGAAGAACTTGAAGAACTTGAAGAACTTGAAGAACCTGAAGAACCTGAAGAACCTGAAGAACTTGAAGAACTTGAAGAACTGATCGGGGAGTAATTGTCAGGTGCCCCGCAAGCGCTCCCCGCATAAAGGCCTATGTTATCTAGCTGCACATCAATCGCGGCGACCCCCATGCTAAAGGTCACTCGGGCGGTCGGGTCAGTGGTCAGCGCTCTGAATGTATGGGCGAAATGCTGCTCGCTGGTGCTAAGCATAGCTGGTTGCGCCGCAGCATCCATGACGGAAGCATAAGATGGAGTGCCAGCATCGTCGACTGATGCACTTATAGTGCGCGCAGCCGCAGCTTTGGCGTCATAACAAAGCGTGTATTGCGCACCTAGCACGACGCTGGTTGGGTGCAGCAATTGAATATGCCAGTCGGCGGTGGTTGGGGCAGTGATGCTGAAATTTGCTTTCCCAATAAAACTAGCGCTAGCGCCAGTGGGGTCAAATAAGAAGGTTTGGAAGTTGCCCGCACCAGTAGCGAAAGTGCCATTACTCGATAGTAAATTGGGTGATGTGATTACACTACTCGCGCTAGACGAGCTGCTTGAACTTGAAGAGCTGCTTGAGATTGAGCTTGAGGAACTGCTGGATTTTGACGAGCTACTTGAGCTGGAGGGGCTGCTTGAGTTTGAGGAGCTACTTGAGCTACCTGAGCCATCATCAATGTCTATGCCGCAGCCGACCAAGCTTACACATAACACGCACGCTAACATCATCCTCATAATCAAATCCTCAATTATCATTCTCAAATCGTTGGCAAAAATTAGGCCGGAATGCCTAGCTAGGAGTCTTCTGTCGTCAAAATCAATAATTGCCCAGCACATTACTTGATGTAAATGATAATGGCAATCGCTCAGTTCTACAGCTATGCTTATCCGCCAACTGGTTCTCGGCCTGGACGATAGATTAATCACATGGTGGGGTGTGGTGGGCTTGCACAAAACGGCGAGAAGTCACGGTAATGATTTGTTATCTCGCAAAGGCCATGCTATCGCCGGTAGTTGTCAAACTCGTTGTTGCCGCGCCCTCGTTAATTATCAAGCCGTCATGCCGCTTTTTACCCCGCTTAGCCTCATCCTTGGTGGGGTTAAAAGGACCTTCGCAATGGGTTCCAGTTGCGCGTGCTGCCCCGAGCGTCTGGGGTTGGTGGCGTGAGTGGCGGCGTAGACCGCTTGGCGGTGCACTAAAATGGCAGTGTCTTACACAGCAGTGTTCAGGCTGCGGTTTGACTATAGCGCTCAGGGGCGCCGACAAGTTTGAACCAAGAAACCTCGGTTGGGCGCCAAAAAGCTGCGTAATCCATTGGTGTGTTTAGTGAAAGTTAAAAATCACGGGCAACCTGGTTGGTTGTTCGTGATTTTTAATTTTTGCTAGGTGCGCCAAGGGGTTGCGCAGACTTTGGTGATCCAATTGAGGTTTCTAGTTTAATGGCCCCAATGGTTTGCGGCTCGGCATTGTCGGAGGTTAATAGACGTTCGAAGCGCAACAGCGTAGGCGCGGCCGCCAGCACGGATACGGGCAATACGCCGATCAGCGCCAACCACCATGCAATCCACCGCCACCTCACCCAGTACCCTCAACGCTTACGTATTTACTGTAGTTAAGCACTGATCACCGCTCGGTGCCGCTGGCACACCAAAACAAATATCACTCGCCGACTACTGCGTGTCGGTATGCCGCTGTTACAGGGCTGCGGTCGGCATTTCCCCAACCTCATAATTCGGCTCATACATCAGCCCACGAATGTAAGAAGCTAGGTTGTCCGGTTGTGGCAGGCGCGCTAAATTTTGTGCATAGGCTTGCTCCGCTACGGCCACGGCTATAGCCAAGGAAACGTCGCGAATGCTGTGCAACCGTGGGTAGAGCGCACCCTCGTCCAAATCGTCTTGCGTCAGTGATTCCGCTAGAACTTGGGCCGCGCGTAAAAACATCTCTTCGCTGATCGAACGCGCCTCCACCGCCATGGCGCCCAAGCCGACACCCGGAAAAATATAGGCATTATTACCCTGCGCAGGGCGTAAACGGCGGCCTTGAAAATGCACTGGCGCAAATGGGCTGCCGCTGGCGAAAATGGCGCGACCCAGACTCCATTGGTAGGCCTGAGTAGCGGTGCATTCTGCCAGCACAGTAGGGTTGGACAGCGCGAAGATAATAGGCCGCATATTGAACGCGCTCATTTTCTCGATCACCGTTTGGGTGAAGGCATTGGCGGCCCCTGTGGCGCCAATCAAAACATGGGGTTTGATGGTATCTAACGCATCGAGAAAATCCATGCTGGGTGCGGCATGGGCGTAGGGCAGGTTGTGAGCCATTAATCCTTCACGTCCAGAGACGACTAAACCCTGGATATCCACAAACCAGAGTTGTTGCGCCGCTTGTTCAGGGCTTAAGCCTTGTGCGACTAAGGCGTGGACCAGCAGATCAGCAATGCCCGTAGCCGCCGAACCCGCCCCCAAAAATAGGATGCGCAACTCCACCAACGGTAAGTTAGCCATGCGGCACGCGGCATAAATGCCGGCTAAGGCCACCGCCGCCGTGCCCTGAATGTCGTCATTAAAACAGAGCACGCGATCCCGATAGGTGTTGAGCAAACCATAAGCATTAGGCGTTAAAAAATCCTCGAATTGGATCAGCGCTTTGGGGTAAGCGTCTTGCACCGCCATCACAAACTCGTCCACCAAGGCGAAATACTCATCGCCCCTGACGCGAGGAATCGGCGTGCCCAAATACAGCGGGCCCTCCCGCAATTGGCGGTTGTCGGTGCCCACATCCAGCATCACCGGCAGACACTGCTGGGGGTGAATACCCGCACAAGCGCAATACAGCGACAGCTTGCCAATGGGAATGCCCATGCCATTGGTGCCTAGGTCGCCAAGCCCTAAAATTCGTTCGCCATCGGTGACGACAATGATGCGAATATCCCGCTCTGGCCAATTATCAAGAATCTGGCGAATTTCCCCTCGGTCCGCCAGGCTGATGTAAAAACCCTGCGGCTGGCGAAATATCTGCGCAAATTCGCGACAGGCTTGGCCCACGGTGGGCGTGTAAACAATGGGCATTAGCTCTTCAATGTTGTTAATCAACACGCGGTAAAACAGCGTCTGGCTGCGCGTCAGCAGCACCTGCATAAACACATAGCGTTCAATGTCGCAATCTTTGCGGCGCAGGTTAGCCAATACCCGTTGCTGTTGTAGCTCCATATCACAAACCGCGGGGGGCAGCAGGCCGCGCAATCCATAGGCCTGTCTTTCTTCCAACGTAAACGCTGTGCCTTTGGTGTGGGCAACGCTACTGAGCAATTCAAAACCGCGAAGTGTGTGGGGCATACGTTAACTCGTAGAGCGAAAAACTCGGCTAGGGCTTAAGGCAATCTAGGCGCGCAAAGGCGTACAGGTTTGGGGCCAACAACGCTTAACCCGTTGCTCGAGCTGCAAAATGGACCCGAGGCAATATCAGCCAAGCCTGTTGTTAGAGTATAGGTTGCGGGTTTGCGTGTTACCAAGCGCTAAGCCCGCAGCCCGTCCAAATACGCACAAAGCATTTCCACCAATTGACTGAGCATAGCCGTGGATTGCATACACTTGGCGGTACAAACCGAGCCCTGCAGGCTACTCATCACATAAATGGCCGTAAGTTGCGGCTCAACGTCCGCGCGCAGCAGGCCTTGTTGTTGGGCGCGGGTGAAAGCCGCCGCAAACGAGCCAATCCAGACATCCATAACTTTACGCAGCCGAGTTTGAAACCCTTCATCAATGGCGGACATCTCTTGCGCTAGATTATTCAGCGGGCAGCCCTGAAATATGCCATCGCCCTCAAGGCCCCGCGCGTAGGCGCGCAACAGTTGCTGCAGGCTGCAAATAGCGTCTGCCGATACCGCCAACGGCTGCGCCCAATGGGTCAAGACGTGCTGCATGATCACCTCCTCAACAATGGCGTAGCCTAAAGCCAGCTTGTTAGGAAAATGATGGTAGAGAGCGCCCTTGGCAACCTGAGTTTTGGCCACGATAGCGTCGATGCGCAACCCGTGATAACCGTGCTGATAAATTTCGTCGAAGGCCGTATTGAGCAGGCGTTGACGAGTGGATTCCGCGTTGCGTTCTTGGACCATGATGGGCCATTACTCCTAGTAAATTAACGTTACCCCAGCTTGGCTGAATCCTAAGCGGACGGAATTTACGCTCCGACGAACCGGTCCGTCAATGGATCTGTATCAAAGGTTACACACTCAAACCGTTCAATTTCGCGGACAACGGGTAGTGCAACCCGCTGGCAAATGGCGTTAATCATGTTTAAATAGCGCCCAAGCTCCCTCACCTCATTGACGATATTTTATGACCTCACTTTTCGCTCAAGCCCAACGTGTTATTCCCGGCGGTGTTAACTCTCCTGTACGCGCCTTTCGCGCGGTGGGGGGCGAGCCGATATTTATCGATAGCGCCAACGGCGCCTACGTATTTGACAGCAACGGCAAGCGCTACATTGACTATGTGCTCTCTTGGGGGCCCATGATCCTTGGTCATAACGATCCAGATATTTTTAATGCCGTGGTAACAACGGCTAAAAAAGGCCTGAGTTTCGGCGCGCCCACGACTATCGAGACAACACTCGCCGAGCTTATTGTGGGCATCATGCCGGGTATGGATAAAATTCGTTTTGTCAGCTCCGGCACCGAAGCCACCATGAGCGCCATTCGCTTAGCGCGAGGCTTTACCGGCCGCGATAAAATCGTCAAGTTCGAAGGCTGTTATCACGGCCATTCAGATTCCCTGTTGGTGAAAGCCGGTTCCGGCGCCCTTACCTTCGGCGTGCCCAGCTCGCCCGGCGTGCCCAAAAGCCTGGCAGACCACACCATCACCCTCAGCTACAACAACCCCGCCCAAGTAGAAGCTTTGTTTGCGGACATAGGCGAGCAAATCGCCTGCATCATCGTCGAGCCTATTGCCGGCAATATGAATTGCATCCCCCCAGTGCCGGGCTTTTTACAGACTTTGCGCAAGGTCTGTGACCAGAGTGGTGCCTTGTTAATTCTGGATGAAGTTATGACCGGCTTTCGTATTGGCCTTACCGGTGCGCAAGGTTATTACGGCGTAACGCCAGATATCACCACGCTGGGCAAGGTTATTGGCGGCGGTATGCCCGTTGGCGCCTTTGGCGGCCGCGCCGACATCATGGATTATATTGCCCCCGTGGGCCCGGTGTATCAGGCGGGCACACTGTCTGGCAATCCAGTCGCCATGGCGGCGGGCTTGGCGAGTATTCAAAAAATTGCCGCTCCGGGTTTTTATGAACCCTTATTTAAACGCACCGCCGATTTGGTGGCCGGGCTAAACAAGATTGCGCAAGAAACCGGCGTGCCCTTTACCACGAATCACGTGGGCACCATGTGGGGCGGGTTTTTTACCGAGGAAACCACCATCAGTAATTTCCAACAAGTCATGGCTTGTAATATTCCAAGGTTTAACCAGTTTTTCCACGGCATGCTATCTGGCGGCGTGAACTTAGCGCCCGCGTCTTATGAGGCGGCATTTATGTCGGCGGCACATACCGATGAGGATATAGCCGCAACACTGGATATTGCACGAAACGTATTTTTAACGCTGTGATGCAGAATGATTGTGTTGCCTATTTGCATTTTTAAAAATAAAAAAAGAGGCGCGTTTAGCGCCTCTTTTTTTGCCCGCAGACGGCGCAAGCACTAAATCAATCACACAAACTAGCCATTCCCATTTTGTGAGCGCTCATTATTAACCCGGCATCGAAAGATGCCGGGTTAATATCAAACGCAGGGCGCGTTTTTAGCGGATTTGCCGCGTGAACAAAATACTTCAGGACGAAGTATTTTGTTGCCAAGCTAAGAAGTGGCTAGAAATGCCTCGCTGCCTTCCGGTATTTCATAACAATCAATAATATCTCGAACCAAACCGCTGCGCACAATATCATGCCGAGCAAACTCATGAATGTAAACACTATCTAGATGGGCAAGCCTCGCCACCGCATCCGCTAAACCATTGGGGCCGCGAATATCACTTTGCTTGATATCGCCATTAATCACCACTTTGCAATCTTCACCAATGCGCGTCAAAAACATTTTCATTTGGGCCACACTGGTGTTTTGCGCCTCATCTAAAATCACAAAAGTTTTGCTATTAAAGGTTTTGCCGCGCATAAACGCCAAGGGCGTTGCCACAATTCGCCCATGACGCAAACAATAGTCCACTGTGCCAGCACCTAGGCGCTCATTTAAAATATCGCGAAACGCATCGATGTAAACCGAAAATTTTTGATCGAGGTCACCCGGTAAAAACCCCAAATTCTCACCAGCCTCCACCGCCGGGCGTGTCAGAATAATGCGCTCAATACGGCCAGACTCTAAGGCTTCGGCCGCCAAAGCGCCCGCACAATAGCTTTTTCCGGTGCCCGCAGGGCCAATGCCGAAAGTGAGCATGTGCGAATGGATGGCTTGAATATAGCGTTGTTGGGAGAGGTTTTTTGCGCGGAGGGGTTGTGGAGAGCGAGGGGGAGAGTAGGCTGTTTCAACGTGTTGCGAGCGGGAAGTTATTTCGATGATGTTGTCGTCAAGTCTCGGTCTTTTGCGCTGCGACTTGTTACCGGATAATTTGTGTGTCGGTCCGTAGTCACTACCGCCATGAAAAGAATGATGGTTGCTACTTCTTCCAGCATGCGATTTTTTCGCCATAATTAATAATCCCCACAGGTTCAAAATTGACAGGAGCAAAAACTTCAGCAGTTGCCCATTCTTGTGAAACACTCGAGATGCTTGGCTATAACTATAAAATTGACTGTCGTGAACCTCCGGAAATAATGTGAATTGAAAAGCAGACTGCGCCCCTTGTTTAGCGCCTAGGGCATTGAAACTCTAGTGAGCAAACGTGACAATCAAATGACAACAAGCGGCAATCAAATGACTGGCAAAAATTGCTAAACCAGTCTCCGTATAGTTGATACTAGGCCGGCAGCTAGTGATTTGTCCAATCAAAAGTGACGAATATTTTAAATAATTTTCGTACTGTGCAGCGTTTCTGAATGCCCTCCCAAGAAACTCAAAAAATTGCACCAAATTGAATGCACCGCAATCACACTGGCAACAAATTGTTGCAGCGCACTAGGGTTTTAAAATCGGCGCGCTACACGTTATTTCAAAAGTACCCCTAATCGCCAGACTTATTGCGTAATGCTTTGCATAAACGTTGCCACATCGAGTGTGAGCGGCAAAATTTTAAGCAATTGCCCGCTGCTGTCGAGCAGAACCAACGTTGGATAACCTTGCGCACCATAACGCTGGGTAAAAACCTCTGCCTCAGGGCTGGTTTCATCTATCCGTGCATAAACGTAGCGCTGTGTTAGTAGGGCTTTAATTTCTGGCTGGCTCAACAATTCTTTGTCCAGGGTTTGACAGGTGGAACACCAATAAGCCGACAGCTCCGCCACAATGAGCTGCTGCTTTTCGGCGGCTATTTGCTGTGCCTGTTGCAGGCTATGCCGAGGCAATCCAGTTGCATCGAAGGCCTGCCGCCCCAAATAACCCTGCCCAAACCGAATACCTTGATACACAACCAACAATATGCAGGCAAAACCTAACCAAGAGTTGGCGAATTTTTTCAGCCAGTGCCATAGCTTGACGGTATGTGGATTTGTTGAAGACATAGTGGGTATGGGCGCAAGTGAGTCCTGAATGCCATAATGACGCTTTGCGTTGTCGAGTGACAAGGGCCGTTTGAGCCGACACCTAGCAACCCCAGCTCACGTATCAAAATCTGCGCGCCCCAGTGGCGGCTCGCTCAGCCATACCCCTAAATGCACTCCCAATAAGGTCGCCATGTTCAACGAACTTTTTGCCATTATGGCGCCAACCATTATCGGTACCGCTATAGGTTGGTGCTGGGCGCGCAAGGGTTTGGCTTTTCCGGCTGAGTTTGTATCCAAACTCGTCATGAATATTGGCACGCCCTGCCTCATTGTTTCAGCCATGGCCAAAGTCAAACTCAGTACCGACATTATGGCCAGCGTGTCGCTCACCTATGCGCTAGTCATGTTGGCCAGCTTAGCAATTGGCCTGCTTATCATTCGCCTATTAAAACTCGATGTAGCCACCTTTTTGCCAGCAGTTTTATTTCCAAACACCGGCAATATGGGTTTGCCCCTCTGTTTATTCGCATTTGGGCAGGAAGGGCTAGCGCTGGGATTGGGGGCATTTATGGTGATGATGTTGGCACAGTTCACCCTCGGGCTTTTAATTGTGGCACCCGCGTCAGGCACATGGAAAACACGCTCACTCGCGCTGGCGAAGCACCCGGTGATTCTGGCCATGGCTCTAGCGGTGCTGATGCTTATCTTCCAGGTGCGCCTGCCACGTTGGGCGGCAAATACAGTAGATATCATGGGCGGCTTCGCCATTCCCTTAATGATGATCACCTTAGGCGTGTCATTGGCTACCCTACGCCTCACCTCTTGGCCGCGCAGCCTAGTGTTCAGCCTCCTGCGCGTGGCGGGCGGCGCTGCTCTGGGTTTTGTTATGGCGGGGCTGATGCACCTAGACGGCGCGGCCAAGGGCGTGGTGATACTTCAGGCCGCCATGCCGGCGGCGGTCATGAACTACGTCCTAGCATTGGAATACCGCCGCGGCCCCGAAGACGTCGCCGCTATAGTATTGCTTTCAACCCTGCTGAGTTTTTTGTTGATCCCTGCCCTTTTGTTGTATTTGCTGTAGCCATCAGCGCTCGCGGCACTTAGGCCTCGGTAGACTGCATAAAATCCAAACCCTGGCAGCGCTAATCGCGTCTCGCCGCAACGCCACCAAGGCTTTGCAATGGCCCGCTGAAGCACAAAGGCTGAACCCGCTACCACATCAAATCATCCGGAATTTGGAAGTCCGCATAGGGGTCATCGTCGGTGGGGGTATTCAGTGTTTGAGCGACTTGGCTGACAATAAAACTGGCGTCTCGCGCAATAATTTTATTCGCGATTTGGCTAGGCACTAGCTCATAGCTTTCGCCGAGTTTGGCAATGGCTAATTGCCCATTGATCAATCGCTTTTGAATGGTTGCCGAGACCATCACTTTTTTGATTTTTTGATTGTCAGTAAAGTTATAGGCGATATCACCATTCTCGCGGGACTGTTTGTTGAGCGTAATTAATTGGCGAATCTGCGCTTCGATGGCTTTTTTGTGCGCGATTGCATCCCGCTCCGCATTGAGTTTGCGATCCCTTTCGAGTTTTTCGTCACGCGCCTGCTGCGCCGCAATTTTGGCTTCGGACTCCAAAATCTCTTTGGATTTATGCTGCATTTTGGTTTGTTTGCGCTGCTCCTTTTGCGCCTGCTTAGCTTTTTTGGGGTCTATTAGCCCGGCTTTTAATAGTTGATCTTGTAGCGAGCTCATAGCCTCTCTCCGCTATAACAGTTAATTTAAACAACCCTGCTTGTCTTTTTTTCCACTGCCACAGA
>CAMCXE010000155.1 GCA_945882995.1 Thalassocella blandensis | reverse complement strand
CTTTCACTAAAACCCGAAGCCGAATTGGCTGGAATTATGTCTGCACATCCCTGGAGAAAAGCAGGAAAGGTAACGGCGGGGAAAATTCGCGAAGGGCTGGCCAAACAATTTATGAAGGTTAATGTTTTGAGCTGGTGGGATACGACTTTCAAAAAATTCGCGCCACCAAATTAGCGAGTTTAGTCATTTTGAACGCGAACCTTGATTTTTGCGGAAAAATTACGGGTTCGCCGTGAGGCGGAAAGCAGTTTCATGCTAATTTAGATATTTGGCAGGTGGGGTGACGCTCTAATCTCTAGTTTAGTAACTAAAAAATCAGCGTATTTCTACCTCTTTGCCGCCCCGCTCCAGCATCCTGTGACAGCGTACGTTCAACCAAACTTCTACAAAACCCACTCAGTGAAAGTGATAAATCAACACCCCAATTGCCAGCGCCCAACCCAGCCCAGCACATACTCGCCAAAAGGCTAATGGATTTTTTTCTAGCAATGGCCGATCGCGTTGGCTTGTCCACTGGGGGTTTGGGCGTTTCAAATCTTGCAGCCATTCCGACAGTGATTCATAGCGTTGCGCCGGCGCAATACTCAGGGCTTTTTCTAGCGCCTTATCCAGCCATAATGGCACTAAGGGGTTGTATTTTGCGGCGGGAATATAAGCCAGTTTTTGAAAAGATTTTAA
Organism: Thalassocella blandensis; assembly: GCA_945882995.1. GTDB lineage: Bacteria > Pseudomonadota > Gammaproteobacteria > Pseudomonadales > Cellvibrionaceae > CAMCXE01. Next base: position 8,940 of record CAMCXE010000155.1, on the reverse strand, counting down.
GTCGGCTGCACTAGCGTACTGATTGCCGTAAGGAGATTTTTGGGTAAGCATTTCATACAGCAACACCGCTAAGGAGAATTGGTCCGACGTGTGGTTGGTAGTGCCACCATAGCGATATTCCGGTGCGGAGTAATTTAATGTGCCCAGTATTTTATCCCGAGCAAAGGGCTCCCCCGCTTCTTGAATACCGGCCACCCAGCAGGATCCAAAATCTACTACTACAGCGCCCCTTTTTCCTACCACCACGTTGTCCGGTTTAATGTCTTGGTGTAGCGTGTCCTTGCGATGAAAGGCGCGAATCCCTTTAATCAGCTGTTCGGTTAATTCCACGGCATCGGTAATGCCGAATGGCGCGCGCTCTTTTATGAGCTGCGTCAGTGTAGGACCAGCCACATACTCGGTAAGGTAGTAGAGGCAGGAGCGCGCCTCTGGGGGCTCCACCACACGCACCACATGGGCGTTGTGAATACGGGCACCTATCCAGCTTTCCATTACAAACCGCTCGATATAAACCGGATCATCTTCGTAATTCACGGAGGGGGTTTTCATCACCAGATGAGAACCATCGCGGTTCTCCACCAAATACACTTGGCTGCGTTCGGATTCGTGCAGAATCTTTTTTATGACCAAGCCGTCAATGCGGTGGCCAACCTGTAAAAAAGGCGGGAAGGGCAGGCGTGACAATACTGTCACTGCGTCACTCTGCGAGGGTGTGCCGCGGGATTCCACACGGCAAATTTGAATACTTAAGTTGTCAGCACTTTTATTGTTTAACGCGAACTCACAGATTAATTTGGCCACACCATCGATATTTGAATCCAATTCCTTCAGTTGTTCTATTAGTTTATTCGGCGGGACAAAATCGTGCACACCGTCCGTGGTAAGTAAAAATATATCGCCAATTTCCAACTCTAAGGTTTGCATATCCACTTCGAGTAGTGGGTCGGCACCCATAGCCCGGGTCAGGTATGTGGTGTTTTTGTCCACCATTTGCGCGTGGTCGCGAGTCAGTTGTTCCAGGTGATTATCACGTAGACGGTAGATACGGCTATCGCCAACATGAAATGTAAAGGCCTTGTCGCCCTTTAAAATAAGCGCGGAAAATGTGGTGAGATGCCCTTCTTGCAAAACCGAGTTTTGGCTTTGACCGAACAAATACCGATTGAGGCTCTGAATGACTTGAATGGCGGATTGCTGCGTGCGCCAAGTATCTGGCGTGGCGTAATAATCCGATAAAAATCCGGCAACGGCCATTTGGCTGGCTTGTTTAGCCGAAGCGCTGCTGCTTACGCCGTCGGCAATTGCCATGGCGATACCCTTAGTCGCCAGGGTTGGTCCGTCTGGAATTCTAGCGCCTAGCGTGTCTTGGTTTTCCGGCTTGCGACCAGCATCGCTGTATTGAGCAAACCGAATGGCGAGCGTGGATTTTAAGTGTTCCATGAATAATTCAGATTTTTTAAAATCGGCCTATTGATTAATATTAACAAACAAGGCGCTTGCGAATGATCTGGCAACTAGCCATTTTGGTCCTGGATTATCATCGAAGCCTCAGGTAGATCACCAAAGTCTGCGGAACCAAACGGTGGGCGTAGGAAAGTTGAAAATGACGAACAACCAATTCGCATATACCCACGGACCACAGAGTTTTTTTGTGTCCAACTGAATTTTCTAAGACTGGATGCGGGAGTGGCGCTAGAAAAAAGTCATCGAATTCCCAGCAAGATTCTTAGGGCGTCTGTTCAGGTAAATCCTGCGTATCCAACAATAGCTTGCGCCAAGCCGCCACTTCGGCAGGGCCATTTTGGCGCAGTAGCGTATTGCGAATAAGTCGTCCTGGCCAACTTTTACTTTTCATCAGAATTTCGTTTTGGCGAATAGCCTCGTCCATTACCCAGCGCACACGCGGTAGCCGCTCTTCGTTGTACATTTGCAAGGCGTCGTCCACCGGGAAGCGCGTGATTAAGTCGGCCAGAAGGTTGGCGTCTTCCAATCCCATGGCGGCGCCTTGCAGTAAATTGGGCGGACAGCCGTGGAGCGCATCGCCAATCAGCACAGTGCGCAGTTCGAAGGTATTACTAAGGTTAACGGTTTCCAAACTGCCGGCGAATACCCGTGTAGTGTCGTTTATGGCGCGCAGCATTTTTTTCACCGGCTCGCAGTAGTGACTAAACAATGTGTGCAGCGTGGGGACAGGGGGAAGATGACGCCATTGATTAAAGGGGTCGGCGATTTGAGCGTAGCAATAGCTGGTGGTAGCGCTCAATGGGTAAATCATAAAAGCATGGTCATCGCCCAGCAACTGAATGGGATTAATTTCCTGCTCCACGTGTTCCACAACAAAGCGCCAGTTGGTTACACCTAGGGCACGAGCTTTGGAGTTTTTAATCGCTAATTGACGAGTGGTGGATTGGGTCCCATCTGCCGCTACGACTAAGTCAAAAAATTCGGGCCTAGAGCTATGGTTAACATGCACAAAAACACCGGCTTCCGAATTGGCCATTTTCGTAACTTGGCTACCAAAACACACGGTTTGGCTCATGTTGTATTGCAGCAGTTCCAGTAACGCTTGGCGGCGCACCACAACAAATTCGGCTTTATTCAGAGGCGCTTCTAACAGTGAAGCCGAGGCGATGGGCGTCCCGTTGGACTTGGCGTAATCGAGATAGTTGACGTGATGAGAAGCCTTGAGGAGCCGGTCGTATAGGCCAAAACGCTTCATTTGTATCACGGCATTTGGAGGCAAACAGATACCTGCGCCACCAATGGGGAAATTGGTGTCGCGTTCGATGATGGTAACTTTGACATTCGTGTTAGTAAGCCGACGAGCTAGCGCCAAACCGCTAATGCCCGCCCCCACTATTAATAATTTAATCATCAGCTAATCGGTTTGTTATTTTTATGCCGCGATACTGAAGAATATTAGTCATAAAAACCAATAGGTGCCAGCCAAACTTTGATATGGCGAGTGAATAGTTAACTGGCACGACAAACCTTGCCCAAAAACATAGGCTGCAACCAAAGTGGTTGGAGTGATTTGCAAATCGTTTAGCCCTAAAAGTCGGCATTACCTGAAAGTAGCCCAGATGGGGCAGTGATCTGAAGGTTTGTCCATGGCGCGGATGTTGTAGTCAATTCCCGCGTCTGTCAGCCGAGCTATCAGAGGGGCAGAAGCCAAAATCAAGTCGATACGCAACCCATGGCGCGGCTCGCGCTCGAAACCTTTACTGCGGTAGTCGAACCAACTGAACAGGTCACTGCGGTCAGGATGCAGCTGGCGGTAGCTGTCCGATAATCCCCAAGCTAGGATGTTATCTAGCCATTCGCGCTCTTCGGGTAGAAAGCTGCATTTTCCCGTGCGCAGCCAACGTTTGCGATTGTCTTCTCCAATGCCGATGTCGATATCTTGGTGTGAAACATTCATGTCGCCCATCACAATTACTTGGTCTGCTGGCGTGTGGCGGGCTTGCAGATAAGCGAGTAAATCAGCATAAAAACGCGCTTTGTTTGGGAATTTCACGGGATGGTCACGACTTTCCCCCTGCGGAAAATAGCCGTTAAGCACATGAAAAATGCCGCCGTCATCGGCCCTATATGAGCAGGCAATAAAACGTTTTTGGGCTTCCTCTGGGTCGCCTTCAAACTGTTTTACCACGCCTAGCGGTTTTTGTTTGGACAAAAGGGCAACGCCATAATGGGTTTTTTGTCCGGTATATTCACTGTGGTAGCCTAATTCCTGAATGGCTTCCCAAGGGAAATCCGCATCCGTGACTTTGGTTTCCTGTATGCCGATAATATCCGGGTGGTGCGCATCAATGAGGTCCGCCAGCTGGTGTAGGCGAATACGCAAACTGTTGGTGTTAAATGAAATGCATTTCATACTTGGCTCAAAAGTTCGGCTATAAAGGCAATTGCACGAATACAACTGCGGGTCTAGGCATGCTCAGTTTGGTGGCCTAAAAATTTGCCACTTGTTTTTTGGCTTGCTCCTTGAGCAGGTTCGCGAAATCCACCAAAACACCACCGGTTTCGGTTAGCACCGCGTCTTTTTTGGGGTCGATCTTAGGCTCAAGCTGATCCTGCATTTTCTCAGCCTTGTCCTCTTCAGCCTTTTGCGCAACACGGTAATCCGCAAGAGTTTTGTATTCGGCTTCGCCACGCGCCTTGCGACGTTTGTTGTCTAAAATCATTGACTTGGTTTCCATGTCTGTTTTTTCCTGCTCGCGAATTTTTTCATTCAGCGATATCTGCTTTTTCAGCTTGGCGTCTGCCGCCAATTTAATTTGGTCCTCAAGCAATACGTAATCAGGATTGTTGGCAGCGCGCTTCTGATGTTTTTCCTGTGCGGTCGGTATCACCTTGGAGAAGTCAAAATACTGCTCGTGACTAGCGGGGCGAATTTGATCCCAGGGCAGTGCTGAGTCGTAGGTCGACTCACCCACATCATCATGATCAATGAGATTGGGCATGGTGATATCTGGCAAAACACCGCGATGCTGCGTGCTATCCCCTGAGACACGGTAGAATTTCGACTCCGTAAGTTTTAGTTCGCCTTCGGGCAGCTCGGTGAGCGATTGTACTGTGCCTTTGCCGAACGATTGTGTGCCTACAATCAAGCCACGTTGATAGTCTTGAATAGCCCCAGCAAAAATTTCGGATGCTGATGCGCTGAGCCGATTGATTAACACCACTAAAGGCCCCGTGTACAGTGCCTCACCATAGGACCGGTTATCCCGGTGGACTTGGCCATTGGCTTCGCGAATTTGCACCACAAGACCTGGGTCTATAAATAGGCCGGTTAATTGTGTCGCTTCTTGGAGAGAGCCGCCGCCGTTATTGCGCAAGTCGACAATAATGCCTGAGACGTTTTCTTTTTGTAGCTCGCCAATCAAACGCGAAACATCGCGCGTGGTGCTTTTATAATTGGGGTTGCCTTCACGCGCAGCCTTCATGTCGATGTAGAAAGTTGGCAAATAAATCACCCCAACTTTGCGTGTGGTGTCGCCATCTTTCACTTCAAATATGCCTTTTTGCGCTGCTTGATCTTCAAGCTTTACCGTATCGCGGGTGATGACAATCTGTTTTTTCTGGCTGTCGCTGCCCTGTACTTCCAGTTTAACTTGAGTATTTTTTTTGCCGCGAATGAGGTCCACCACCTCATCCAAACGCCAGCCAATGACATCGGACACTTCGCCATCTTTGCCTTGGGCGATGCCCACAATTTTATCGCCTGGCTTTAATTGGCCTTGGCGCGCCGCTGGCCCGCCGGGCACCAAACGGACCACTTTGGTATTTTCATCGTCTGAACGTAATTCGGCGCCTATACCTTCGACGGACAAGCGCATGCTGATGTCGAAATTTTCCGACGCGCGAGGCGAGAAATAGTTGGTATGTGGGTCGTAGAGCAGGGTGAGAGAGTTGACGTAGGTTTCGAAAACATCCTCGCTGCTTTGTTGTTGCATGCGTTTGAGTTGAATTTCATAGCGGCGCTTCAAGGTTTCCACGGACTTCTCGGGGGTCTTGCCGGCTAATTTTAGATTAAGAATGCTTAGGCGAATGCGTTGATCCCAGATTAAATCCGCCTCCTGCTGCGTTTTAGGCCAAGGGGCTTTTTCGCGCTCCACTTCAACGGTTTCTTGTGTATTAAATTCGTAAGCTTTTTTGGGGTCGTTCAACGATTTGATTATCGCGCTGAGCCGAGATTCCATACGTTGTTTGAGCACGCGGTAGATAGCAAACCCGCTGTCCAAATTACCGGCTTTGAAGTCGTCGTCAAACTGGTTGCGGTAGCGTTCGAAACTGGCGATGTCGCTTTGCAAAAAATACATGTGGGCCACGTCTAGGCTATCCAAGTATTTGTCCAAAAAGAGCTGCGACAAATGGTCGTCGATTTTTTGATCGCGATAGTGGCGGGTGGATAGTTTTTTGACCACATCTTTGAGGGTAGCCGAATGAATTTGCTGCGGCTGCAGGGCAGGGGGGGTATTGTCCGCACAGGCAATGCCCGTTACCGCAATGAGGACTAATAACGCATGTAATAACTTGAATTTGTGCAAAGGAATACCCTGTTTCAATCAATGGTGGGGATGCCACAGTTGGCGTGTGTGAACTATAACATAGCGTTGTCCGGCAGCCAGATCGAAGCATCAAAACTAGGCGGTGTCCGACACTTTTTGGCAGAGCTTCTATAATGAGTCTGGAAACGGCTTGGAAGAACAATCATCAGAACCCGCGTCTAGTCTCTCCTAGACTCTGGATAGGAGCTCAGGGATAGCCCTTAAGTTCGTCCGTCACCTGCGCCCAAGACCTAAATTCTAGTCGATATAACTGTTGAGACGTTGGAATCCATTAGTCATATGCGTGTATCTATTGCAGTACAGAATCTTAGGCCCGGTATGCTCGTCGTAGAGTTGGACATTCCGTGGCTGGACAGCCCGTTCTTGACGAGCAGTCGTCGCATCAAAGACATTAAAGAAATAGAGCGGTTGATTAAGGCTGGCGTAAAGCAAGTGATTATCGATACGGGAAAAGGGGAGGCACCCAGCCCAGCGCCGCTAAAGGCGGCCCTAGTCAATCCGCCGGCACCGCAAATCCCACCAGTGCAAAAAACTCAGCCTGGAATCGAGCCCACTCCTGAACCGGAAAAACGCAGCCTAGAACAGGAAATGGCCGTCGCCACGGGTCTTAGAACCAAGATTAAAAAGGCCGTGGACAATTTACAAGCGTCGCTGGAGCGTAACGTTCCGGTGGAAATCAGCGAAATTTCGCCCTTGATTGACCAAACACTGAATAGCCTTACCCGCAACAACCAGGCTCTGTTGAGCCTTGTGCACCTAAGTCGCAAAGCGCAAAAACTGGCCGATCATAGTTTTAGTACCTTTTGTTTGTGCTTGAACCTAGCCATGGTGAAGGCAGTAAGCCCCGCCGAACGCGAGGCTTTGGGAGTGGCAGCCTTGCTGCACGAAGCCGGGTGGGTTCAGTTGCCCTTACAGTTAATGGGTAAGCGTACGCCCTACACGGCCACAGAAAAAAAACTCATTGGTAACCACATTCAAATTGGCTTGGCGCTGTTAAAAAGTTCGAACTTACCTGAATTAGCCGAGCGTATTGTGCGCGAACACCATGAGCTGTGCGACGGCTCGGGTTATCCAAGCGGCTTGAAGGCCGACAGCCTTCACAGCTTGAGTAAATTATTAACCGTGGTGGACGCCTATGACGAAAAGGTCCATCAACTGGCGGATAAGCCGGGTATGGTACCCACCAACGCGTTGCGAGCCCTGTATGTTGAGGCCGAAAAGGGCTTATACGACGCCGCTAGCGTTGCCAGCCTTATTACTTTACTGGGCATTTACCCTATAACCAGTGCGGTGCGCCTGAATACGGGGGAGAGGGCGGTGGTAGTGGAGGTGGGTGATGACCCGCTTAACCCGACAATCAAAATTGTTTATGACGCCCACAAAAAACTCCTAGCCAGCCCGTTAGTGTTGGACCTAAAACAGCAGGATGTCGCCAAGACTAAACGGACTATTGAGGCGGTGCTGGATCCGTCTAACTCATTGGATGATCCGTTTAAACGCCTAGTGGTAGAAGATTGAAATGACTGCCGATACCAGCGCTCAGAAAAACCTTACCGAAGCGCAAAACTGGTTTGAGCACTGGCCAGACGGTTTGCTGGTAGTGGATAAGAACCTGCGCATACTGGCACAGTCACCCGCCAGCCAACGTATGCTAGGTTGGCGCAGTGAGGACCTTTGCGGCCAAGGCTTACACCAGCTGCTGTGCGTGAATAGTCGTGAGTTTATTCACACGGAGGCGGATTGCCCGTTATGCTCAACCCATACGGATGCCACCGCCCCCCGCAAATCAGCCGTTTGGCGCAATTCCTGCGGCGATAACCTGAATGTGGACTACCGCATTATCGCCTTGCCCAACGCGGGGCCCGCACGGCTGATACTCAGCTTCCAAGACAGCCAAAGTCTTGAGTACAACCAAGCTGAAATGGAAAAGTTCGCCCAATATGCGGATTTCAACCCAGCCCCCATTGCTGAGTTCGACGTGCAAGGCCAGCTGCTGTATGGCAACCCAGCACTGCAACTGCAAATGGTGGAACTGGGTTTTGACGCAAAGGGCCAGGCGCGTATTTTTCCGGAAGATTTGCCCCAGATCTGTGAAGATTGCATCAATCAACAAATTAGCCGTGCGCCCTTAGAGCTGAACGTTGAGGGGTTATGGTTTGCGTGGCATTTCCAAGTCCTACAAGACGAGGCCAACGCACGGCAACCCACGACCATAATGGGCTATGCCTTTGATATCACCCGCCAGAAGCGTGCAGAGGAGGAAGTGAAACAACAGAATATTGCCGCTAGTCGCGATTTCTACGCAAAAATGATGCATGAATTGCGCACACCGCTAAACGCCATTATCGGCTTTTCCGACTTGTTATTGCGCCGCGGCCAACAGCGATTTACCGAGCGCGAGCTGGCCAATTTAACGGCCATCAAAAACGCGGGGTTTCAACTGCAAGAACTGGTCTCGGACACCTTGGATATTTCCAAGATCGAGGCCGGTAAAATGACCTTGGATGTTAGTGAGTTTGCAGCCGGTGATGTAGTCAAATCCATTGAAACTCAAATGCGCGCTCTGGCGGAAGCCAAGGGTTTGAAGCTGTTGATCAGCTGTGCCGAAGGCCTAGCCATGCGCAGCGACCCACAAAAGTTTCGCCAGATACTCGTCAATCTCTTGTCCAATGGCATTAAATACACGCAGCGTGGCGAGGTACGACTTAAGTTAATCGTGGAAACCGCTGCACCAGCGGATAACCAATTAATTCTTGAAGTCAGCGACACCGGAACCGGGATACCGCAGGATCTCATTCCCAAGCTGTTCAAGAGTTATCAGCAAATAAAGGAGCAGTCTAACCGCGGCATTCAGGGGACTGGCTTA
>CAMCXE010000154.1 GCA_945882995.1 Thalassocella blandensis | reverse complement strand
GACTTTAACGCTCACCGCAAGGCCTATGATCAAGCCAAGGATTGCATATTGACGTAAGTGTAACGTCTTCTTATCGGTGATGATGCGCGCCCAATAATAAATGGCCCATAGAATAAAAAACACTTGGATCCCCTCGAGCATTGCCGAGCGGGCTTGAATAACCAAGGAATTGTTGAAAATAACGAGGCTGGTGAATAGAAATGCCACGGTTTTATGTTGCGTGATACGATTAAGTATCCCGAAAAAAAACAGTACCGAGAACGCCATTAAAACAACGGAAGGCAGCCGGAAGCCGGAATAGCGCATGCCGCTGGGCACATCCTCACCTTTTATTTGATCGGTTTCATCCAGTTTGTGCATGTCTACGTTGCGGTTAGCACCCAATAGCGCGTCGCTAGCCCCCATCAGCATTTTGCCCAAGGGTGGATGAGGCTCCATATACATGACGTGGTCAATGTGTTTTTGTGCGGCTGCAATGTGGTAATTTTCATCCCAAATCATGACGCGCGGATGGTTGTATTGCACGGCATACACGGCGAAGGAGCAGATGAGCAAAATAATGGGGTAAATATTTTCTCGCAGCTTGCTGTTGATGCGACTGGTAGGGCTGTCGGCTTGATTAAGCATGGTCTTAGCTCCATTTGTTAGTCGCTGGGGATAAATTCGTCACGTCGCAGTGGCTTTGGGTGCCTTGCACATTAAGCGCGCCTCCGGAAATTCATTTTTCGCGCCCCCGCGACGGTATTTTCGTGCTCAGTCGGTCATTTATACAGCATAAACTCCCTTCCTCCACGCGAAAATGCCTTGCGATCATCGCCAAAATTAAATTTCCGGAGTTGCCCTAAAGCCGGCCAGCCACCTCAAGACGGCAGCCATGTGGCCCCGTCCTGGGGCGGCTATTTCAAAAATACATCGGGAATTAGAATTCAATGTATTTTGAATTGGTCCCCGCTATATATTGTTCCCCGTCTTTGGCGTAGGCATATGACATGATTAGGCCAGCGTTGCCGTAACCTTGAAAGTAATTTAAAACGAAGGTGTGCTCACCGACATTTAAATTCATTTTGCACGGGGTTTTTGAGAGGGGCCGGTCATTCGCCCAGCTGCATAACTCTTTACCGTCGATGGCGAAAATGAACCCGTCATCACTACCCAAGTAAAAAATGTACTCACCGGCTTGTTTTACGGTGAAGGATGATGTGATGTCCACGAAAAAGTCATTGCCAAACCCTATATCCCCGATTTTTGCGTGCCTAAAGCGGCTTTTGTCGGCTAAATCTATGCGGTCAACTGATATTTTTTTAACGAGCTGTATGTCGCGCTGTTGACGAATGTCGGTTATGCCGGTGGCATTTTTGCTCATGACTAAATCGAATACAGGCTTAACCGAAGGGGGGATGATCCGATCGAGTATCGCGTAAATACAGATGGCCATCACCATGGAAAACGCGGTGTTTTTATTGATAGTAAAGTTGCTCATTAGTGCACCACCGCCATTTTCCAAAAGCTAAACCAATTGCGCATTTCGAACTGGTCTTCTGTCATGCCTATCGCGTAGGTGAAAGGCATAAAGAAAAAGAATACAGCCATAATTAGGGCCACGTATGCTCCCAAGTTGATCCACATGTGCCGCTGGTTGGCGAGGATCTCTTCGCGGTAAATGTAGCTGAACACGAGCGCTAAATTGATGCAGCCAAATACCAATGGCACCAAGTAGTGATAGAGGTACATTACCCGCTCTATTCGCATTATCGCAATCATATAGCACACATATAGCGTGGTGAAGGCGCATATCCAATAAAATAATGGAGTATCTTTTTCCTTATTGCCGTAAATAAATTTGCTCATGATTAGCCCAAGGCTAAGTATTATCCCCGCTACCACGCTGAAGAAAATGATGGGGTGGGCCACGAGTTGTAGGTACCGGACTTCAACAACGCCATTTTCAGTGTCTTTATCCCAGCGGAAATTAATGGATTTTTTGCCGAGGGGCCAGTCAATGGGGGAGCTGCCGTTTTCACCGTCCTTGCATTCCTCTAGTCTAGGGGCGCCATCGGCATATTCGCTAGAGTATTTTAGGTGGTCCTGCAGCGCAGTGACAAAAGTGGAGGGGCGCCAGGTGTGGCCTAGCCGTATCGCCTCCAAATACTCGGGTGAGGCTTTGTAGGTGCGCTGGTCAATAACCTTAGTGCCCATGCCGATGTGAATGTAAAAAACACTGAGAAACACCAATGCGAGTGCGCCCACGCCAGCGGGGGCGGTGACGGCAAGTCGTTTCGCCACCTCGGTATATTTGCGTTTTTGAAGATTTTTGAATTGATCTACGGCGAAAAGCATTACGAATAATAGCAGTAGAATAAATGCGTTGACTTTAACGCTCACCGCAAGGCCTATGATCAAGCCAAGGATTGCATATTGACGTAAGTGTAACGTCTTTTTGTCGGTGATGATGCGCGCCCAATAATAAATGGCCCATAGGATAAAAAACATTTGTATCCCCTCGAGCATTGCCGAGCGGGCTTGAATAACTAAGGAGTTGTTGAAAATAATGAGGCTAGTGAATAGAAATGCGACGGTTTTATGTTGCGTGATGCGATTAAGTATCCCGAAAAAAAACAGCACCGAGAACGCCATTAAAACAACGGAGGGTAGCCGGAAACCGGAATATCGCATGCCGCTTGGCGCATCCTCACCTTTTATATAATCGGTTTCATTCAGTTTGTGCATGTCTAAGGTGCTGTTGGTGCCCATTAGTGCGTCGCTTGCCCCCATGAGCATTTTGCCCAAGGGTGGATGAGGCTCCATATACATGACGTGGTCGATGTGTTTTTGTGCCGATGCTATGTGGTAATTTTCATCCCAAAACATGGCGCGCGGGTGGTGGTATTGTGTGGCATACACGGCCAATGAGCAGATGAGCAAAATAATGGGGTAAATATTTTCTCGCAGCTTGCTGTAGATGCGACTGGTAGGACTGTCGGCTTTATTAAGCATGGTTTTAGGTCTATTTGTTAGTCGAATTGGTTGTTTGAGGTGCGGTACAAGGGGTAGGCGAACCTAAAATCGAGGTTGTTAAACGCTTTACCGCGTTCGATAAAATCGCTAATGGGCAGCCTATTGGCTCACCCATTTATCCTGGCGCGGGTTTTTGCGCTAAGGGGGACACGCTTGGCGAACCTGAGCCTTGGCGGTGTTGACCGTTTTTCCCCATCACTGATGGCAGCTTGCCTGCGGCAAACAAGGTAAATGTTATCAAAGCTAAGCGTTCCGGTGATCATTATTTTTGTGCATGACTCTACAGTCTCTGCAGTTAAGCATGGCAACCTTGGGCGAGAGCCTATTAGGCATCTCACCAAGCGTCCAAGTGCGGCTTCCAAGTTGAAGGGTAGATGTACCTTGCGAAAATGCTACTCCGGCAAGGTTACATTCAGTTCAAGTACCGAACAGTTGCCGTTATTATCCAAGTGTACCTCTACACAATCCATGTCGATGTCCACATATTTGCGGATCACTTCCATAATTTCCTTCTGTAGCGCGGGCAGGTAGTCCGGCTGCTTCAGTTTATTGCGCTCGTGGGCCACAATAATTTGCAGGCGCTCTTTGGCGATGGAGGCGGAGTTGTTCTTCTTGCGGCTAAAGTACTCAAAAAAACTCATACACCCCTCCTAAACAAACGGGAAAACAGGCCTCGGTGCTCAGGGTCGAGGAAGCGGTGTTCAACTTCTTTGCCGAGGAGGCGGTCTACCGCGTCGCCGTAGGCTTTGCCGGCTTTGGATTCCGCGTCATAAATCACCGGTGTACCTTGGTTAGAGGCTTTGAGTACGGTTTCGCACTCGGGGATCACACCCAATAACTTGGTGGCTAGAATTTCTTCAACATCTTTTACGCCGAGCATTTCGCCTTTGGCTGCGCGCTCGGGGTTGTAACGGGTGATTAACAAATGCTCAATAACCCGCTCGCCCAACTCCGCCTTGCGCGATTTACTTTGCAGAATCCCCAAAATGCGGTCGGAGTCGCGTACGGAGGAGACTTCGGGGTTGGCTACCACTACGGCTTCATCGGCAAAATACAGGGCCATAAAGGCGCCGTGTTCAATGCCGGCTGGGGAGTCGCAAATGATGTATTCAAAACCCAGTTCCGCCAGTTCCTTTAACACCCGCTCCACGCCTTCTACGGTTAGCGCGTCTTTGTCGCGGGTTTGTGAGGCCGGCAAAATGAACAGGTTTTCGGTGCGCTTGTCTTTGATTAAGGCTTGTTTGAGGGTGGATTCGCCATTAATTACATTGACGAAGTCATACACCACACGGCGCTCAACGTTCATGATGAGGTCGAGGTTGCGCAGGCCTATGTCGAAGTCGATGACCGCGGTTTTGTGGCCGCGCAGGGCCAAACCGCTACTGATGGACGAACTGGTAGTGGTTTTACCCACGCCGCCTTTACCTGAGGTGACAACAATGATTCTGGCCAAAATAAGTACCCATGAATAAGGAGTGAAAGTTAAGAGAGGGGCGCGATGATTAATTTGCCACCCACGCAATAGGCTTGGGTGGCGGCTTTCCAGTGTTGGCTGCGCAGGTCTTCGTCCACCAAGTAGTGACCGGCAATGGCAATCAGCTCGGCTTCTTGGCTTTGGCAGAATACCCGCGCGGTTTCGTCGCCTTGTAAGCCGGCCAATGCGCGGCCGCGCAAGGCGCCGTAGACATGAATATTGCCGTCGGCGAGGATCTCGGCGCCGGCGGACACCGACGACAGAATAATCAAGTCGCCGGGTACGTAAATTTGTTGGCCCGAGCGTATGGGGGTGTCGATGACTTGGGTGGTGCCTGTGGTGGGAGTGGCGGCTTCGGGTTGGGTGGCAGACGTGCGGCGCTCCCGGGTTGGGGGGGGCGCTGTTTCCACAGTGGTAGCGCCTTTGGCTTTGCCCTTGGGCAATGCGGCTAGGCCCAGCGCGTAGGCTTGTTGTTCTTGTTCACTGCTACCGCCCTTGATCGCGGTGGGGATTAGGCCAAGTTGTTGGCACAGGTCGCGCAACTGGATGAGATTTAAGGCGTCCGGATCTTCCTTCAGCTGCTCAAACCCCAGCACTACCGGAGTGTGTTGAAAAAACGCTGGAGACTCGGTAACACGCGCACGCAATTCGGCGGCAAGTACGCTCAGATCCACCGTTTTGAGTTCAAGCAGCGTCATGGGGAAAAGGCCGCCTTTAAGCTGAAAGCTCTCGGGGCGAGCGGCGGAGGTGTTGGGCGCAGAAGTGGATCGCATGGCAGCCTAATCTGGAGTGCTAAAAAGAAGGGCGTTTTTATAGCCCTTTAGCATGAATTTCACAAGCAGATTGCGCACTCGGCGGCAATTTGACCTAGGCCTAAGTTAATCGGGGCGCTTTTTTACGCCGCGCTGGGGAATAGCATTGATGGGGTCGTCTGGCCAGGGATGTTTGGGGTAGCGGCCTTTCATGTCTTTTTTCACGTCGTGGTAGCTGGACTGCCAAAAGCCGGCGAGGTCTTGGGTGATTTGCAGCGGCCGGCGTGCCGGCGATAGCAGGTGCAGGCAAAGTTGCACGCGGCCCTGTGCAACGGCTGGCGTAGTGCTTGCCCCAAACATTTCTTGCAATTTAACGGCTAGGGTGGGCGGTTGGCTGGTGTAGTCGATGGCAATTTGCGAACCCGTGGGCACCGTCCAGTGGCCGGGCGCCAACTGTTCCAGTTGTTGTGCCAGCGGCCAAGGCAGTTGTTGTTGTAGGAGTTGCGGCAGCGCCAGCTTGGCAAAATCCTCCAGCTTATTGATGGCGTCTAGGTGCGGCCCGAGCCAAGTTTCCAGCCGCGCCAATAAACCGGTGCTGGAAAAATCTGGCCAGTCTAGCGACGGGTAGTGCTGGCGCAGCAGTTCCACGCGGGCTTGCAACTGCTGGCTGGGTTCACACCAAGGCAGCAGTTGCAGGCCTTCAGCGCGCAGCAAATTCAGCAGTGCTTGGCGCTTGGCTTCCGGCGGAATGCTGGCTAGGCGTTTTTCACTCAGCACTAGCGCGCCCACAAGCGTTTGCTCTAGCCCCACAAAACGCCCCAATTTTTTATCCCACTCCAGCTGCGTGTAGGGCGCCGGCATGTTGGCCAGAGGGCCGTTGAACAGGTTTGGGTTTAGGGCGGCCGCGGCGTAGATCTGATCTTCGCTGCGCCCCGCTTGGCCGCCGGTAGTGGCCACCACCAACCACTCGCTATTCGCCAGCCCAAGGCTGGACGGCATGCTGGCGGCGCGGCGGTTGGCCAATTGGTAGCTGATGCTCGGGTCGCTGCGTTTGGCGGCTTCGCGCCGTTTAGCCACGCGGTCGGGGTAGGCACAGGCCAATAAAAAGCCCACGGCATCGGGCGGCGCGACGCGTGAGAGCTGGGTAGCGGCCGGCTGCGCGTCCAGCATCTGGCGGAAGTGTTTGGCTTGTAGGCTGATGGCCTCGCGCCAGCCGGTGAAGGGGCGCAAGTCGGCGCTGTTGCGCTCTAGCCATTCCACGAGCAAGGCCAGGTCCGTTTGATTGGGCCCGCGGGAGGTCTCACTGAGTAGGGCCGCCAGCCAGCAGGCTTGCGGCCCGCACCCATGGGCGCGACTTTGCAGCAGCATGTGCGCCAGCCGCGGATGTGCTGGGAAACTCAGCATTTGCCGGCCGGCCGGGGTGAGCACCAATTGATGGGGGGCTGGCTCGCGAATAGCGCCAAGGCCGAGCAGCAGGTCCAACCCTTGACGATAACTGGCTTTGGGGGGCGGGTTCAGCCACGCCAGTTCGGCGGGGTCGTGAATACCCCAGCTAATCAGCTGCAGCGCCAGCGGTGCTAAATCGGCCTGCAGAATTTCTGGGGTGCTTTGTTCGTTGAGCACCTGCTCGGCGCTCCACAGGCGAAAACACTGGCCGGGGGCTAGGCGCCCCGCGCGGCCGGCGCGTTGGGTGGCGGAGGCGCGGGAAATACGCTGGGTGTGCAGGCGCGTAAGGCCGGTGTTGGGGTCAAAACTCGGCTCGCGGCACAACCCAGAATCCACCACCAAGGTCACGCCTTCGATGGTTAAACTGGTTTCGGCAATATTGGTGGCCAGCACCACTTTGCGAGTGTTGGCGTCGGCCAGTGGACTTATGGCTTTTTGCTGGTCGCTTAAGCTTAGGCCGGAATACAACGGGAGGATTTGGCAGTTGGTTGGCAAGGCACCGCTGAGGGCTTGCTGCAACTGCTGAATTTCCCGCTGGCCGGGCAAAAACACCAGCATGTTGCCAGGGTGCTGATTGATGGCTTGCAGCACGGTCTGCGTGAGCGCGGGTAGCGGCGATTCGCGCAGGGGGGGCGTTTTGCCGTGATGCAGACTGACCGGGAACATGCGCCCCTCACTGGTGATCAGCGGCGCCGCCGGCAGAAGCTGTTGTAGGCCGGCGGTATCTAAGGTGGCGGACATAACCAATAAACGCAGCGGGGCACTGGGGTCGTCGCGGAACAGTTGCTGAGCTTGCAGGCTGAGCGCCAGCCCTAAATCGGAATCCAAATGGCGCTCGTGGAATTCGTCAAAAATTACCAGCCCTATGCCTTCGAGGCTCGGGTCGTCTTGCAGCATGCGAGTAAAAACACCGCCGGTGATCACCTCGATTTGGGTGGCCGCGCTGACTCTAACTTCTTGCCGAATGCGATACCCCAAGCGTTGCCCCACCGGCTCGCCTAAGAGTTTGGCCATTTGCTGGGCACAATTGCGTGCGGCCACGCGGCGCGGCTCCAGCACGATTATTTTTTGGCCGCGCAGCCAAGGTTGGTCCATTAACCAGAGGGGTACCAAGGTGGTTTTACCTGCGCCCGGTGGCGCCTGCAAAATCACCTGCGGGCGCGTGGCCATGGCCTCGGTTAAGGCGGGCAGGACGGCAGTGATGGGGAGTTCGGGGAGGGCAGGTGTTGGCGCCACAGTAGGCTGCTCGATGCGTTCGGGAGCGTCATCTTACTGCTTGATGGAGCATAGAGCACGGGCTGGCCCTTTGTGTTTTGAGGCTGCTAGGCACGTTCAAGTTGAAGGTGACCGAGGTTTGTAGATTCGACCGCTTGTTAATCTTTGGCTCAAGACGTGGCATGCTGACTAGGTGTTCACTTAAGTCACTCAGAGGAATCAGCATGACCAGACCAATCTACGACCAAGCCAAATGCCATCCATCCATTCAGGATGAAATTGGTGGGTCTGCGGAACACCGGAAAACCGTCGGCGAGGTGATTGCGGCTATCAATAAACACACCGTGGTAATTGTGGGCATGCGGCAAAACCCTTTTCCCAAACAAGCCAAAAAAATGCTGGACGAAAAAGGTATTGAATATTGTTATTTGGATTACGGCAGCTACTTCAACGGCTGGAAACCTCGCGGCGCATTAAAAATGTGGACCGGCTGGCAGACATTTCCCATGATATTCGTGCGAGGGCAATTTGTAGGTGGCAAGCAGGATTTAGAAAAATTAATGAAATCGGGTGAACTGGCGAAGATGCTGGTTAATCCTGCAATGAAGTAGGCGCGTTGGGAGGCCATGTTTTTGAAGTGTGGCCAGTACTGATTTTTCTAGTGATTTTGAACCTCTATTTCGCCCTCCTGGGCGAGTTACTTTTTCTTTGCGTGGCCAAAGAAAAAGTAACCAAAAAGAAAGGCCACCCGACTTTTTGGTTTTTGCTGCGCAAAAATACCCTCCCTCCGAGACGATTTTGAGGGTCGCCGTGGCGTGACATCCTGTCCCGTCACCGCTCAAATGGACTTCCTGTCCATTTGCCCCTCAAAATCGCCTCTCCACTCGGCCAAAAAACGGGCTTGTCCCGCTTCGGCTGGATGGTGGGTATATTATTGGAAAGCGCTTTGGTAAGGACAAAATCCTCAATTTATTGGCTTTGCATAGTGCGTGGGTCAGTCAGCCTATTTCACCACTGCAATTATTAACAGCATTTATCACAGGTTACAGGCCAAGCTAATTTCTGTAAGGCCTGTAATTAAACTGCCCTCCCTCTTTCAGCGGTGAATTTGTGCCCACATCTTCTAAATCTTTAGCTCCGCCACTAGCCGAAGCCGTCACCAACGCAGCCATTACCGCGGATGTAAAAACTAAAAAATTCTCCACCCTGTGGTCGTTACTGCAATTTTTAAAACCCTATAAATTGCAGAGTGCCATATTTATAGTGGCCCTGCTATTTACCGCGGGCATAACCTTGTCGGTAGGGCAGGGGGTGCGTATGGTTATTGATAAAGGTTTTGTGCAGCAGTCGCTAACTCACCTCAACGCCGCCATCGCACTAATTATGCTGTTGGCGGGGCTAATGGCTGTGGGCACCTATGTGCGTTTTTATTTGATCTCCTGGTTGGGGGAGCGCGTGAGTGCGGATATACGTAAGGCTGTTTTTGAACACGTAATCGCCTTGCACCCTGCCTTTTTCGAAAATAATCGTAGCGGCGATATTATGTCGCGGTTGACCACCGATACCACGCTATTACAGTCCATTATTGGCTCTTCAATTTCCATGGCCCTGCGCAGCGCCATAACGTTTTTGGGTGCTTTGGTTATGTTAACTAGAGATTAGAGCGTCACCCCACCTGCCAAATATCTAAATTAGCATGAAACTGCTTTCCGTATCACGGCGAACCCCTAATTTTTCCGCAAAAATCAAGGTTCGCGGTCAAATTGACTAAAATCGCTAATTTGGTGGCGCGAAT
>CAMCXE010000153.1 GCA_945882995.1 Thalassocella blandensis | reverse complement strand
GGAAAGGTAACGGCGGGGAAAATTCGCGAAGGGCTGGCCAAACAATTTATGAAGGTTAATGTTTTGAGCTGGTGGGATACGACTTTCAAAAAATTCGCGCCACCAAATTAGCGATTTTAGTCAATTTGACCGCGAACCTTGATTTTTGCAGAAAAATTAGGGGTTCGCCGTGATGCGGAAAGCAGTTTCATGCTAATTTAGATATTTGGCAGGTGGGGTGACGCTCTAATCTCTAGTTACTGAAGTAGCCGCGAATTTAGAGAGCAAGTGCGCAATGAACCCGTGGACGTGTTTGACCGCGGCTCGGTTACACCCGTGGACCATTCATCCGATACTGACAAAGCTTGGGAGTTTGCCAATACACTTCGCCGGTTAATTGGTGGCGGCGATATTGTCTTGGGTAAGTCAACGCTTGGCGCTGAATCCGATCGATTTCAAGCCCAATTAGATGCGGCCGACTTGGTCTCCGGCCCCGATGTACGCGCGGTTAGCGAAGCGCTGGGCAAAGGCACCGAGGCGATAATCGAAGCCTATAACGCCTATGATATGAACAAAATGCTTACCACCCACGTATTCGAGGGCATTACGGTAGCCATCGCTCCTAGCGCCAATGATGTAGCGCTGAGCGTGGACCAACCCATAACCGGCGTGGCCGTAAAACTTGCTGGAAAGGTGGCGCTCACTTATTCCTCCATCGAAAATGGCCAAACCGGCAATGGCAAAGTCACACTGTCCGGCTCAGCTGCTAATGACGTCGTGACCATGGCAATCAAAGAGGGCAGTCTTGCCGAATCGCCAGAACTAACCAAGGTGACAGTTGAAGGTGTCAAAACCACGACGGGCGAGACAGTTAAATTCGAGCTGCTGGTGGATGTTGCTCAGGCTGCAAGTAAGAGTGTGATCGACTCAATTACCGCTAGTGGCACTATCCGTTTGGCGCGAACTAAAGCCACTAAAGATTCTGCCTCCGATCAAGGTCCGACGGAAACCGGTAAATTTAGCTTGTCGTTCGGCGCAAAATTCAAAAATACCGCTGCCGACGCATTTGACCTAGGGTTTGCAATTAACGGCGACAGTATGGGCGCAAACTTTAACGACATTTGGCAAGGCATTGACCCAGGCCAATCCACTGATGTTAAAGATTTTTCCGCTGCAATCAGCTTTAACGCCAAACTTGCCGCTACGGATGATGCCGCCAAATTTAATTTGGTTGCTAGCCGTCCCACCAAGGACACTACACGTTTAGCCTTAGATTTAGCGTTTGATGTGAACAAAATTCGCGTCAGCACCTTGATTAGTAGCGGGGAACAAAACTCCCAAACGGTTACTATCACCAACCAAGATAAATTTGTGATGACGCTAACTGCATTAGAGACGGAGGATACAATTACCGGCAACATTATGGCCGCCGATGGCACCACTAAGCTCGCCGATATCGCGAAAGCCATGAACTGCGTGGAAGTAACCATGGTAACGGGTGGTAAATTCGTATGTTTAGTGGATGCGCCTAAATAATATAGCTGGCGGACAAAAAGAGAGCTTCGGCTCTCTTTTTTTATGCCCCGTTGGCAACGGCCATTACAGAAAATATAGGCAAGATATTTCACTAGCCGCTTGAGCGTTACCATGCAGGCAATGGCAAAGTGGCGCTGGAATACGGCGTTAACCACGCTGTAAATAGACTAGATAATAGCGAGCGCTTAACGATAAGGCTGTATAACCAGCCCCCAATATATTAGCAAGTGAAGGAATGTGCAGTGGTAACGACTATTAATAAACACCGCAGGCTCTGTGGCGTGGCTATGTTAATACATGCTGGCGTAATAGGCGCTCAGGAACCTAAAGATTTCAGCGTATTTTCCCAGTCAGAAACCTTAACCTACGCCGAAAACCTGTCCATAGATGCATGGCTAGACAATTTACATGCACCTAATCCCAGCCCTGGGGAATATGCAATAACACGCAACGAGACTGAATTTGGCATTGGCTTTCGTGGGTTTTCCTTCGCGGCATTTGCGCGCCGCGACTACTATTTTCATTTTAACAATGACACATTCGACCTGTTTTACATGGACAAAAATCACATTAAAAAGCCGGAAAATGGGCATTTTGATATTTTGCTTGAGGTAGCACACGTGGATATTCAAGGCGCCAAGTTTGCCTTTGAATTTTCGCCATTTTCTACGCTGTCAGCCAAGGTGACGCTAAGCGCATTTACGGCCGATAAATTGCAGTTTGGCGAGATGACCGGCTTTATTGATAACAAAAACAATAAAGTTGGTGGGGATGTATTACTGGATTACAACTACACCAAAAATTATGTGTTGCGTCGCCCATTAACGGCGCCGGGCGAGGGCGATGGGGGAAGTTTTAGGTTGGGCTTTCGCTGGCAACCACGAGACAACATAGCGGTCCAGCTTTTAATGCAAGATATGTACGGTTTCATCGACTAGAAGCATGCGCCTTATACCGAGGCGGTCATCACTACGGTAGGGACCTATGATGACGCCGCTGGCCGCACGCACAGCATGCCTACCACCTCCGGCACGGAGTATTTCCGGCCCATTCGCCAACGTTTACCGAAACACACGGAAGCCTCGGTAGACTACCGCTTACCCGGAGCTTTCAGCCTTGGCGCGGAATATGACCGGTATGGTGAGCTGGGTTTTGCGCGTGTAACCAGCCGCTACCACTGGGGCGACTGGCTGAATGTTGGCCTAGGCTATGACCTAAAAGCCAAGGCGCCGCGCTTTACGGTGCAAAGTACCTACGTAAACTTTGAGCTGTCTGCCGACAGCACCGATGTAAAGGCGGCTAAATTTTTGAACGCGAGCCTAGGCTTAAACGCTGCTTTTTAGCAAAGCTGGGCAGCTTAGACTTGCCTGCCCGGGCTGCAACCTTATTCTGGCCGTTTAGCTTTGTGAATGACCGCTTGCCCGTGGCGTGCAACTAGGCGGTCTTGCTGATCTTGCGGTAGGCCTTCAATCACTACCGTGTAAGAAAGGTCCATCATGTAGATGAGGACGTCACTGGGAATGGAGTCATTCAGAATAACGGTGTTCCAGTGACGCTTGTTCATGTGGTGGCCTGCCACCACGGCATCAAAGGTTTCGCGCAGGCGGATCGCTTCATCTGGATCGCATTTTAAGTTCATTTGGCCGGTACCCTGCAGGTGACTGAGGGTAGCAAAAGCCTTGTGACAAATTTTGTAGGAAGGCGCGTCGGAGCCAAAAGGATACACCTCCACAACTTCGGGTTTGCTCAATAGGTATTCTCTGCATTCGTCGTAATTCATGGGTAAGCTTCCTTTTGGAAAGGCGGGCCAAACAGGTGGCGCGGTTAAACACAATGGCACCGGAGGGTAGGTTTGTAACACGGATTAGCGCATAGAGCGGCAGCCGCCAAACCCAACTGACCCTCAGGAGGCCGGCAATGGCATAAGGCCGGTAAGGGTAATACAAGGCGCGCGCTTCAACAAGCCGCAGCGGCCAATGGATTAGAACAAATCGGTTGGCTGCGGCACAGTTTACGGGCCAAGGCGGCAGACGATGCTGGTAATAAACGCCACAGCGACTAGGCTTAAGCTGCGTTGTCACCGAGTTCTCACATGTCCCAGTTAAGTATTAAAACCCTATTCACCCTGCTCATGAGCTTATTGCTGCTTGGGCTTGCTGGTTTTGGCGGGGGCGCTTGGTCAGTACTTGAAGACCTCCGTGTAAACGGCCCGCTCTACAACAACATTGTGCGCGGTAAGGACTTAGTGGCTGATATTTTGCCGCCGCCCGCCTATGTCATTGAGTCGAATTTACTGGCCCATCAGCTGGTGCTAGCCACCAGCCCAGAACGCTCGACGTTAATTCAACGCCTAGGGGCACTGGAAGGCGAGTTTAAGTCCCGTTACGCTTTTTGGCGGGAGCAGCCATTAGACGCGCCTATTCAGGCGCTGCTGCAAGGAGCGGCGCAACAATCGGGTAGGGATTTTTTTGCCGTTTTAAATAGCCAACTCATGCCGGCGGCGCAAAATGGCCAAACCGAGCAGGCCCGTGAAGCCCTGTACCGTATGCAGGAACATTACAACGACCATCGCAGCGCAGTGGATCAATTGGTTACCTTGGCCAGTCAGTACAACCAAGTGCAAGAGGAAACCGCGACGGAACATCTCGCTTCCGGCAAGCTTTTTGCGGCGGCCATATTCCTTGTGGTGTACAGTTTGTGCTTAGCCTCAGCCTACTGGCTGTCGCGCCGCATACTGGCAATTATTGGTTGCGAGCCTCAGGAGGCGCTGCGCCTTGTTCAGCAACTGGCCAAGGGTGATCTGCATTACCGGCAGGTATTGGCCTCGCCCGGCAGCCTGCTCGATGGTGTGCAGGACGTTACCGCGAAAATGACACAGGTTATGCAGCGCATTGACCAGACGAATCGCGAAGTCGGTCAGTCGATTTTTCAAGTGGTGAGCATTTCTAAGCAAATTGCCGATGACAGCCAGCATCAGCGCCAGGAATCCGCCTGTGTTTCGCAAGCCACACAGAGCCTGCGTCAATCACTCGGCGATGTGCAGGACATGGCGCAGAGCGCGCAAATTCACACCCGCACCGCGTCGGAATTGGCCCGCGACGGCATGCAGGCCATGGTCAAAATTCGCGATCAAATGGAGTTGGCGGTGGACCGCGTATTGGGCAGCGAAACCTCCATGCGAGAGCTGGCTGCCGCCACTGGGGAAATTCACAGTATCGTCAGCAGTATCAAAGCGATTGCAGACCAAACTAATTTGCTGGCATTAAACGCGGCTATTGAGGCCGCCCGCGCCGGCGAGCAAGGCCGAGGTTTTGCAGTTGTGGCGGACGAAGTGCGCACCCTAGCCACGCGCACCAGCGAGGCCACCGCGCAAATCACCCAGATTGTGGGCGGTTTAAATGCGAAGGTTGACTCCAGCCTGCTTACCATGTGCCAGGTGGCGGAGGCGGTAACCACGGCGCAAAGCCGCACCGAAGCCAACGGTGAAGCCATCAATCACATTGCCAGCGCGGCGGATGCAAGCCGCCTCGCCAGTAGCAAAATATTTGATGCCGCGCAGGAGCAATTGCAAAAAATTGGTGAATTGGACAACCATCTCGGCAAGCTATTTACCACCATGCGCGCCCATGAAACCACGCTGAAGGTTACAGACACTATCAGCAACTCCTTGCACAACACGGTGAATCAGCTGCAGGAGAAAATCGGCTTTTTCAAATTTGAGTCAGCCGTATCGGAAGACCTACACCACAACAACAAACGCATGCATCAGCGGCTGCGCAACAGCCTATTGGTTACGGTTATGGCGGGCGGTAATTCCCCAGTGGCCGGGGTTACCCAGGATTTTAGTTTGGGTGGCATGTTGCTAGTCACACCGGTGGATCTTGGCGTGCATAAACGCGATCTTATCCACTTAGAAGTTAAACCACCGGCCAATCAGTTGGAGGGGTACCTCAATCAGTCAGCCATCCAGTTGCGCGGTAGGATAGTCCGCGCGACCCGCCAGGGGCCCGAATTCCACTACGGTGTTTCTTTCGACGGTGTAGCGCCTTCCCAGCAGCGTGATTTGGAGATTTTGCAGGCCTATTATTTACGGGCGGCCAGTTAGCCGCACGGCGGCTAGCTATTAAAGCTAGAAACCTCAGTTGGGCGCCCGGCTGAGGTTTCTCGGTTAAAAACTGTAGCCAATGCCTGCCGTCCACTCTTGCTCAGGGTAATCCTCGTTTTTACTGAATTGGCTCACTGCCACCTGGAGGCTTAGGTTTTTGATGGGCTGATAGCTAAGGTTCAGCGCCAGCCAGCTGGGTGCCTCAGCGTCCATGTAGGCACTTTGTTGGTAGTGGTAGCTACAAGCCCAGAGTTAATGCCTCTAGCAGCGCATAGTCCAATGCGAGACTGGTATAGCCGTAATGATCTTGCATGTTG
Organism: Thalassocella blandensis; assembly: GCA_945882995.1. Classification (GTDB taxonomy): domain Bacteria; phylum Pseudomonadota; class Gammaproteobacteria; order Pseudomonadales; family Cellvibrionaceae; genus CAMCXE01. The sequence goes on along the minus strand of CAMCXE010000153.1, from coordinate 3,838 downwards.
GCTTGCGGCGCTGATTGGGTGATCAGGTTCACGCCGGCATTAACGCTCGCCGTCAAGGCGCTCCAGATGCAGATCAGATTCGCTTCCAGCCGCGCCTCTTGGGTGCCGCTGCCAAGCCCGCTGGCGGCGTCGCCATTGTCGAATTTGTACCCAGCGCCTAGGTCCAGCATCCAGTCGTTAGTCAGTGCCCAATGATAAGTGCCGGACATGTCCGCATCGCCAAAACCCGTCTGGGTGCCGCTTGAACCTGTTCCGTTCGAGCCCAGCGCCTGCGCAGTGCAAGCATCAATTTGAGCTTGTTGAAGTTTCCCCCTCGCCAAGCGGCGCTGTAACTGAGCGTCGGACAGGCTGGCTAAGCGCGTGCAGAGCTTGCGTGCCGCCAGGTTGCGCCCCACCACATAGCCACCGCTGGAAGCCTCCCAAGGTAGGCTGACGCTAAAACCCCAGGAGTCCCATTGGGCCACGGGTGTAAACATTAGGCTGCGCAGGTCTGCGCTGCCTGCTGCAAAACGTTGGTGACTGGTACTGGCATCTAAGGCGAATTGCCACTGCACATCGGCGGCCTGCGCCAGCGGGCAGAGGCCGAGTACTAAGCTAGGGATTATAGGTAAGCGCATGAGATTCCTCGGTTTAACCTAGAAACCTCAGTTGGGCACCAAAAAGCTGTGTAATCCATTGGTTCGCAGACTGTGGTGATCCAACTGAGGTTACTAGGTTTAAGGTTGACGGTTGAGGCGACGTTGTTGCAGGCGTTCTCGTACCTTTTGGCGTTGCTCGGGGGAGAGCGTGCGTAAGCGTTTTTTAACCGCTTGGCGTTGCTCTGGCGTTAAGTTTTGCCACTTGTCACGCATGGCTTGCTGCTCCTCTGTGGGTAGCCGCTTGAACCATTCAAAACGCTGGCGCAGCTCGGCTTTTTCCTCCGGCGCGAGTTTTTGAAACCGCCGGTAGTTATTCTGCAGCTCCACTTTGCGCTCTGGGGGCAGCGCCTGCCAGCGCTTGAAGCGCTCCATGGCCTGCTGACGTTGCTCAGGGCTCAGCCGCTGAAATTGTTCGGCGCGGTTCACCAGCTTGTCGCGCTGCGCAGCCGGCAGACTGTTCCAGCGCTGTGCAAGGCTACTTAAGATTGCCTGCTGCTCAGGCTTCAGCTCTTGCCATTGCGGGGCGGCGAGGCTCAGTTGGCTCAATAAGGCGACGCTGAGCGCCAACAGTATACGTATCATGGTTCCTCCTTCTCGTGGTCCGAGTCAGACTTAGGTGAATCTGTCGCTGGGGTAGCCGGCGACGTTTGAATAGGGCTGGCGAGCTCGTCGGGGTCGAGCAGCTCGCCCTGGTCGTCGGCAAATTCGCTATAAAATTGCCAAAAATCTTCGGGCGGCGGCGCATCGGCCAGTAGCGGTAAGCTGAATAGGCAAACCGTGGCACTCAGCAGTAGCGACTGACGCGCCTTAGCTGTCACTGACGTCTTCTCCCAGCGCGCTTAGCATGTCCATGTCTTCAAGCAGTTGGGGTTCGGTCTCCAGCATGGTGAGCGCGTTCACTTCCGTATCCTCCACCGCCACATGGCCGGTTAAGTTCTGCCAGCTCAGGGCCGCCACCAGCAGGCTCGCGGCCAGCGCCGCGCCACTCCAAGACGCCCATCGGGGACGCTGCCGCAAGGCCCTAGCGCGGCTAGCCGCAAGGGCGGTGGTGGCATCTAGCGGCAGCGCCGCGAGGCTCGCGTCTAAGGTTCCGGCAAGCGCCTGCGCGAAAGGATCGGGCTGGTGCCTTGGCGTTACGTCTCTGTCAGGGTTTCTGTGCATCGCCACGCGCTCTCATTCGGTTAATGCCAATTGGCAACGCAGTACCTGCATTGCCCGAAAATAATGGGTTTTAACACTGCCGGCGGAGCATTCCATCGCGGCCGCCGTAGTCTCTACATCAAACCCCTCCCAAGCGCGCAATAAAAACGCTTGCCGCTGGCGCAACGGCAATTGCTCCAGTGCCGCCAGTACCCGCTCAATATCTTGCGTCGCCGCCAGCAGCGACGCGGGGTTGGTATCGCGCTCATCCACGGGTTCGGCCAGCCACTCATCCTCGTCGTCCTCGCTTGCCGCCGGAGCCTGCCAAAACCAACGCTTCTGCCGCGCCTGCTGGCGATGCCAGTCCAGCAGGCGATTTTGCAGAATACGCTGGAAGAGCATTGGCCACTCACTGGCCGGCTTTTCCCGATAGTGTTGCACCAATTGCAGCATGGCATCCTGCACCACATCCAAGGCGTCCGCCTGCAACCGAGTGGTTAGCAGCGCACTGCGATACGCCCGCCGCTCCACGCTGGCCAAAAAATCGTCCAAAGCCGAGGGGGATTTTTTAACCAAGCTCAGATGCATAGGCGGATTTACGGTACTTAGTGGCTGCGAGTTCTAACGGTGGTTTTGTGTTGTACACGACCGTTGCTGTTAGTTTTCACCACATCCCTTGCACGCGTAGTGGCGTTGCGGGTCAGGGTTACGTCTTTGGTGCGAACTTTCCCATCGGGGCCGGTGAACTCTCCGCTACGCGCAACGCCAGTAGCCGTGCGTTGCGTGATGGCTTGGCCGCCGTAGGTTTTCCCTTCAAACGTAGTCCCTTCTACAGTTTTTGTACGCGTTTGTGTAGCTGGGTCGCGCACTACGTCAACATTACGCGTGGCGGTTTGGCCGGCGGCGTTGGTCTTGATGGTCTCACGGGTGAGGCCATTCCCCGTCACCACTTGCACCTCGTGTTTGGTGATCACTCCCTTAGGCGTGGTTACCGTGCTGTCGCGCGTGTAACTCTCGGGGGCGGCATAGCTATTGGTTACAGCTAAGGCTAGCAGCAGGCTGGATAGGGTTAAAAACTTAGTCATGGGGCAATCCTCGATTGGGCTGAATAATGCCTGCGTTCTGCAGGGTACAGCGGTATTAACGGGCTTAGAGGAGTTTGGTTGACAGCGAGGAGAAGCTTTTTTCGGTGCGGCACTCGTCGTCTGCCCACCCTCGGCCGCGGCAATGTCATTAAGTTAAGCGCAAAGCTGATTTCCTGAGTGATTTTTAGCCCTTATTTCGCCCTCCTGGGCGAGTAACTTTTTCTTTGCGTGGCCAAAGAAAAAGTCACCAAAAAGAAAGGCCACCCGACTTTTTGGTTTTTGCTGCGCAAAAATACCCTCCCTCCAAGGCGATTTTGAGGGTCGCCACGGCGTGACATCCTGTCCCGTCGCTGGGCAAATGGACTTCCTGTCCATTTGCCCCTAAAAATCACCTCTCCACTCGGCCAAAAAACGGGCTGGCCCCGCTTCGGCGGGATCGTGGCTGTAACCGTGAAAAACATTTTGAAAGGCTAAAATCCTTAACTAATCACATTGCCAGCCACGGGGATAGGCTGCAGACCTAGTGACCACTATCCAGGACTTAAACCATAAAAATAAGCCACCGCAGATCACTTAGTTATCGCGTTAACCACAAGAGTGCGACACACTACACGCCACCAAAGGTTCGACTGCACATCCAACCCCGGAGGACACCCCATGAAACATTTATGGCTACTGGTTTTGTTTTGCGCCTGGGCAACCGCATTGCCCACACTCAGTCATGCTGGCATAGACCAGCGGAAATTGGGTGCTCGCTACAATGTGGACAATTCAAACATTGGCTTTCGTGTCTATTCATCCAGCGCCACACGTATTGAGGTTTATGTTTACCTAATTACCACTCAACCTAAGCCAACTTTCAATAATCTTTCTGGCATAGGCGGTGTCCGAAGAGCAACATAGACCAAACGAGAAACTATAGAAACCAAATCTGCTCGCCGATTAAATCGGTATTGAAATTCAGCCAGATAGCGC
>CAMCXE010000152.1 GCA_945882995.1 Thalassocella blandensis | reverse complement strand
AATGGCGTCCGGTGATAGACGGACGATTCGAAACGTGAAAGGCGGAAAGTTTCCGTCTATCTCGGCGAGGGTCGTCCGTCTATCACAGGGCGGCTTAGCGGGCCACAGGCTGGGAGCTCAGGAAATACGCGCCCTGCGCGGTAAGGCCTGGAGCTGGCCTGCCGTGAAAGGCGGACACTTTCCGTGTTTTCACCTGCGAAAGGCGGACGAGCCGAATTGCTGTATAGGTAAACAGCACGCAACTATTCAGCACATTCTTCATTTTCTGCAACTATTCAGCACATTATTCTTTTTCTTAGGTCATCCCCGCGTAGGCGGGGATCCAGATGGCTAGCGCTCTAAGGCTATTACGATCTTCACTAACCTATTTACCGCTGGATCCCCGCCTGCGCGGGGATGACGGGGAAACATGCTGAATAGCTACCATTTTTTTAAGTCATCCCCGCGTAGGCGGGTATCCAGATGGCAGCCGCTCTGAAGCGATTACCCGAGAAACCTCAGTTTGGCGCGAAAAGCGGTGTAATCCATTGGTGTGATTAGTGAAAGATAAATCATGGGCAACCTGGTTGGTTGTTCGTGATTTTTATCTTTTGCCGGGCGCTGCCCGGGGGTTGCGCCGACTTTGGTAATCCAACCGAGGTTTCTCGGTTGAACGAATAACTCTGGCGAGGCAACACCCTTATGAACTGAACCTAACGCACCCAACAGTGCAAAAATATCATGCAAGGCTACACTCAAATCGGAAGGGTAGCCTCAGCCGCAACGCGACCGAATATAACAAAACTTCGGGAATTAACACTCAAGATAGGACAACAATTATGATGCAATGGCGAAAACCAGCGTCGGCGGCATTCGCAGTTATGCGCGCAAAAATTGGCGCCCTGTCGCAGCTGCGCAAAGCCTGCGTACTGGCCCTAATCGGCCTTAACCTGCTGCAAGCCGCCATGGCCGCCACGGTACCGGAACGCATTAATTTCCAGCATCTATTAGAAAACAAAGACATAGTACTGGGCGAAGCCTCCGCTTTCATGCAGGACAGTCAGGGTTTTATGTGGATTGGTGGCGGCACAGGCTTATTGCGTTACGATGGCTATGAATTTAAACCCGTCACGCTGAACACACCGACCGAAAAAGGCATAGTCAAATCCGATGTCAAAATGGTTACGCATATTTATGAAGACCCCGATAAAATCATGTGGATATCGTCGGATTTTGGCCTGCTGCGATACGATCCTCGCCAGGAAATATTAACCCGCGTACCCGATGATATCAGCACTGGCATTACCCTCAGCGCCACCACGGTAAAACGCACGCTGGCACTGCCTAGCGGGGAGTTATTGACTGCGTCCGCCGCTGGACTTATGGTGCTGGACCGCCAAACTCAAAAATATTCGCTGCTCGTCCCTGATAGCGCCAAACCGAAATCCCTGCATAGCAAAAAAGTTCAAGCCCTATATCGCGACCCCGCTGGACGCATTTGGTTGGGCACTGAAGCAGGTCTGGAATTGCTCGATTGGGCCAAAAAAGAATTTACTCTCTACAAGCCCTACCCCGAAAAATCCGAGGCAGTTCCGGCCAATTCCGTAACGGATATCGTGGCCGATAACGACGGAAAATTGTGGGTAGCCACTTACGACGGACTGGTTAATTTTGACCCTGAAAACCATACCAGCAAACGCTATATTAACGACCCCGACAACCCACACAGCCTGGGTGGCAATGATGTATGGACAGTCATTGTAGATTCCGCGGGTGCGCTCTGGGTGACCTCGGACGGCGGCGGGGTTTCTGTCTTTGAAAAAGATCAAGCATTCCCTAAAGGGCGCTTCACTAACCATAAATTCGAACCGGGCAGACGCGGCTCCATCAACTCCAATCAAGTGCGCACAGTGTTTGAAGATAAAATAGGTGACATTTGGGTGGGCAATTATCCCAACGGCATCAATTATTATGATCGCACCAGCGCCGCATTTACCAACTACGCCAGCGACGCCGCAAATCCCAATAGTTTATCTCACAGCTCCATATTATCCATGGGCGAGGATGCCCAACACAATTTGTGGTTGGGTACCGACGGCGGCGGTTTGAATTATTTAAATCGTCAAACCGGAGAATTTAAAGCATTCAAAGCCGACCCGAACAATCCCAGAGCACTCAGCGCCAATGCCATTCTCAGCACATTTATTGATGCAGAAGACAATGTTTGGGTGGGCACTTGGGGCGGGGGTGTTTCTATTCTGCACCCAGCCAGCGGAGAATTTACCCGCTTGCCGTTTGATGCTAAAAGCGCCGTCACTAGCAGCGTGAGCACATCGGATCGACTGAGTAACGCACATGTTTGGTCAATTAAAGAAGACAGCCAGCACAATATTTGGATGACGACCCACGCTGGCGGTTTGAACAAATACGACCGCAAAACCAAAACATTTACCCATTACAGGCCCAATGATGCCGACCCAAAATCGTTGGCGGGCGAGTTGGTCTGGAATACGTTTGAAGATTCCTCTGGTCGCTTTTGGGTGTGTACGGCGATTGGGCTGGATTTAATGGATAGGGCCACAGGCACTTTCACGCATTTTGTCCACGATTCAAAAATTCCAAATTCCCTTAGCAATGCGTCGGTATTATCAGCCTACGAAGACAGCAAAAAACGTATATGGTTTGGCACTGGCGGTGGGCTAAATTTACTAAATACCGACGGAAAAACATTTACAGTATTTGATAAGGCCTCAGGATTTAATAACGATACCATCCGCAAAATCATCGAAGACAAAGCAGGCCGACTGTGGATCAGCACCAGCAATGGCATTTCAGTATTCGACCCCGAAACCCACAAGGTTAAGAATTACAACCGGGTCAGCGGCCAATTAATCGGTAGCTTTTTTACCGGATCCGGCTTGATCAGTACTGCGGGTGAGCTGGTATTTGGCGGCGTGCGCGGCTTACAAATTATTGACCCCAACAAATTACTGGCAAATAAAATAGCGCCACCCCTAGCATTTACGGATATGAAAATATTCGCCGATTCACTAGCGGTAGGCGGGCCAGATGGGCTTTTGCCGGAATCCCTGAACTTTACCCAGACAATCGTCTTGGACTATAAAAAATCCATGTTTGGCCTGAGCTTTGCAGCACTCAACTTCCGCGATTCCAACAGAAATAATTATGCCTACAAGCTAGAGGGGTTTGATGAAAATTGGTTGCAGGTGGGCGACCAACGCAGCGCCAAATATACCAACCTCAATGCGGGCCGCTACCAATTTCGGGTTAAAGGCAGCAACAATGATGGCGTCTGGAATGACAATGGCGCCAGCATTACCATCATACAATTGCCGCCGCCCTGGAAAACCTGGTGGGCCTACACCCTCTATGCCCTAGCTGTTGCAGCTGCACTGGTGCTATTTGTGATGCAACAGCACAACAAACGCCGCTCAATCGAAGCACAAAATGGACTGTTAGAAGCGCGCGTCAATGAGCGCACAGCCCAATTGCGCCAAAAAAATAACGACATTCAAGCCATGCTGCAAAATATGCCGCAGGGTTTGTTTACCGTGCAAGAAGGCGAAATTATCCATCCAGAATACTCCCGCTATCTGGAAGACATTTTTGAGACACAAAACATTGCAGGGCAAAAGGCCGCAGACCTACTGTTTGCCAGCGCCGACATAGGCAGTGACGCACGGGACTCGGCGATTAGTGCAATTTTGGCCATCGTCGGGGAAGATGAATTAAATTACGGCTTTAACTCGCCGCTACTGATTACAGAATACAATACCGTGATAGGCAATAGAACCAAGGCGCTAGCCCTAGACTGGAACCCCATTGTAGTGGATGGCATTGTAGACAAACTTATGGTTTCCGTGCGGGACATCACTCAATTACGCGCCATGGAAGCTGAAGCGCGGGAACAAAAACGCGAATTGGACATTGTCAGTCAGTTGATAAAATTGTCTTCCGAAAAAGTCTTAGCGCTCAACGATGCGGCGCAGCGCTATCTCGATGCCAACGTTGCCGCGCTGGATGACGCGAAGGAGCGTGATCTAGAGGTCTTAGCATTACTCTTCAGAAATATGCACACTATTAAAGGCAATTGCCGCACTTATGGATTCACCTATTTAAGTAACGTAGCGCACGAAGTGGAATCCACTTACAGCGCGCTAAAATCCTCAACTGACCTCCCCTGGGAACCAAGTGTTTTAATTCGCGATATTGATTTGGTGCGCAAAGTGCTCGGCGAATATATGCATGTGTATCGCGACGTGCTCGGCAAAGGCGACAAAAGCGCAGTAGACCACGACGGATTTTGGATGCACAATGTGGTGATGAACAAAATTGAGGAATATGCAGAGCGAGGCGATCTACCTCAATTGCGCGTATTTATTGCACGCATACAGTCCAAACCCTTAGAAGCGGTATTGGCCGATGTTGTGGCGTCCCTGCCATCGCTTGCGGGTCAGCTGGGCAAACAAACCCCTATAGTCAAGTTCGACGCGTCTAATGCATTTATGCTCAGCAACAGTTTCGAGTTACTCTCGGATGTGTTTGCGCATATTTTAAGGAACTGTATAGACCACGGGATTGAGACACCTGAAGAGCGTGTCAACGCTGACAAACCCAATCAAGGCTACATTTTTATTCGCTCCCAGGTAGCCGATGACAGCCTGCATATTTATGTCAGCGACGATGGGCGCGGCATCAATTTGGCACGGTTATTTGAACGCGGTATAGAGCTGGGCATTTGGCTACGCACAAGCCAGCCATCAAAACAGGAAGTAGCCGAATTGATCTTTCAATCCGGCATCTCCACCAAAGATGCTATCACCGACATTTCTGGTCGTGGCGTAGGCTTGGATGCTGTGAAAAAATTCGTCATTGCGCAAGGCGGAGACGTGCATTTAGTATTAAATTCAGAGCGGGAAGTTGCCGAAGGGTTTTCGGCGTTTGAATTAGATATTCAGCTACCGAGAGCGCTGTGCCAACAATTTGGCTGATCATTTACAGATTAATAGGTCCGTTTAGTGAAGGGCCGGTTCACACGAAAACCAATATTTTCGATTGCGTAAAAACAATCAGACGTTGCTACTATTAACCCGGCAACAAACCCCCTTCCCGCCTCCCCCTCAAAAAGGGGGAGGGGCAAAAAATCTTCAAAATAAAGAATCTGCTTGTTTTTAACGCTGTTTTGCTCCCTCCCCTTTCAAAGGGGAGGGTTGGGGTGGCAATGTCATTAAGTTAAGCGCAAAGCTGATTTTTCGAGTGATTTTTAGCCTTTATTTCGCCCTCCTGGGCGGTAATTGTCAAAGTACCTGTCGCCTCAGTTGAAAGCTCAAGCCGCCATTTTAGTCTGGGTGCACGGCGTCACCTGATTGGGGTTTAAATGTACCTCCTGCACACATCGCCAGTCCCGAACCTCACCGCTCCAGCGAGCCGGGTTAGCCTCTCGGGCGGCCTTGTACACCGCTTTACGCCGCTCCAAAATCGCCCCATCCAAACCGGCGTGACGTTGCGCTGGGGTTACAAACTGAATGCCGCTGCGGCGATGCTCGTGGTTATACCACTGCATTAGCGGCTGCGCGCTACTTGGCCTTATTTGATATATATGCAACTCTATTTCGACCTTTTTTTGCAAAGAGCGCACTGAAGAGCTCGCCTCAGATAGATCATCAAAAATCCTATACCAAAATACGCTGCAGGGGCCGATTCAGGTACGGTTATTACCAAGCCGTGAACCCCATTTTTATCCCTATAGGAGCCAACCATTGTGCCGGCATTATTGATTGCCGCCAGATGAGTGCCAGAAGCACCCGGAAAATCAATCGTTTGATAGCTGTCGAAATAGGGGTCGTAAAGAAACCCATGGGTAGTGATGCCATCACCGTAATTTCCAACTATTTCTCCTGAATCATTAATACCATTAGCCCATGTGGCAGTAGATCCAGGAACATAAATACCGCTAAAATTACTCTGAGCATCACGAACAAAGCCACCCCAATAGCCATGTGCAACCGACCCAAACCAACTATGCCCTACTATTTGTCCGGAATTATTTATTCCTTCTAAGCTGGTATAGATTTCCGTGATGCCATAGGCAATATCGACATAATGTCCATTCGCCTCTCGAAGAAATCCTCGCTCTTGCCCAACACCAGAGATTTCATCCCAATGAGTATAATCACCTACAATCTGTCCGCGATCGTTAATTCCGTTTGCATCGGTGTGCCGAGGAAAGTATGGCTCAGGATATTCAATTTTTGTAAATGGCCCACCTAATGTTTGAAATAGAAATCCCTTGTCAGATTCAACATATTGGTTTCCAATCCATTGGCCCTGATTGTCGTGATAGCTTCCCACTATTTGATGTGCATTGTTGATATCGTGAACTTCAATCGTGCCTAGTCCCGCATTAGGTATATATGGATCGAGGAAGATATATCCGGTTGGACCCGCAACAGCTTCAAAGTTGACACGCCGACCAGACCCCGTAACGCTGCTCATTACTGTGTCGCCTGGATAACTATCGTCGATTCCATGTATTACAGTATCGTGCATGCCAACACCAGAAACATCAATTGATGTAAAGGTCATAGTGCCTGCCTCTGATACAGAACAAACTGCCAATGTAAGCAGTGGTGAAAACACAAATTTTATGTTTTTCATTTCAAATACTCCTCAGCTAATTTTGCATGTGTAGAAAGCGGCCATTTTCTTTTGTTATAGCACCGAATATCCACCTTAATGGCGCCTCCGGAAATTCAGTTTTTTTAAGTACTTCACCCGCAAACACGAAGCTGCAACCCGATAAAGGCTTAAAAAACGCAACCTCCGGAGGCGCCCCTACGAAAATAGCGTGGCAAGTTAAAAGCATCCATAGACCTGACTCTAACTGGTTAATTCTAGGCTTCAGTCAAAAATCGGAATCACTTTTATAAACCCGGCACCAAAATACATCGCCCTGATGTATTTTGGTTGCGCGGCAAAGCCGCCAAAAACGCGTCCTGCGTTTGCTATTGACCCGACATCTTTCGATGCCGAGTTAATAGCCACTCCAATGTCGTGACGGGCAACTTCGAGTCGATAATGAATTTAAGCTATTTTTGAGCGATTACACCTAGCGAAACAAACCCCCACCAGCCCAAGAGACAACAGAATCAATTCGGAAGGCTCTGGAACACCAGCATCGTCATTAACCAGCGTGAGTTGCGAAAAAGAAATGATGGCATCATCAGCGTAGAAGAATGGCATCTCACCAAAATCCGGGCCACTTAAAGATATCGCGCCTAAAAGTTCATTAGAAGTAAAATATTTCAGCAAATCAAATGTTACAGTGTCAGTAACGCCATAGGACTGATTATTAATTTCAACGGGCCATGGAGACGAGGTGGATGGAAAGTTATAAGGACCAATTCCATCGTTATTTGTGATATCGCCAAGCTTTGTTAGAGTCAAGGTAAACACAGCCTGAGTTAAAGGTGCGGCAAGGTTAAAACTGGTAAAATTTGCATTTTTACTAAAGTCGAATTGCCATGTCGTGAATTCGTTATTTCCATCACCCAAAGGCTGTACATGTCCCGAATCAAAAATTGAATGCGTTATAGTAAAATCACCATTGACGACTTTCTGATTGGAGCCGGGCATCTTGTCCGGCGGTTGCGCAATTGTAGTCGCTGTTATTGACCCCAGTGGATCATCCGCCAGTGGACTGGTCGCAATCGCACTAATAGACATAGCGTTTACAGGGCCGCCATAAAATGCGGCGGCCGCAAATATGAAAGACGCTGTCCGCGAAGCTTCTAATACGGATTTAATTTTCATAAAACAACTCCTAATTTGGTTAATGGATGAGCTGACAGAATAGAGCCAACATCGAATGCACCCTTGCCACCTTATGCACCCATTAAGCACAGCGCAAACACTGTACCAACATATTATTTTCGGCGGAAAATAATATGTTGGTACAATGGAAATATCATGGTATTTAATTTTTGTAAAATAGATCGACAACTTATTATTTGTTATATAAATGAATAACGCGCCTTTTTTAAGGCAAACGCCAGAACATCAACAGATGCATATCGAATTGACAAACTCCAAAAAACAGCTCACCCACCACACCTTCAGCACAGACATCAACACGCCTAGCCGACCACCCTCATCCCGAAAACCTACTAGCCCGGCCATCTATCCTACAAGCCAAACCCTTACACAGCGTGGTAACCTTTGCCTCGCTGCTAGCCACTCGCTGTATTGACCCAAGGGCAATTGAATATGACAACTTCGCTTATCGTTATTTTTGTGTTGGCCTACGCCGCCATCGCCTTAGAACACCCGCTTAAAATCAATAAGTCGGCATCTGCTCTGGTGGGTGCGGGTTTGCTGTGGACGGTGTACGCGCTGCTGGCAACCGACCCTCATACCATTACCCACGAGCTGTCCGAAACCCTGACCGGCATCGCACAAATTGTATTTTTTCTCATGGGCGCTATGACCATTGTGGAAGTGATTGACGCGCATAACGGGTTCGACGTGGTGACCCGTCGCATCACAACCACAAAACTTACTACGCTGATGGCGCTAATTTGTGTGGTCACGTTTTTTCTCAGCGCTATTTTGGATAACCTGACCACCACGATTGTTATGGTGTCCCTGCTTAAAAAATTGCTAGCAAAAGGCGAAGACAGGTTGTTGTTTGTGGGCATGGTGGTAATTGCCGCGAATGCCGGTGGGGCTTGGTCACCGATTGGTGATGTGACTACGACCATGTTATGGATCGGCGGCCAAATTACCGCCGTTAATATTATTAAAGGTACTTTTCTAGCGTCCGTTGTTTGCCTGCTTTTACCCTGCCTGATTGTGATGCTTAGGTTGCGCGGGCGCAGTGTGGAAGCGCCCGCTACAAAGCCTTCCAGTCAGCTCGATACCACCACTACCCTGGAGCGCAATGTGGTATTTTTTGTGGGCTTAGGCGTGCTTATTGCGGTCCCAGTATTTAAAACGGTTACCCACCTGCCCCCGTTTATGGGCGTGTTATTCGGCTTGGGCCTGTTGTGGGTGGTGGCGGATTTGATGCACAAAGACAAAGAGGGTACGCACAAAAACACCCTAACCTTAACCCATGCGTTAGCCCGTATTGATATGGCGTCCTTGGTGTTTTTTATTGGCATTTTGTTGGCGGTTGCCACGCTGGAACACACTCACGTACTTAACGCTATTGCAACCTGGCTTGACGCCGAGGTAGGCCGGCAAGATCTGATTGTGCTGCTAATCGGGTTGGCTAGTGCAATTGTGGACAATGTGCCGTTGGTTGCGGCATCTATGGGGATGTACAGCCTTGAGCAGTACCCAGCGGACAGTTTTTTGTGGGAGTTTTTGGCTTACTGTGCGGGCACCGGTGGCTCTATTTTAATTATCGGTTCCGCTGCGGGTGTGGCGGCCATGGGGTTGGAAAAAATTGCCTTTGGTTGGTATTTGCGGAAGGTTAGCTTGCTGGCGTTGCTGGGGTATTTGGCGGGTGCGGCGACTTATATTGTTCAGTTTAAATTGATGCATTAGTTTTAGGGGGTATGGAGGGCAATGGCATTAAGTTAACGATTTTAGCCTCTTCAACTAGAAACCTCAGTTAGGCGCCAAAAGCTGTGCAGCCCATTGGGTGATGGGAGAAAGTTAAATTCAGCGAGCAACTTGGCTATTCGCCAAATTTAACTTTTGCTAGACGCCGCATGGATGTAGGAGATAAAGCGGCGCAGGAGGGCGAGAATGAAAAAACCTAAATCCCCCTAGCCCCCTTTTACAAAGGGGGGATGACTCCCTTCTTGTTGCAAAGTAAGGC
>CAMCXE010000151.1 GCA_945882995.1 Thalassocella blandensis | reverse complement strand
CGGTCTTTTCATTCCGAATCGCCTCTAGCGCCACTTTGGCCTTCTTCGCGGTTGTAAAGGTTTTGCGTTTGCTTTCACTCATTGAACACCTCGATCTTTGGGTGGAGCATATCTTAAATGGGTGTGTGAAATTGTGGATCCACTATACTAATCGAATTGAAATCACTCAACTTGCGCAATGGGAATCTACAAAACTGGCGAGACACTATTCCAGATCTGCCCAATAAAATTAGTCAGCTTCAATATTCAACGAAGCCTAACACTCTACTGGCCGTCAACAACGAGCATGAGAGCCCCGCTATAGTGTCGTTAGACTTATATTCAAAACAGGTCACAGCTATCAACACCCAGTTCAGCGAGGTAAATAAAATAGCCGCCGTTAATGACCATACCATGCTGGTTGTTGGGAGTCTGGGGGCGGCCGAAGGGATTTGGTTTGTTGACGAACAAAAGCCGCCTCAATTGGTGCTGCGAAGATCCGGGTCGGAAGCCATAGTTGACGCCCAAATCGACACAAGAAGACATGTTATTTTTTATGTAAACCTACAAAAAAATGTAGACATCAAGATAATTTCTACTCTTCAACAAGAAGAACAGCTTTTGCCAGAACTGAATTCCAGCGGAATGGATGTAAGCGCTACATTCGCCAACAACAATAAATTCATATATTTCATTTCGAATCGCACGGGACTCTACGATATTTGGCGGTATGAGGTGGAATCAAAATCGGTAAAACAAATTTCAACACTGAATGCCTTATCGATAACTTGGCATTCATTGTCTAACGATGGGAAATCGCTCGCCATTGGTTACCGGACGGACGATTTATATCTAGGCGTTGTTGATGTTGAAACAGGACGGCTACAGCGCCACACTAAAACGCCCTCTCATCGCTATCCATTAGCGTGGAGCTTTGATGGCAAGAGCATTTACGTCAGCGAACACCAGACCAAGGTCAATCTCTTTAATTATGACGCGAAAACCCTAAAGCCATCATTATTTGCGGGCGAATCGGGCCTTTACGTCAAAGCTTTGGATGGAGAGACGTTAATTTACGTCGACTATACACGACACGCGTTAGTAGAACGAAATTTAATCACCCAACAAGAAAAAGTACTTCACAACACCATTCCCGAATTAGAGGCTTTGTCACCCGGCGACATTAAGCTCAACAAGGCGAACGACGGGTTTTACACCGCCTGTCAAGTAGCGTGGGTTAATAAAACTTGTTTCTATTCGTTATCGTCAACCAACAGCTCACCAGTTGTTGTGAGCGACACACCTTACTGGAATTTTTTGGATATTACGGAGGATGGTGAAGCAATTCTTGCTGCAGACGTTAAGCCTTCTTCAGGCGATATTATGAAAATGCAATTGCGGGATTAATAAATATCACCGGATCGTGCTGCACACGCAACACCCAATATAGGAATCAATATAGACAATCAAACCGCGATGATTTTTAGGAAAGACCAAGGGATATTCTGCACTCTAAGTTCCGCATCTGTCCATTTCCGCATTTCGTGATGTCGCCAGTAGTTCATGTTTCACCGCTAGCGCATTGCGATGGACAGAGCCCAACCCACACCACCATGTTGCGCCCACTTTCGAACCGTTGACCATTCTTTACACTGCCCCTAAACCTACACCGTCTCCAACAGTTCATAACAGGAATTCGCCTTTAGTGGCTCGCGAGCTTTAGCTGTTTTTTTGATTTAGGCCTGACCATAAATTTTTTTCCGAAATACTCAGCACCCGCAACTGAAACGTGCACCCGCAGCATCATGAAATTTATGCCTAGCAACGAATGGCATTGCCAACGTTCCGCCAGAATATCCCAATTCAATCACCCTGTGATAACCCTTGGTAGCAGCGCTGTTATTTCAACGAAAACCCAGTAACAGACGCGTCGCGCCCTTGGCAACTGGAATATTAAATTGATCTAGGAAAAATTAATGGTTAGCATCACCGACCTTCAAGGAAATAGGCGCCGATAGGTTGCCATTACGGCAATTGGTCCGCCTTCACCTTCACACCTAACAGGATGCAACATGGTTACTCTCCCCTCTCCTCAGCAACAAATTAAAAACTGGCAACAAGGGCTTGGGTCGCGGGTGGTCTGCTCAGCCGATATGCTGCACCTGATCACCGTGTGTTTATTGTGCAAAGGGCATTTATTGCTGGAGGATGCTCCCGGTCTAGGCAAAACCACCCTCGCTAAAACCATGGCCCAGAGTATGGCCATGGCATTTAAACGCATCCAGTGCACGCCGGATTTATTACCCTCGGATATTACCGGCGTCAGTATTTATGAGCAGGCCAGCCAAACGTTCAAATTTCTACCCGGCCCTATTTTTACCAACATTTTATTAGCCGACGAAATCAACCGCACCTCGCCGCGCACTCAATCGGCGCTGCTGGAAGCCATGGCAGAGCGCACAGTCACCATTGAGCGCAGAACACGAACGTTACCCGCCACGTTTATGGTTATTGCCACGCAAAATCCCGTGGAATTTAGCGGTACTTATCCCTTGCCTGAAGCGCAGCTGGATAGGTTTTTTATGAAGCTGTCGCTGGGTTATCCCAGTTTGGAGCAAGAAGCGCAGATTTTGTCGCTCCACCAGCGCGGCGAACAACCGCCTCTTGCCGCACCGCTATTAACCGAAGCGCAATTGTTGGCGCTGCAAACAGCCGTCACTCAAGTGACTATAGAACCCAAATTAATTAACTACATGGCGGCACTTATGGCGGCTACCCGCCAGCACCCCAAGATTCGCCTTGGTGGTAGTTCCCGGGCCACAATTACCTTAATGAAGGCCGCTCAAGCGGAGGCCTTCATACAGGGCAGCCCCGCAGTGACGCCACACCACATTCAGCAAATGTTGGCCCCAGTATTGGGCCATAGGTTGTTATTGCGCAGCGCCAGTGACAGCGTGCAGGACATTTTGCAGTCAATCGCCCTAGCGGTGCCCGTGCCAGACATGCCCAGTAGCCGCGGCCAGAACCCCGGGGGCCCTGCAGGCCCGGCGGATCTGCAATTGTTATGAGCAACTCGGGGTTGGGTACATTGGAACTACCGCCACCAGTGGCTTTATTTTTAGCTCGCCACTGCAACCTGCATCGCGTGCTTTTGGCCTTGACGCTAGCGTTGTTTTTTATCGCGTGGAATCGCGGCTTGGCCCTGCTGTATGGTTTGTTTTCGTTTTTGCTCGCACTGTTATTATTGTCGTATGGCCTGCCGCTGCTGCAGTTGCGGCAGTTGCGCGTGGGGCTAAGAGCCCAGGGCGAGTTCCGAGTGGGGCAGAATGCCACTATCGAGTGTCAGCTATGGGCGCCTAGCCCACGTCATCACCTAAGCGTGCGTGTCGCATTACCATTTGCCGAAGGTGGAGTAACAAACGCCTTTTTTGCAGAGGCTCATACCGCCTCAATCCAGCGCTTAAACCTAGCCTGCGAATTGAGAGGTTGCTTTACCCTGCGGGAGGTGGAAGTTGAAAGCCGCTATCCCTTTGGGATTTTTACCTACCGTCGAAAAATCGCCATCACGCCGCTGGAGGTGCTGGTATTGCCCGCCATTGTCCTGCTCAGCTGCAGCCCTCAGGGGCAAGTGGGCGACGACAATAGTTTAGGGGCATTATTGACTCATCGAACCGGCGGACAAGGTGAGTTCGCCAGTATTCGCGACTACCGGGCTGGCGATGAGTTGCGCCATATCCATTGGACCGCCAGCGCCCGGGCTGGCGCCTTGGTGGTAAAAGAATACGAACACCGCAACCATGCGCAATTACTGGTAGTGGTAAATACGCGGCCGGAATTTAATGTGGGGGAAGGCAATAATGCCTCCTTTGAATTAGCTATCCGCCTTGTGGGGGCTCTGGTAGCGCGGGCCACGCAGGAGGGTATACCCAGTTATCTAGCGGCTGATGACAACTGGCAACTCGCCGTGCCGGCCTATGCTGGCGACCTATACCCAGTCTACGAACTGCTGGCGCGCCTGCGCTGCGAGGGGCGGCGCCCCTACACCGACAGCGTGGGCGAGGCCTGCTTGCGTCATCCGCATGCGCATATGCTGGTAACCCTGCGCACCGAGCACGAGCCAATACCTAGCCCAATTTCAACCCGTTGCACCCATGTCGATCTGCTGCTGGACAGCAAAAGCTTTCGTTTTCCGGCGCAAATTGAGCCCACAAACCGGGGGCTGCGCGACGGCCAGCGGCTAACGTATCGTCTGCGCGCCAACACCCAGCTAGAGGACTTATTTCAATGAGGCCGACGCAGGTTGTTTTGTTGATGTATTACAGCTTAACGCTGAGCTTTGCCGTGGCGGCGACCATTTTTGCCTATGTGAATTTTGCTTGGTCAGTGGTGGCATTACTGTTAACTTTTGGTTTTTCCAGTTGGAGTCTTGCGGCGATTCGCCACGCCACGGAGGAACACAACCCCTATTTAGTCTGGTCGGAAAAAATCGCCCTTTTAGGGATTATGATTTTTGTTCCGCTCATTTTTATCAGCAATATTTTAACCGCACTTTTGGCGCTTATTTTTTGCGCCGTATTCGCACTCAACTTTCAGCTGTTTGATTTTCGGCGCCTGTATATCGGGTTAGCCGCCTCGCTTATGGGTATTTGTGTGGGCGCCGCCCACACCAAAAGCGGCGCGTATTTTTGGTATTTTTATTGTTATATGCCGCTGGCGGCATTGGTGTTGGCCTATGCCCACCTGAGTCAGCAGGCGCCCCCGCCTAGCGGGCGCTGGTGGCGTGGCGGTCAGCAACTGGGTGTGATTGGGCTATTGGTGGTTAGCGCCAGTACCATCTATTTGGTATTGCCGCGGCTGCCGGCGGGCAATTTAGGCGGTCATCCCGGCTCCGGTGTTTTTTATCGGGAAAAGGCCTGGGAAAATCAAGCCGAACAGCACTCTAACTTAGAGGGAGAGGCCCTGGCCCGGGCACTCGACCAGCTACCCACTACCGATTCCCCTGAATCTTCCGAGCAGCGGGACGACCCGCTACAGACAAAAGACCCTTTTAAAAACCCTGAGCCCGCCCCTGAGGCTGCTGTTTTACCTGAATCCACAGCTGCCGAAGAAACCACACAAGGGACTTCGCACGACCAGCAGGAGGGTGACGAAAATCGTCAGACCATTGCTAGCGACGCGAAGGAGCTAGACTTAAGCCGCCATTCCGATAAGGCTACACCCTTAGTCGGCAATCCGATAATTGCTTATGTGACGGCTACTCAGCCCCTGTATTTGCGCAGCCATATCTACGACATTTTTGACGGCCAACGTTGGTCCAGTTCAAGTAGCGCCAACCTGAAAGTAAAGGTGGATCGTCGCGGTTTATTGCTAAGTCAGCCAGAGCCAGGCACATCACTGGTTAGCTACGACATTGAACTGGCAGCACGCCTGCCCGCGGCTGTGCCTTTGGCGGCAGTTGTCAGCCGGTTGCGTTTCCCCGCCACGGCGCTGAGCGTCGACAAATTCGGTCAAATTAGCGCGCCTGGGCCTCTTAGTTCCGGCACGCGCTATAGCGCGGAGTCGGTGGTCAGTCATATTCAGGGGCGCGTTTTTTCTGAATTACCCTGGCAGGCACCGGGGCAATACTTGCAGTTGCCTGATGAGCTAGACACCCGTATTGCGGCCCTGGCCGCACAACTTACCAGCCAGGCGCCCACGCAACTGGCGGCGGCGATTATGTTAGAACAGCATTTGCGCAATAATTACCGCTATAGTTTTGAATCGATTTTTATTTCGCCTGGGGTTACACCATTAAAGGAGTTTTTATTTGAAACTAAACAAGGTCACTGTGAATATTTTGCCAGTGCACTAGCCATATTATTGCGCACCCAAAAAATTCCGGCTCGGCTGGTCACTGGTTATTCCGCCAGCCAACAAAATCCACTGACCGGGCTTTATGAAATTCACGCCTTGGATGCCCACGCTTGGGTAGAAGCCTATGTGGATCGGCTTGGCTGGGTGCAATTGGAGCCCACCGCCTATTACCAAATGCCGCAAACTACCGCCACGCCTTTGTCTGTGGAATTAATTAATCGTTACGTGGAGCAAACACTGGCAACGCATGGCGCGTTGCCGTCTGCCGCCACCACTTGGGAAGATACAGCGTTCCAGCTATGGCAGAGCTCAGTCCTAGCGATCGTTACCCTGTTAGCACTGGGTAAATTGTTTTGGCTGAGTACCTGGCTATTTTGGCTGTTGACCGCGGGGCTGACTGTAGCAGGCTATTTTCTGTGGCAAAAAATAAAACCCGAGTGGCAAATTAAGCGTTTATTTCGCGACGCGGTAAATCAAGCTCAGGCTCAACCATCGCAGGCCATGGATATTTATTTGGCCGCAATTGAAGGCATTCTGGCACTGGCAGGCCAACCGCGAGCCCCCGGCTTGACCATCGAGCAATTTACCCAGCAATTGCGTCGGCAGTTTGGTGATCTGGAAACAGAGCGCATGAGTAGGCATTTTAATATTAAGCATTACCATCAGCGACCGACTCTAGCCGTCGAATTAAATAGTGACGACTACGCTCATTTATTAGGGCATATACACAAACTGGGCTTTAAGGGGGTGGTGCAGCAAGTGAAAATTGTTAACCCAACTTCGTGACGAAAACATATCCGTTTAAAAAGTACCAAACTAAAATTCACGGCCCATTTTTTTGCTCTACAGGTTGTTTTGAAGCCAGCGCTATATCAGGGTTTTCTTGGCCCACCAGCTGTGGGCCAAGAAAAATTTGTTGCTGCAGCGGCTCGACTTTGGTGAAGTGCGGTTTACGAATCCAAGCGATTTGAGAACAACACAAACCCAAACGACGTCGCGCAAAGTTTTGTGGAGTCGAATTTGTTTTAGATGGAGTGACCCGTCTCACTGACTTGCAAGAAGGCCCTATAAGAATTGGTCGGAACGGCGGGATTTGAACCCACGACCCCTACACCCCCAGTGTAGTGCGCTACCAGACTGCGCTACGCTCCGATTTCTTTTGCTGGCTAAGGACTAACACACCAAATACGGGTTAATGCCCCAAGCCGCTGATTTGCTGAAGATTAGCAAAAGCAAAGAGGCGCGTATCATACCGAATTACGCCCTCAATGCAAGGCTTGGTAACGCTGCTCCCTCAATTAAGCCTTCAACTGGCCCAGTAGCAGCTCCAACTCTTCAATGACTTCCAATACTACCGCCTCGAAACTTGGATTTTCAGTCACCACTGGATCACCAAACATCTGCTGTTTAGCGCCGCCGATAGTAAAGCCGCGATCGTAAAGTAAGCCTCTGATCTGGCGTATAGCTAGAAGATCCTGGCGCTGGTAATAACGGCGGTTACCGCGGCGCTTGACGGGCTTAATCTGCGGAAACTCCTGCTCCCAATAACGCAGCACATGGGGTTTAACCGCGCACAATTCGCTAACTTCGCCAATAGTGAAATAACGCTTACCGGGGATAACCGGTAGCTCGTTATTATGACTGGGCTCCAGCATAAGCCTCCACCCTTTCACGCAATTTTTGGCCCGGCTTAAATGTCACCACGCGCCTTGCGCTGATAGGTATTTCCTCGCCCGTTTTCGGGTTGCGCCCTGGGCGTTGCTTTTTGTCGCGCAGGTCGAAGTTGCCAAAACCGGATAGTTTTACGCTATCTCCGGCTTCTAACGCGGCGCGAATACTATCAAAAAAAGTATCCACCAACTCTTTGGCTTCTCGCTTATTAAAACCCAGCTCGTGGTAAAGACGCTCGGCTAAATCCGCTTTGGTGAGTGACTCTGGCATAGTCCTACCTCAAATTTGCAGAAAATTCTTGGGTGAGTGCGTGAAGTATGGCATCCATTGCCGTTTGGATCTCATCGTCCGTTAGAGTGCGTGATGCCAATTGGAATATCAAGCCAAAGGCCAAGCTTTTACGCGATAGCTCAATACCCGGCCCGGAGTAGACATCAAATAAATTTATCTGCTTCAAAACATCGCCCGCCGCGCGGCGAATGACCTGCTCGATTGCCGCAACGCTTTGCGATTTATCCACGACTATAGCGATATCACGAGACACCTCTGGGAATTTAGAAATGGGCTGGGCCTTGGGCAACTGGCCTAGCAGCACTCCCTCAACCTCCAGCTCAAATACCAAAGCCATCTTAGGTAGGCCAAGGGTTTTGCCGAGACTCGGATGCAGAGCGCCCAGATAACCAATTTTTTTCCCGTCTCGGTGAATCCAAGCAGACTGCCCTGGGTGCATAAATGGCAAGTCGCCTGCGGGCGTGAAACTAATGTCCCCACCGCCTAAGCCCAGCAACGACTCAACATCACCTTTCACATCAAAAAAATCCACATCTGTTTTCGCGTGAGCCCAATTCACACCCTTGCGCGGGCCGTAAATTAAACCTGCCAATTGTTGCCGCTGAGGATACCCAGTATCGGCCTTTTCAAACACCAAGCCGGCTTCAAACAAGCGCACCCGGTCCTGCTGCCGATTTAAGTTATTTTTAAGTGTTTGCACCAACCCCGGCAGCAGCGACGTCCGCATGGTTGCCATGTCGGCGCTGATAGGATTTTGCAGCGATACCGCCGCCCCGTCGCCAAAAAATACTTGATGTAATTTAGGATCGATAAAGCTGTAGGTAATGATCTCCTGATAATCACGGGCCACCAAATGACGCTTAAGGCTCAGCTTGTCAAGGCGAACATCACTGACGTTGTGCAACTCAACGGCAAACGCCGAAATGCGAGTAGGCAACTGAGCGTAACCGTAAATGCGGGCGATCTCTTCCAGTAAATCAGCGTCGATATTGATATCAAATCGGTAACTGGGTACGGCAAATTCCCAAGCTTCCGCCGTGTCCGACAATACAACCAAGCCGAGGCGGGTGAGAATTTCCAGCACCTCGACGGGATCAATCACCAAGCCGAGCCCGCTGTAAATACGACTCTTTTTAAGTTGAATTTGACGGGTTTTAGGGAAGTGACGCTCATCTACCACATCCACTACCGGGCCTGGCTGCCCTCCTACAATATCGAGCAACATCTGCGTAGCGCGCTCTATGGCTTGGCGTTGCAATTGATAATCCACGCCGCGCTCAAAGCGATGCGACGAATCCGTGTGCAAGCCGTAACCACGGGCGCGCCCTGCAACCGCTAAGGGCTGGAAAAACGCGCTTTCTAAAAGAATGTTCTGGGTTTGCGTGCTTACCGCAGAATCTGCACCACCCATAATGCCTGCCAGCGCCAAAGCAGCCACATCATCCGCAATCACCAGCGAATCACGTTTAAGGTCAAGCGCTTGGCCATTGAGCAGTGTGATTTTTTCATCGGCCTGAGCCCAACGCACCTGGATGCCGCCCTGTAATTTATTCAGGTCAAACGCATGCATGGGCTGACCCAATTCAAGCAAGACATAATTGGTAACGTCTACCACGGCGTCAATGGAGCGAATGCCGGCACGCTTGAGCCTCTCCTGAACCCAGCTGGGACTGGGACGACTGATGTCAATATCACGAATGACTCGGCTCACATAGCGCGGGCACGCCTCTGGCGCCTTAAGGGCCACGGCAACAGCGCTCGCATCAACTGGAGCCACCTCTTGAATTTCCAGTTCATTTACACTGAGACGGTTTAGCACTCCCACCTCGCGCGCCACACCACGCACACTTAAACAGTCGCTGCGGTTTGGAGTGAGGTCCAGCTCCAGCACCTTATCGTCTAAATCCAAAACCTGACGCAAATCAGCGCCGAGGGGAGCATCAGCTGCCAGTTCCCATAAGCCGGTATCATCGTCACCGGCCCGCAACTCGGTTTGTCCGCACAACATGCCAAAGGATTCTACCCCGCGCAATTTGGCTTTTTTTATCTGCAGATCACCAGGCAGCTGCGCGCCGACCATAGCCAAAGGGACTTTAATGCCAGCGCGCGCGTTGGCCGCGCCACAGACAATTTGAAACTGCCCTTGCTCGCCCGCATCCACCTGACAT
>CAMCXE010000150.1 GCA_945882995.1 Thalassocella blandensis | reverse complement strand
AACACACAAACCAACTACCCTCGCCAAAACCGCTAAGGACTGCACCCCATGACCCAATCCCGCTCCACGCAAATCTCCCTCGATGCCACCAGCTTTTACCATTGCTACGTGCGCTGCGTGCGCCGCGCGTTTTTGTGCGGGGATGACCGTGCCACCGGCGCTAATTATGATCACCGCAAACAGTGGCTAGTGTCGCGGTTGCGGTTTCTTTCTTATATTTATGCCATCGATATTTGCGCCTACGCGGTAATGAGCAATCACTACCATGTGGTGTTGCATGTGGACCAAGCCCGGGCCAATAAATGGAGCCAAGATGAAGTGGTGGAGCGGTGGCTGCAACTGTATAAAGGCAATTTTTTAATTGATCGCTGGTTAAAAAACCGCGAGGCATTTAGCGCGGCAGAATTGCAGGTGGTGAGCGATATTATTGAAGATTGGCGGCAGCGGTTGTGTTGTATTTCTTGGTTTATGCGCGGCGTGAATGAAACCATTGCACGCATGGCTAACGAAGAAGAAAACACCAAAGGGCGGTTTTGGGAGGGGCGTTTTAAAAGCCAAGCCTTATTGGATGAGGCCGCATTATTAACCTGCATGGCCTACGTGGATTTAAACCCGGTGCGCGCCGCCATCACCGACGATTTAATCAGCAGTGATTTCACCTCTATACAGCAGCGTTTATTTGATTACGCCTCAAATTCTACCGCCACCACCGAAGCACACCAAAAACTCACCGAACACCTAACGCACCAGCAACAATTAAAATCGGAATTACATTTAGATACCCAACCTGCTGCACCTTTAATGCCGTTTGATGGCAGCGCACACACAGATATTCACAGCGCCCTACCCTTCACGCAGGACGATTATATTGAATTAATCGACACCACCGGCCGCGCCCTGCGGGACGATAAGCGCGGCGCATTAAACCCCAATACGCTGCCATTAATTACGCGCCTGGGTATAGACCCAAAACACTGGCTGGAACACGTAAAACGTTTTCGCTCGCGTTACGCCAGTTGCGCTGGCTCATCACAAGCCATTTGTGATTTTGCGGGTAAGCGGGCTAAGCGCTGGGGTAAGGGGGTTGGTATTTCGGGGCGGGTGTATGCGGGGTAAATTTTTGGAAAATTGAGTTAACAAGCCTATGCCGGGGCATCCACAAACGTGACAAGCAAAGAAAAAGCAACTCGCCCAGAGGAGTGATATAAAGGCTAAAAATCACTCGCAAATCAGCTTTTCGCTTAACTTAATGGCATTGACGCCAACAGCGGCTTAGCCGTCATTTGCACCTACTATGAATTTCTGGTTGACAAAAGGGGCTTGGTTTCGCAATGCTCAATGCTGGCAACAGCAGTGCGAACATCCTTTGGTTTGGAGCAATTCACAATGGCAAGAAGACTACCCCTCTATATTTTACTCGACACCTCCGGCTCCATGATCGGCGAGCCAATTGAGGCCGTTAACATTGGCCTACGGACCCTAGTGAATTCACTCAAACAAAATGCCTACGCCAACACTAGCGTGCATCTTTGCATTATCACCTTCGACTCCATAATCACCGAGGTTTTGCCATTAACCTCCCTTGTGAATTTAGCCATTCCCGAAATTGTCTGCCCAAAATCTGGGGGTACATTTTTAGGCGCGGCACTCGAATTTATTCATCAGCGCTTTAACCAGAACTTTATACCCCCAAGCACCGACGCTGAAGGCGACCGTGAGCCAATGCTGCTCATTATGACAGACGGCAAATGTACCGACACTCAAGCCTACGAAGAAGCCATCCACAAAATTCAACAATTGCCTTTCGCAACAATCATTGCCTGTGCCGCCGGCCCTAAAAGTGTACCCGATCAATTACGACAATTGACTAACACGGTGATCGGTTTAGACACCATGGATGGCGCCTCTTTTACACAATTTTTTAAATGGGCCGGCGATGCGGTAACCAGTACTGAATCCGCAGGCTCCAGCCAAAAATTAGAAAAATCCAGCCTGCCGCCACCGCCACCCGAATTGCAAATTGTGCTCTAACCCTGATTTACGCTGGAGTATCCCAATGCGCAGACTGCCAATTTTTTTACTGCTAGATGTGTCAGAATCCATGGCTGGCGAATGCCATAGACAAATGCAACAAGGCCTGGAACGACTCACCAAAAATTTACGCACCGACCCACACGCACTAGAAACTGTGTATTTATCCGTAGTGGCGTTTGCAGGCCAAGCCAAAACGCTCGCGCCCTTAACCGAGCTTGCATTTTTTTACCCACCACGGTTGCCGATTGGTGCGGGCACATCACTCGGTGTGGGGCTTACGCATTTAATGCAGGAAATTAACGCGAATGTTCAAAAAACCACGGCGCAGCGTAAAGGTGATTGGCGCCCTATTGTGTATTTAATGACCGATGGCAAGCCCACCGACAACATCGAAGGCGCCTTGGCGCGCTGGCAAAAAGAATTCGCCTCATCGGTTACGCTCGTCGCCATTGACATTGGCAAACATGCGGCCATAGATACTTTGCGCCGCTTAACCGACCATGTGCTGCATTTAGACGCCAGTGACGATGCCGATTTTCGCAAATTTATTGATTGGGTAACGCAATCCGTGGTGGCACAAAGCCGCAGTGTGGCCAGCACCGGGCAGGTTAACTTAGCCAAAGTCGATACCGATATCCTGACCCTGGTGAACAACCTCGCTCAAGCCAACAGCCTTGACGAAGACTTTGTTATCCTGCCCGGTCGTTGTCAAAAAACCCAACTTCCCTATTTAATTAAATATGAAAAGGCCTTACCGAATTTCGAAAATTCCAACGTAAAAATGTCGGCCGAGCAATATTATTTAACGGGCGTTTTCCCCTTAGAACCCGACTATTTTGAATTCTCGGACACCCGCTGCCTAACGCGAACCGTTAACACGGCGGCGTTATTAGGCGCGCCCGGTTGCCCACATTGCGGCAACCCTTATGGCTTTGCGGTGTGTCGCTGCGGCCAGATTATGTGCATCAAAGGAGACGGCCCCGCCATCTGCCCCAGCTGCAAAACGCAGTGCAATTTTAGCCAAGGCGAGGGTGCGGGTTTTGATGTTGCCAGAGGCCGAGGCTAAACCATGCAGGCTCTGCGTCTGCCCAATGCCAAACAAGGGCAGGCTTACGCCGCGTCTATTTTCGGCGCCATGGCCCAGCCCAGCGGCATCACACTGCTTGGTGCAACCTTCAGTGATCAAACTGGCTTGGCCGTCTGCTTAACGTCGGGGCAAGTTAGCGGGACGCCCACGCATAATGGGATATTCAGTCTTGAGGTTCGCTATACCACCGGTGTCGACAGCAAGAAAGCGGCTCACCGGTTAACGCTGGGGCTTTTAATTGCCCCCGACCCTAAACTTCTCTGGAAAACCCTGCCTTCCGACAAGGCCGGCCTATTTTGGCGTGAAGACGAAAAAACCGCTTTTTTAGAGGTGCCCGGCGGCACGGCCATTGGCGCCAGCAAACGCGGCCGATCGCATGCGCATGCGGGCGGCTACCGGGAAGACGATTTTCAAATGACGTTTGTGAATGGCTGGTTCACCTGCGTAATGTGCGACGGCGCAGGGAGCTCAAAATATTCACGGCGCGCAGCCGAAGTGTTGGCTGAAAGTGCCTTAGCCTGCTTCAATTCCCACTTAAATTATTTTGATGCCGCTCTTTTGGAGCCGCCCCATCGTGTCGTCGACGCCATAAAACCCCTAGCTAACAACATAATGCTGAAGGTCGTTGAACAATCGCTGGCTAATCTCGACGCCGAAATACAACGTCTATTACCTCAGGTTTTAACACCAAAGGACTTCGCAAGCACACTGCTGCTATTTGCGTGCAGGCAAATTTCGAGCGGCTGGATTTGCATCACCTATAGCGTTGGCGATGGCGCCATTGGCGTGTTTTCCAACTCCACAGGGGTTGCCAACCTGCAAGAAGGTGACACGGGAGAATACAGCGGGCAGACCCGGTTTTTCGACGAGCATTGTGTAAAAGACACCGCAAAACGTACCCGCGTGGAGTTCTTCGAATCGCTAACCGGCGCCTGCATAATGACCGACGGCATAGCCGATGTTTATTTCGACTCAACCAATGCATTTGCCGACCCCGCCTGCTGGGAGCGACTGCTAAGTGATTTAACCGCGGCCAGCTGCCAGCCTATAACCGTCGGCGCCGAATTGCGCTTGTTACACTGGTTGGATTTTTGGTCGCAGGGCAATCACGATGACCGCACAATAATTTTACTGAATATAGGAAAATCATGAGCGATTTAATAACGCTTACGGCCACAGATGGAACTGAAATAACCTTCCACACCGAGGTCAAAGCCGCTGGCGGCATGAAAGACGTGTATTTTTCACCCGATAAAACGTTTGTAGTTGCTTTTTATCGTGAGGATTGCACAGAGGAAATTCGGCAGAGGCTTGAAGCCATTACGGGCCTGTATCGCGAGCGTATTTTTAACCAAGCCGGCGGCGATTATTGGAAAAACATTTTCTGCTGGCCTTCAAAAATCGTGTTGTATAAAAATAAAATTGGCGTGGTCGTGCCATTTTACAGTCAAGATTTCTATTTCAAATTCGGCTCCAAAAATGGCGACATGCTAGGCATTAAAGGCCGGGAAAAAGAAGGCAAGTGGTTCACCTCCCCTTCGAATAGGAATAAATATTTAGATCAACGAGAGATAGGCACCTGGTTGTGCCAGCTGCGTATTTGCATTCTCATTGCCAGAGGTGTGCGCAGGCTACACGCGGCAGGCTTAGCACATTCGGATTTAAGCTACAAAAATATTTTAGTAGACCCAACAACGGGCAAGGCTTGCCTAATTGATTTGGACGGCCTAGTAGTGCCGGGAAAGTTTTCACCCGATGTGGTAGGCACGCCAGATTTTATTGCGCCAGAATGCGTAATGACGGCGCACTTAAAAAAAGACGACCCCAATCGCAAGCTACCGTCCATTGCTACCGATGAGCATGCGCTGGCCACGTTAATTTACCTGTATTTATTACTACGGCATCCGCTGCGTGGCGACCAAATACATGACTCGCAAGACGCCGCACGCGACGAAACATTAGCTATGGGGGCCTATGCCCTATTTATTGAGCACCCAGTTAATCCCAGCAACCGCATTAATCTAAACACCATTCAAGACGCCGAATTACCCTGGAAAAACACCCAAACATTACCCTACAGCATTACGGGGCCCTACTTAAGCACGCTTTTTGAAACGGCATTTGTGGACGGGCTGCACCAACCCTCCCTGCGCCCTACGGCCAGCGAATGGGAAACAGCCCTACTAAAAACAGCCGATGAAATCATTCCCTGCAGCAACCCCAACTGCCGGCAAAAATGGTATGTTTTTGATAACTCAACCGCGCCCGCCTGCCCTTTTTGCGCCACGCCTTACGCACAAAAATTGGCCGTAATTAATTTTTATTCCAGTTACGAACCCGGCAAATTCACCGCCGACAATCACCGGCTAGCCGCCTTTACGAACCAGTCTTTATATCGCTGGCACAGCAATCGCGATACCAGACCCAATGAAATGCTAAGCCAGGAACAAAAGATGCGTTTAGGGTACATCGTTAACCACAATAACGCCCTGCACCTTGTGAATGAACGCTACGAACACCTTTATGATGTAGCCAAAAAGATAGCCATTCCCGCAGGAGATTCAATAATTTTAGAGGAGGGTACCACCTTATTGTTTTCGAAGCAGCACGACGGCCGGCTCGGCGTGGTGCAGCTGATTTAATCTAAAAACCCTGCCAGTTCCCAGAGGATTCGCCAGCTGCACCTAATAGACGCAAAATCCGCAAATTACTCGTAGCCAACCGCAGCGGAATTGGGCGTTGCTACCGGGCAATAAATTGGGCGTCCACAAACTCGCAAGGAATTGGACACAAACTCGCAAGGAAGTGGACATCCAAAAATTAAACCCTTTTTTATGAGACAGCTAATTTTTTTGGTTTTTAATTATGAATAATTTGTTCGCATGCTTAGTCTGTGGCTGGCCTGGAATGGAGCGCCCCCAAGCAGCCCCTTTCGGCAGTCATGACATTTGCGCTTGCTGCGGAACCCAGTATGGTTTAGACGTTGCCACGGTAGACGACATAGTCAGCGTCCGCACAGACTGGCTAAACGATGGAGCGCCATGGTTCGATACAGAGGTAGGTTTTGCCCCTCCGAAACCTAATGACTGGAGCAGGGCACGGGCTGAGGTTAAAATTAGTCAAGCATGCAAGTGATAGAATCGATAAACGGAAAGCTGCAAACTGAATCCGCCGGGACCAATAAGGCCACGCAATGAAAAACACCATTTTTAGCGACGTAAACCTAGATAAAATATCGTTTTCTCCGACCGGGCGAAATATTTGTTTGGATTTTATCGATATGCGTTATGGTGAATTCACAGGAAAGATATCATGCGATGCTGTGTCATTTTTTCACTATCAAACATGCCTCCCGAATGATGAGGGTTTGCCGTGCTACGTAGGAGAGGCAAGCTCTTGTGACATCAACCAAACTGGGATGGATGAATTTCTACGCGAAAATGGATATGCTTTTTATAAATCCGTTGACGCACCAATAAGTCCTGATGATCTCGCTTTTGTTCTTGTTCGCATTATTGGTGGTGAGGTAGTACTGACTTTAATTTGCGAAAAGATAAATGTCATAGAGAAGGAATTGGGCAGCAGAAGCAAAGAAGGGGACATCCAAAAATTAGACCCCTCTTGACAACCCAAAGCCCCGCCAACCCAACCCCCACGGCTGGGCAACGGCCTAGCCACCCAACAAGCCTCCAAAAACAAATCAAAAACAAATCAAAAACAAATCAAAAACAAATGGACACCCACAAACTTGTTCTTATCATGAAATTATTGCAAAGTCGCTCGATGCCGGATATTTTTTGCAAACCCTTATAGCTCTTGGGCGCGTGGATTGATCGAAAACACGAATGGCCTGCTGCGGCAATATTTTCCTAAGGCTATGGCTTTTGATCAGCTGACGCAAAAGATGGTTGACGATGCGGTTGCCAAGATTAACAATCGGCCGCGAAAGACTCTTGATTATGATACGGCGAGCAATCGAATGAACAGGCCGTTGCGGCTTTTAGCGGCTTGATTACTGATTGCTCTTCGGAGTTGAACCTGCCGAATGCAATTTAATGCGGGTTACGCGTTAATTGGTGCGAGTTACGCATTGCGCAAACAGATATACAACCCGTAGGGTGGGCAAAGCGCAGCGTGCCCACGCAATGGAGATTCGAAATACGCATGCCACGCGCGATCCGGGTATTTAAAATCGCTAAAATTGTTACGCAAGAACGGCGTGGGCACGCAAGCTTTGCCCACCCTACTGTGCAACACAAAATCAACATCCACTCTGCATGAGGCAAAATCCAACGCATAACTCGCATCGAATAGATATTTCGTTGGTTGCCACCTTGGTGCGCATTGTTGAGAGTGCCGAAGCGTCAAACACGCCGCACCAAGGTGCAACCTACGGAATGCAATTTAATGCGGGTTACGCGTTTTGCTGGTGAGGACGCCGCAGTATTTAGTTTGTGGATGGCCACTACTTGATCTAGCCCCTCCTCAAAAACCTGAAACTTCACCACCCCAACCACCCACGGCGGAGCAATGGCCTGAAAAAGAAGGGGAAAATAAGGGGACATCAAAAATTATGCCCTATTTTGGAAGACAAACCATGTCACAACTACTAGATTTATTAGACACGATCATTCATGAGAGACTTCACTGAACCCACTCAATCCAAGAGAATATTCGAATGTGTATAGATCACCCACAGATATGGCAGGAAGGAGGGGGAAGAGTGAACCTCCTACGGGAATCATTCGAAGTATTTACAATGAGGCATTACCAATGATATTTAAAAAACAATTCGCAGTGGCTATTACATCGGCCTGTCTTACAGCCTGTACTCATGCACCGGACCGAATAGCGATTGAGGGTTTTATAAAATCAGAAAATGGCGCGCCAATGGAGGGTGTAGAGATTTCTGTGTTTGGGCCTTCCGTTTTCACGGATGAATTAGGTTATTTTTGTTTTGAGCACAGATATCCGCCCAACCACGAAATTCATCTGCTCATAGCACCACATGGCGAAACGCGACATGAGGAAATATTGCCGTTTGGAAGTTATTTATTAGACGCTGTAGCGAATACAGCCTTTCCCGCAAGAGATATGAGAGTAGAACGCAGAGCAATTTCGGTTGATTTCGGTAAAGGTTTCTACTGCTCTCAAAGAAAAATGGAATCGAGAGAAAGGACAGAGAAAAAATAGAAGTGGCCATCCAAAAATTAAGCCATATTTAGGAAGATAAACTATGACAGATCTACTAGATTTATTAGACACGATCATTCATGAGGGACTTCACCGAACCGACTCAATCCACGAGAATATTCGAATGGGTATAGATCGCCCACAGATATGGCAGGGAGGAGGGGGAAGAGTGAACCTCCTACGGGAATCATTCGAAGTATTTATAATGAGGCATTACCAATGATATTTAAAAAACAATTTGCATTGGCTATTACATCGGCCTGTCTTACAGCCTGCACTCATGCACCAGACCGAATAGCGATTGAGGGTTTTATAAAATCAGAAAATGGCGCGCCAATGGGGAATATCGAAATTTCTGTACTTGGACCTTCGGTTTTCACTGATGAATTAGGTTATTTTTGTTATGAGCATGGATATCCGCCCAACCACGAAATTAGTCTGCTCATAGCGCGAAATAGCGAAATTCGACATGAGGAGATATTGCCGTTTGGAAGTTATGAATTAGACGTTGTAGCGACTACAGCCTTTCCCGCAAGAGATATGAGAGTAGAACGCAGAGCAATTTCGGTTGATTTCGGTAAAGGTTTCTACTGCTCTCAAAGAAAGAGGGAATCGAGAGAAAGAGCAGAAAAAGAAAGAGATGGGGACATCCAAAAATTTAATCCCTCTTGACAACCCAAATCCCAGCCACCAAACAAATGGACATCCACAAACCTTTTAGAATGCTCCAGAAGCCCCGATTTTACTGGGCTGTAGTGGTGGGAGGCTTATTTGTTCTATTTGTTATTTTCCTAAGTCCGATCAACGATATGCACCTAGCGACCTAAATAATTTGTTATCTCCTTGAGCAATCTCAGTATGAAAAAATATCTAATCGCGCCACTGCTATTTGGAGCACTGATTCACGGGCACGGATATGCTGTCACAATTGGTTCCGACATCGTTGATGGCTGCTTACGTGATCCAACCGAATCAACATCACTTAAACCCAAGAGTGTCTTTAATCCCGATTTCGTAGATCGATTTGAGGATTCCCTAACCACTTTTATCGCAGAGAAGCAGCTAGGAGCACCCAAATACAATATCGTTGAAAAAAACATTCACGACAAGCGTGACAACATTACAAGAATTTTTCAAAAAGATGCAAGCGTTGCTATTTTTGTAGTCGGACCTAAGCCTTCAAAGAAGACAATTTTGATATGTTCGGATTTTTCCGACAGAAACTTAGTCTTTGATAATTGGCTGCGCATTGGATTGCGCTTAGATGAATTCAAAAAACGCCTCAATTTCCATGAAGATGTCAGTTGGCTCGAGATTGAGCGAGGTGAAACAGTAATGGATTTTTATTTCAAGGACGGAATTCTATATAGATTTACTTTTAGAGGTGACTACAACGGTTAGAATGACAAGAACCGGACACCCCAACCCTCCCAAGGCTGCGCAACGGTCTAGCCTCCCCACACAAAGAAGGGGACATCCACAAACTTGTTTTAGGGTGCCTCTTATTTTATCTCCCTAGTGGCGTGGCAGCACTTACATTTCCTCGGACATTTCGCGTTTCGTTACAAGCGCCATCCGATTGACCTAGATGCTATCTTAGTGGGGATAGAGTTGGGGGCAATGTCATTAAGTTAAGAAAAATCCCTTTTAAAAACAGCACACTAAAGGCATAATCCACACCAGACTTTATTGGAGCCCCCCCATGAACTGTACACAAACCGCCCCAAATTGTACAAAATTTGTACAGCCGCCTAGCTCACCC
>CAMCXE010000149.1 GCA_945882995.1 Thalassocella blandensis | reverse complement strand
GCAAAATTGCCTCAACGGTTGTCTGGCAGCAAACTAATCAATTTGTACCCGCTATTAGCAACCCAAATTACAAAACTTACGGTGGCCCCGTTAGTTACACCAGTAGCTTGATTAACTTGGCCAACACCATGGGGCCTATTCCAGCGAATCTAGAGGGTACGTGGCTCAAGGCCTGGACTATTAAAGACCGTGAATTCGGGAATAATGCCGATAGTATCCAGTTTGGCGCCAACAGCTCCGCAGCGTCACACCCAGTAGATGACCCAGCCACTAATACCAATTTTGGCTGGCAGCTAGCGAACAATACATTGGCACTGAGCTCCATCGGTGGCCATGCAGACCACACCGCCACCATGTATTTTATTAAAGATCGGGGCGTGGGTTTACGACTACGTGACGCTGGATAATGACGCCGGCGTTATGGCCCTTGAAATCGGCACCCTGGAACCGCGAAGTCATTCGACTTTTCATAATTTATCCTCCTTGCATACAGTTAATTACCGTCCACCAAACTCAACGCTAAGCCGCAATCTTGTCGGCCTGCTGAGCATAACCTCCTGCTGGCCCAGAGCCTGTGCAACCAGCCGACCAAATCGCCGCAGGCCGATCACCCGAACCACTCTCCGCTTGCAATTTCCCGCCCCACCCATTACAAACCGGCACTCATTTTTAGGGTATGGGTTATGCGTCATCTTGTGTACGTGCACGGCTTTTTGAGTGCGCCTCAGTCCTCCAAGGCGCAATACACTGGGGCTTGGCTGTCGGCGCAGCACCCTGAGTGGCAGTTTCACTGCCCTGCCGTTTCCTCTTACCCGGATGTTGCCAATGGGCAGATTGAAACCTTGCTACAAGGCTTGCCGTTACAGGAAACGGGGCTGATCGGCAGTTCCTTAGGTGGTTTTTGGGCTACGCGTTTTGCGGAGCGGTTTAACTTGCCGGCGGCGCTGATTAACCCTGCGGTGGCGCCGCATACTCGGTTTCAGCACTGGATTGGGCAGCCGCTGCAGAGTTATTACGGCGACGCGGTATACACGCTGGAAGCGAGGCACCTTGCGCTGCTGGGTGAGTTTGATGTGGCGACGATTACCCGGCCGGAAAATTTTTGGGTTATGGTGCAGACCGGTGACGAAACGCTAGACTACCGCCAAGCGGTTGCACGCTATGCCGGTTGCAAGCAAACGGTAGAGGCTGGCGGGAGCCATACGTTTGACGGCTATGAGCAGTGGCTGCCGGAGATTTTGAGGTTTATGGGCGAGCGTTTGGGCCAAGCCCACGCCTGAATTTTGAGAAACTTATGACCGCACTTAATATTGTTTACGTTTTAACAAATTCGGCAATGCCGGGCTTGGTTAAAATCGGCTACACCACACAAGAGGATGCAAATTCCCGCATTGCCCAACTTTACACCACTGGCGTACCCGTTCCATTTGAGCTGCAATATGCCTGTAAAGTACCCAATGCCGAGGAAGTAGAAAAGGCCTTACATGTAGCCTTTTCGCCGAATAGAATAAATATGAAACGGGAATTTTTTAAAATTGAACCCGAACAGGCTATAGCCATTTTAAAATTACTCCACGTTGAAGATGCGACAACAGAAATTGAATCACAACCGACGTTGCTGGATGCCGAATCTATTGTTGCAGCGGAGCAGTTAAAAGCAAAGCGGCCAAATATGAATTTTGCTGAAATGGGCATTCCTGCAGGCGCGCAATTGATACCCACGCAGGGTGGTACTGCGGCTACTGTAGCATCCGCCAAAAAGGTAATTTTCAACGGGGAAGAAATGTCCCTAACCGCCGCCACACGACAGCTGCTTGGCATTGAATACAGCATACAACCCAGCCCTCACTGGACGTTTAATGGAATACTGTTAAAAGACCTTTACGAAGAAACCTACAGCAATACGCAATAGTGAACCCAACTAATTATTACTCCAATCAATTTTAAGACTCCCCATGGCTAATTACACAGCAGAAGATATTGAAGTTCTCACCGGTTTAGACCCGGTTAAAAAACGCCCCGGCATGTATACGGACACCACACGCCCCAACCATTTGGCGCAGGAGGTAATTGATAATTCGGTGGATGAAGCCCTTGCGGGGCACGCCAAGCAAATTGATGTGATTTTGCATAAAGACAATTCCATTACCGTTACCGATGACGGGCGCGGTATGCCGGTGGATATTCACCCGGAGCAAGGTAAATCTGGCGTGGAGGTTATTTTGTCTACGCTGCATGCCGGGGGTAAATTTTCCAATAAAAATTACCAGTTTTCCGGCGGTTTACACGGCGTGGGCATTTCGGTGGTTAATGCGCTTTCGTTAATTGTAGAAGTAACTATTAAGCGTGATGGGCAGGTGCATCGTATTGGTTTTAAAAGCGGGGATAAAAGCAAAGATTTGCATGTTATTGACACCTGCCCAAAACGCGCCACTGGCACCAGTGTGCGGTTTTTGCCGGACCCGAGTTATTTCGACAGCCCTAAGTTTTCCGTGTCGCGCTTGCGCCATGTGCTGCGCGCCAAGGCGGTGTTATGCCCCGGCCTGCGCGTAAGTTTTATGGATGAACAAAGTGGTGAAAAAGATGAGTGGTATTACGAGGACGGCTTAAAAGATTATTTAGCCGCGGCCACCCAAGGCTGGGAATGTTTGCCTGCCACGCCATTTGTGGGCTCTTTTGCGGGGGCACAAGCGGCGGTGGATTGGGCGGTGCAGTGGCTGCCGGAAGGCGGCGAAATTGTTCAAGAAAGTTATGTGAATTTAATTCCCACCGCCCAGGGCGGCACCCATGTAAATGGCTTGCGTACAGGTTTATTGGACGCGGTGCGCGACTATTGCGAGCTGCGCAATTTGATTCCCCGCGGTGTGAAATTAGCGCCGGAGGACATTTGGACGAATTGCTGTTTTGTGCTCTCCTCTAAGTTAGCGGACCCGCAATTTTCGGGGCAGACGAAGGAGCGTTTATCCTCCCGTGAGGCGGCGGCATTTGTTTCGGGTATCGCTAAAGACGCTTTTAGTTTGTGGCTGAATCAGCATACGGACCAAGGTGATTTGCTGGCCGATTTTTGTATTAATAACGCGCAAAAACGTGTGCGTTCTAGCAAAAAAGTGGCGCGTAAAAAAATTACCCAAGGCCCTGCACTGCCGGGCAAATTGGCCGATTGCTCTTCCGCGGACCCGTCTATGGGCGAGCTGTTTTTAGTGGAAGGGGATTCGGCGGGCGGCTCGGCGAAACAAGCGCGGGATCGCGAGTATCAGGCCATCATGCCGCTGCGCGGTAAAATCTTAAATACTTGGGAAGTGGATAGCAGTGAGGTTTTGGCCTCTCAAGAGGTGCACGACATTTCCGTGGCGCTGGGTATAGACCCTGGCAGCGATGACATTACCGGCCTGCGCTACCACAAGGTGTGCATTCTGGCGGACGCCGACTCGGACGGTTTGCACATCGCCACCCTGCTGTGCGCTTTGTTTGTACGCCACTTCCCTGCCCTTGTTAAAGCCGGGCATGTGTTTGTGGCGATGCCACCGCTGTTCCGTATTGATATAGGCCAAGACGTGTATTACGCCTTAGATGAAAGCGAAAAGCAGGGCATTTTGGACCGCATAGCCGCGGAAAAGAAAAAAGGCAAAGTGAACGTGCAGCGTTTTAAAGGCTTGGGTGAAATGAACCCATTGCAATTGCGCGAAACCACCATGTCCCGCGACACCCGCCGCTTGGTGCAATTGCTGATCGACGAAAGTGATGACACCGCACAAATGTTGGATATGTTATTAGCAAAAAAACGCGCGGGCGATCGAAAAACTTGGCTAGAAACTAAAGGGGATTTGGCGCAGCCGGTGTAGGTGGGCTCGGCGGTGCGGCGCCCCGCATTTCGGTTGTTTATTTGTAACTATTCAGCAAGTTTCTCCGTCATCCCCGCGCAGGCGGGGATCCAGCGGCAAATAGGCGGTTTCTATTTAAGTGAAGATCGTAATCGGTTCAGAGCGGTTGCCATCTGGATCCCCGCCTACGCGGGGATGACGCAAGAAAATGAAAACTGTGCTGACTAGTTGCGTTTATTTTTTGCGTGAACCCTTGGCGCGATCTATGTTGCGAGTCGCCAGCGCCCTTTGATGACCCACAAACATATAAACATCTCTCCACAGCTCAATGTTAGGTATAAAACATGGAAAAAAACTCTGCGGAGAAAGAAGTACAAATGATTTTATTGGGCCTTATCCTTACTAGTGGATCATTTGTATCTTGGCTTTTACTAAAAGATCCCATAGGTTTCTTCAATTATTTGGGCTTTAATTCGCAGCACATCGGCGGGGTGTTCGCGTGGATTCTTGCTGGCGCCGTTGTGCTTTGCTACGTTTATAGCGCAGCAAAAATCACATACGTTAGGCAAAACCTATTTAAGCCAACAAAACTGAAATACTTATCTTTAGTAGCCGCTCTGTTTGCTGGCACACTGGAAGAAATTGTATTTAGAAAGTGGGTGATTGATTATGTGGAAAAATTAGATTATGGAATAATAATGCAAGTCGTTGCTTCAGGCCTCACTTTTGGCATTATTCATTTAATATGGGGCTTTAAAAATATCAAAGCAGGCATAAACGCCGCTATATCAACAGCCATATTGGGCATGGCTTTGGCAATTGTTTATGTTTTGTCCGGCCGCAGCTTGGCACCTTGCGTTGTTGCCCACATAATTATCACGGCGTTAATAGAGCCGGGGCTTTTGCTAGCTGCTGCTAATAATAAAATTGGGTACCTTAAGGAGCAAGCCTAATCGGGTAATGCCGAGCATCTAACTCGCCCTCCCCTCATCACCGCGCATGCGGCTCCGCACACGGCAAAACCCAGCCTAGGGCCAATGTCATCTAGTTAAGCGCAGAGCTGATTTTTCGAGTGGTTTTTAGCCTTTATTTCGCCCTCCTGGGCGAGTAACTTTTTCTTTGCGTGGCCAAAGAAAAAGTAACCAAAAAGAAAGGCCAC
The DNA here is from genome assembly GCA_945882995.1 of Thalassocella blandensis. Lineage (GTDB taxonomy): Bacteria > Pseudomonadota > Gammaproteobacteria > Pseudomonadales > Cellvibrionaceae > CAMCXE01. The sequence goes on along the minus strand of CAMCXE010000149.1, from coordinate 5,100 downwards.
CCGACTTTTTGGTTTTTGCTGCGCAAAAATACCCTCCCTCCGAAGCGATTTTGAGGGTCGCCGTGGCGTGACATCCTGTCCCGTCACGGCTCAAATGGACGTCCTGTCCATTTGCCCCTAAAAATCACCTCTCCACTCGGCCAAAAAACGGGCTGGTCCCGCTTCGGCAAGACTGTGGCTACAAAATTGGACGGCATTTTTAAACTAAAAACCTCAGTTGGATCACCAAAGTCTGCGCAACCCCGGGGCAGCGCCTAGCAAAAGTTAAAAATCGCGAACAACCAACCAGGTTGCCCGTGATTTTTAACTTTCACTAATCACACCAATGGATTACACAGCTTTTTGGCGCCCAACTGAGGTTTCTAGGTTTAAGGTGGTGGGATTGTTTCCACGTTAAATTCAACAATAAAAAAACCCGGCCTAGGCCGGGTTTTTTGTTTTATTACCTACTACGCGTAAATCACTCGCAAAGCTTGCCAGCTTCTGCCGCCAATTCCACACGGCGGTTTTTGGCGCGGCCTTCGGCGGTTTTGTTGTCGGCTACGGGTTTGCTTTCACCAAAACCTTTGGCGGTGAGCTTGCCAACGCCTTGACTGGATAAATAATTCACCACGGAAGCGGCACGGCGGTCCGATAAACCTAGGTTGTATTCATCCGAACCCTGGGCATCCGTATGCGCTGAAACCTGTAGCGCAATAGTTGGGAAAGGCTTAAGCGCGGTGGCGACTTTCTGCAACACAGACAAGGATTCGGTGGTCAGCTCTGCCGAGGCGGTTTTAAAGAAAATTTGGTCGAACAGGGCTTTCAACTCTTTACATACGGGTTGCGGAATTACTATGGGCACTTCCACTACCGGAGCTGGCGGTGGAGGCGGCGGCAATACCACCGGCTTGGGTGGTGGGGTGTAATCTCGGCCAAAACGTTTTACCACATTAAGGGTGAGCTGCTGGGAATCCTTGTCGATAGCCAAGGCTTCGATACGGGCACTCCAGTCGTTTTGCCAGCGATATTCACCGCCAGCGCCCAAGGTGATTTGCGCGCTGTTGAGTTGTTCAAGGTTGAACACCCCATTATCGTCGCGCCCATGGTTTAGGCTGGTATTCAGGCTGCCCACCCCCGCCCGCAGGTAACCGCTAAAACCCAGCAGGTTGTGCGGGAAGTAGTACAAGCCACTGATACCAAAGTAGTCGTATCCAATCGCCGCGCCGGATTTGAACGTGGCTTCACCTTGGTTGACGTAATTGGCTTCAACCGACCAATGCTCATTAATGTCATAACCCAGCAGGAGGTTGGGGACCACAAAACTGGTACCGCTGTCCAGCACTTCATTAGTGCCATTGATGCGAGGTTTTAAACTTGCAACCCCTAAACCACCACCAACATAGAACCCAGGGCACAGTTTATAAAGCTCTGGGCTGGCACTGAGTTGGGCAATGCCGTTTTCACAAACGGCTAGCTCGCTGGCTTGAGTATTGAGACTGGCGCAGGCCAGCACGATGCTGGCGCTGAGCAGGCGGGAATTAAACGCGTTGAGCATGGGTTTTCCTTCTGGCTTGAATACGTGAGAAAAGAGCTAAAACACCGAGGAGCAGGCTCCAAACATCGGCGCTGCCGCCGCGCAAACCGCTTTGTACACTGCCGGCTGGTGGTACTTCGGGCTTAACAACCACAATCGGCGGGTTGGCAGCCGCTAAGGCGAGGTTAAGCGCAATCAGGCCATTCACGCCACCTTTATTCGCTCCAGCGGGGCCTGCGTTATCCGCGTCATTTTGATTGCCATCGGCCACGCGCACCAGTAAACAATTGCGACCTTGGGTAAGCCCGCTGCTATAGCTGGCATCGCTGGGCGTGGGGCATTGTCCCACTTGACCATTCAACCAAGGTGCAGAGGCCAGCTCGTCACCATTGGCTAGCGCAAAGTTCTGCCAACCGGCTGCTGGCGAGAAGGTACGCAATTGAGGCTTGGCGGGAATTGCCGTTTGCAGCGGAAGAACGACTTCGGCACTGGCGCCAACATAAGGCAGGTTGCTCACCTCTAGGTTGTAAACGTTGCCGTAGATCCAGTCGCTGCTGGTGTCTGCTTTATAGCTGCTATTTTTGATCAGCTGACCATAAGCTACTAAATCTTCAATGCGCAGGCCGATGGAATCCAAACCTAAGCCCTGCACGATTGCACCAGCGCGCACTTTAACTGCATGATCCGCCTGCTCTACACCACCCACGATAACTACCGCTTCGGCTTGTAGCAGTTGATTACCTTGCACGGGCACCGCCTGCAGTTCGCCAAGGTTCGCGTTATGTTGGTCTTTAGCGTCCGCTAGGTGATCGCCATCGGTATCTTTAATAGCGTCCCCAGCGCGCACTTGCACCAGCTGCGTTAACGTAGACGTGTGGCCACCGAGGGTCACGCTCACTTGCACTGGGTAGAAACCCGGCGCCAGCTGGGCTGGGTTAAAGCTCAGGGTTTTACCGTCAGCCGTGGCGATTGCCAACACCGCAGCGGCGGTTTTTGACCAGTCGTACACCGGTGTGCTGGTGGGGTCACGGGGGTCGCCAAATACGTGGTAGTTACCAATGTTCACTTGCACGCTGGCGGTACCGGCATTTTCACCCAGGGCGAGGACTCGGCTTTCCCCTTGGTCTACATCCAACCAAATCACGGGTTTCAAAGAGCGGCCTTCATAGCGGGCTGGGTTTAATAACTTAGCTAAGGAGGCGTCAAACAAGTCGGTATTGCTGTTGGCCCCGTTCGTCAAAGTGCCCTGAACGTCTTCCAGTAAATCGGCGAAGCCATCGTTATCCGTGTCTACGGATTTATCCAGTCCCACGTCAACATGCTCCACCCAGTCGGGTATGCCGTTATTGTTGCAGTCGGCTTCGGCACCATTAAGCGGGTCACCACCAAAACGCACTTCGACAACATCTGGGTAACCATCGCGATCAAAGTCGGCCGTTTTAGCTTGACCTGGCGCTGGCGCTGGAATGTGTAAGCTGATGAGGTAGGCATCGGTGGCGTCGGGTACACCGTTGGCGTTGTCGTCACGCCCTGCCGCAAGGCCTAAGCCATCTGCTTCAGCGGCATCGACTACGCCATTGGCGTTGGTGTCTGAGGCTTTTTGGCCGCTGGCGGTGGGGCCGCCGACCTTACCATCACCATCAGGATCCAGTGCTTGCGCCTTGGTTTTACCTACAGATTCTTCAAGATCACTAATGCCATCGCCATCGCGATCCACGGATTGGCCATCGGCACTGCCGTCGAAATCCGAGTCAATACGCAGGCCAAGTTTGCCGCCGCTATTGATGTCCGCCGAGTCGCCTAGGCCGTCGCGGTCGCCGTCTACAAAACTGCCGCTACCAATCAAGCCATCGCCATCGCTATCGAGCAAGCCAATACCATCTTCCTGAATATCGGTCAGGCCATCGTTGTCAGAATCCAAATCCAACTGGTCGGTGTAGCCGTCTTTATCCGTGTCTTTGGCGACTAAGGGTTGTTGCCCTTGGCTTGGGTCAAACACATTTAGCAGGCCATCTTTGTTGGCGTCTTGCCCGTCGGCGCGGCCGTCACCATTGGTATCAAACGCAGCGCCGCCCACTTCATAGAGGTCGGGCACACCATCGTTGTCGCTGTCTAGGTCGAGGTAATTGGGAATACCATCTTTGTCGGTGTCGAGTAGCACGGCAGTGTCAATCACACCGTCACGGTCGGCGTCACCGCCCTGTTTGGTACCCTTAACGTCCGCATCAACCGCATCATCAATACCGTCAAGATCGGCGTCAGTTTTGCCAAGATCCACAACACCATCGCCGTTAGCGTCAGCATCATTAATATCGGGGATGCCGTCTTTGTCTGCATCCGGGTCGGCGTTTTTCACTTCGTTTTCGTCAAGAATGCCGTCGTTATCGGTATCAATGTCGAGGTAATCCGGTGTGCCATCGCCGTCGCTGTCAACGCAGGTTGGACGCGCGCCACACTCAACGTCATCGGGGATACCGTCGCCATCTGAATCATCGCCCATGGTATGCGTAAGGTTACGCGTAGCAGGCACGGCGCTTTCACCTAGCTGGTTAGTTACCTTGGCAGTTACCACTTCCTGCGCATCGAGTGCTTGGGCGTCGACAGCCGGCAGCGTCACTTGCCACTGGGCTTTCTCAACAACCGCGTCGTAGGTTTTGCCATTCAGCTCAACGCTAAGCTTAACGCCATCTTCAACACCCGAAGTTTTACCGGAGATCACCAAGGGTTGGTCATCTTCCAAGCTGGAAACTACGTTGTCGCCAGCAATAGGATCAATGGTAATCACGGGTAAATTGGCATTATGGCTTAGGGTTTTAGTTGCGGTCGCTTCATCGCCGGCGGCATTGGTTACTGTGGCTACCAATTTTTCGCTGGGGTTTAGCGCCTGTACATCAGCAGCTGGCAGGGTTACAGACCAGCTGTTGTCAGTCACCACCGCTGTGTAGGTAAGGCCATGCAGCTTTAAGCTAAGGACTTTGCCATCTTCAACACCACTTGTGGTACCGCTGACGATCACCGCTGAGTCATCTTCCTGAGCATTGATCAGGTCGTCGCCTGCAACTGGCTTGATCAGAATTGCTGGCGCCTGAGTGGAGTGCTTAATGGGTTTTACGGCTTGTGGCGCGGCGTCACCGGCTTTGTTGCTGGCATTGGCGGTGATGGTTTCGCTGGCTTTTAGGGCTTGCGCGTCTGTGGCTGGAACGGATACAGACCAAACATTGCCGCTCACGGTGGCTAAGTAGGTTTTGCCGTTTAAGCCAAGGGTTACCTTTTGGCCGTCTTCGATGAGGGTGCTGGTGCCAGCGATGAGTACTGGGGCATCATCTTCCGTCGCGTTGATCACGTCGTCACCCGCTACGGTGCCAACGGTAAGGGTTGGCGTGTTTAGGCTGTGGGTAATGGGGCGCATCGCTTGTGGCGCGGCGTCGCCGGCTTTGTTGCTGGCGTTGGCCGTGATGGTTTCGCTGGCTTTCAACGCTTGCGCGTCTGTGGCTGGAACGGATACAGACCAAACATTGCCGCTCACGGTGGCTAAGTAGGTTTTGCCGTTTAAGCCAAGGGTTACCTTTTGGCCGTCTTCGATG
>CAMCXE010000148.1 GCA_945882995.1 Thalassocella blandensis | reverse complement strand
CTCCACTCGGCCAAAAAACGGGCTTGTCCCGCTTCGGCAGGATCGTGGATCTATCTACAACATTGGGCTGCATAGGCGCGCTCTAACCATGTAAAAGCGACAGCCACGTTTAGGGGCCGTCCCACACCAACACCTCAATAGGTGTCGGGTTGTAACCGTTGCAGGGGTTATTGAGTTGCGGGCAGTTTGAAATCAGTACCAACACGTCCATCAAGGCGGCCAGTTCTACGTATTTGCCGGCCCCGGAAATTCCATCGGCAAAGCTCAGGCCGCCTTCGGGGGTGATGGGTACGTTCATAAAAAAATTGATGTTGTGGGTAATGTCGGCTTTGGTGAGGCCGAATTCTTCGCGTTCTTGCACGGCCAGCATCCAGCTGTCGCGGCAGGCGTGCATGCAGCGTTTTTCTAAGGCGTAGCGCACGCTGTTGGATTCGCTGGCGCAGGCGCCGCCTAGGGTGTCGTGGCGGCCACAGGTGTCGGCCACAATTTTCAGCATGTCACGATTGGTGTTGGTTTTCAGCAGGCTACCAGCGGTTAAATACACATTGCCTTGGGCGCGCAGGGTGTCGGTGGCGCTGTAGCGTTCGCTGGGGTCTTGGGCGCTGTAAAACAGGGTGTCGGCGGCTTGGTTGCCTTCTAAATCCACAATCCGCAACACCTGCCCTTGTTTCACAAGGCCGAGGTAATAATCCCCGGCGCGCACGACTTCGCGCAGGCTGGCGGTGGCGGGGTCCAAGTGACTGGTGGTAAGCATGGAGTAGCCTTTGACTGAATAAGTGGGTGATAACAGCCGCGCGTATCAGCGCAAGCCAAAATGGTAAAGCGCGTTGTTGGCGAAGCCGCGTTGGTTTTCTGGACAGTGGTTCAGGCAGAGGTCCGCCTCGTCTAGGGGCGGCGCGGGAAACAATTCCAATTGCACGGGTTGGCGTGGGTACTCGGCGGCGGTGTTTAGCGGGTGGGGGCAGGTGTGCAGCACCACTAGGGTGTCCATTTCAAAACGCAGGGTCAGGCTGTCGCCGGCTTGGGCTTGGCGGCGCAGCTGTAGGTTGCCTGCCTCGTCTGGCGCCACTTCGCTGAACAGGTTGAGGTTGGCGGCCAGGTCGCGGCGGCTGAGGTTGTATTTGGCCAGCTCTACCAAAAAAGCGTCAGTACCATTCTGATGCCAGTGGTTGCGGTGGGTTTGGTAATCGCGAGCGCCCCATTGCGCGGCTACCAATTCGGCGTGGCTGTTACCGCACACGGTGTCGTGCCAGCCGAAGGTGTCTTCCACGATGGAGCAAAAAATGCGGCCCATGTCGGAATACAGGCAGTGGCCCTGCGTGAGTTTGAAGCTGTGTTGGCACTTAAGGGTGTCCGGCGCGTTGTACTTTTCGCTCAGTTGGTAGGGGTTGTACATCAACACGCCTAGGTTGGCGCCGCCGGCGACGTCGGTAAGGCGCAAGCTAAGGCCGCGGCGCACTAGCAGCGACCAATGGCTGCCGCCGGGTAGCTGGGTTTGATAGTGTTGGGGAGTAACTGGGTTGAACATAGGTTATCTCGTCAATTTAGGCGGCAGGTGCCAAGCGGCGTGATTCATCCAAGCTACTTTCAACCGCGACCAAATCACTGCGGCCGGTTTTTTCCAACGGCAAGTCGAAGGTAATGGTGCTGCCGAAGCGCTCGGGGGCTTGGGTGTCGTGACGGGTTTTGTCGAACACCCAGAGGCGAGTGCCCAAATAAAAGCCTTCGGTTAAATCGTGGGTGACCATAAATACGGTGAGCTGGTATTCCTGCCAGAGCTTCAACAGCAATTGGTGCATGTCTTTACGAATGCCGGGGTCCAACGCCCCGAAGGGTTCGTCCAACAGCAGCACCCTGGGCCGTTTGATCAGCGCCTGGGCAATGGCCAAACGTTGCTGCATGCCGCCGGACAGTTCATGGGGGTATTGGTGGCTGGCGCGGGTTAAGCCCACGGCCTCCAGCCAGTGGTCCACCTCCGCCAGTGCGGTTTGGCGCGCCCCGCCAAATAGGCGCCCAAGCCAAGGGCTGCGGGCAAATTCCAAACCCACCAGTACGTTGTCGCGCACGCTCAGGTGCGGGAATACGGAATATTTTTGAAACACAATGCCGCGATCCGGCCCGGGTTCTTGCGCCAAGGGCTGGCCGTCGAACAGCGCGCTGCCGGAGGAGGGTTGTTCGGTGCCCAGCAGCATTTTCAGAAAGGTGCTTTTACCGCAACCGGAGGTACCCACTAGGGTGACAAACTCGCCGGCTTTGACACGGGTATTGATGTTCTCCAATACCACGGTGGAACCGTATTCTTTGCCGACGCGGCGAAAGTGGATTAAGGGTTTTTCAAGGCTCATGGGTGGCTCCTAGCGGTTGGCGTAATACCAAGGGTACAAGCGCTGGTTGAGTTTAAGCAGCAGCCAATCGGTGCAAAACGCCAGCAGGGTAATCCATGCCACATAGGGCAAAATCACGTCCATGGCCATGTAACGGCGCACTAAAAAAATCCGGTAGCCGAGGCCATCGCTGGAAGCAATGGCCTCGGCAGCAATCAAAAAAAGCCAGGCCGTGCCAAGGCTCAGGCGTACCGCATCCAACAAGCGCGGCGTTATTTGCGGCAACAACACGCGCACTATCACTTGCCAAGAGTTGGCGCCTAAGGTTTGGGCTTTTACCAGTTGCTCCCGGGGCAGTTCTTTGGTGCGCTGGCACAGGTCGCGAATCAAAATCGGCGCTACGCCAATCACAATGAGCATGATTTTCGATAGCTCATCCAACCCAAACAAAATGAACAAAATGGGCAGTATGGCCATAGGCGGTATCAGCGAAATCGCCGTAACCAGCGGCGACAGAGGCGCGCCCACCAAAGGTAGAGCGCCAATGGCCAAGCCCAGCACCAAGCCTAAAGCCGCCGCCACACCCATGCCGATGGACAGCCGGCGCAAGCTGCTGCCGGTGTCCTGCCAAAACAAGTACTCGCCGGTGCGGGCACTGGGCTGCAAGGCCAGCTCGTTCATTGCTGTGCCAATTTCGGTGAAGGCAGGCAATAGCTTGTCCTTCGGGTTTTCTTGACGGCGCAGGTCCGAGCCCCACTGATACACGAAGAACAGCATCAGAAAAGGCAAGGCACCCAAAAATGCCGCTAGAGCGCGGGAGGGTTTACGGTTGATTAGGCGTTGATGGCTCATGGTCGGGCAGCTCAAAGCGGTGGACGCGAACCCCTAGGCATGTGCTGCCTAGGGGTGCCGGGGTCGTGAGGGGTTAAACCTAGAAACCTGAGTTGGATCGCCAAAGTCTTCGCAACCCCGGGCGGCGCCTTTTGCGCCCAACAGACGTTGCTAGGTTAAAGCTTGCCGTCCAACGCCATTTGCATAACGCTGGGGTCGAAGCGCAACTTCACGTTTTTGCTGTCGCCGTATATGCCGGCTGGGGTTTCCACACCGATAAAGGCTGAGTCTTTGGCGCCTTGGCCTAGTAGCCCGTGGTCGAAGGAAAATTTAGCCACGTATTCCATGGTTTTCTTCAACTCCGCACTTTTGGTGAATTTCACCGCCTCGTCGGGTTTATAGAAGAGCTTGGTTGAAGCCAACTGCGAATCGAACCCCGCTACATCAGTGCCCGAGGCTTTCGCCATTTGCTCTTTAGCGGCTTTGTCGGTGGCCAGTTTGCCAAGAATTTCGTACCAAGCACCCACCAAGGCTTTACCAAAGTTGGGGTTTTCTTTGAGGGTTTTGGTGTTGACCACCATGAGGTCGATGATTTCCCCGGGAATTTGTGAGCTGTCGAAGACTTTTTTGGCGCCGGGCATGGCTAAAATTTCACTCACTAAGGGGTTCCACGTGGTGACGGCGGTGACGTCTTTAGTGCCATAGGTGGCCACCATGTCGGCATCCGAGGTGTTAACCACTTTCACATCTTTTTCGCTCATGCCTACTGTTTCTAGGCCGCGCGCCAACAGATAGTGGGAAACGCTCATCTCCACCAAATTCACTTTTTGGCCTTTGATGTCTTTAAGCGCGGTTTTGCCTTTGAGGATTACGGCGTCGTTGCCGTTAGAAAAGTCGCCAACAATTAGCGCTGTGGAATCTACGCCACCAGCGGCGGGGATGGTTAGCGCGTCCATGTTAGTCATGGTGCAGCCGTCGAAACTGCCGGCGGTGTATTGGTTGATGGACTCTACGTAATCGTTGATCTGTACCACTTCGATATCCAGATTATATTTTTTTGCCCATTTTTTGATGATGCCGGCTTGATCCCCATACCCCCAAGGCATCCAGCCCACGTAGATGGACCAGCAGACTTTGAATTTATCTTTAGCTAAAACCGGGGAAGAGGCGGAGAAAAGGGCGAGGGCAATAAGTGGTGCTGCAAAAGCGCGCAATAAAGAAGACGTCATGGAAGACTCCAGGCAAGTGAGAGGTTAACGGGCAAAGGCAAGCTTGGCGCATGCGCCCAGTGTGTCCTCCCGGGCTTTTATCCCGCCGTGTAACCTTGTTGCCCGGCCAGTGTGGCACCGGTACATCTTGATAAGGTCGATAGCTCTCGGACCAGCGTTAAGGCAGCCTCTATAGCACTGCATTAACCGGAACCCTAGCCATCTATTGGTTGTGTCGGGTTGATTGATTGGTATTGCGCAATCAGTCAGCCCATCGCATTCGCGTTCGCCAAGAATGCCCTGTGTTGCAAACAGAGCAAGCCTTGCGCCAAGACGAGAATTTCACCTTGTGAGTTCGATCCCCAATGTGGGTAAGACCCAGTTCGGCGAGGGAGTATTTTTGTAGGTTGTTGAAATTAGATGAAATTAGACTAAATAGCCCACACCAAAACCTGCAGCGCCAAATGGCGCTGGGTATAAAAAATTGAGTCGGCTAAGTTTGTTAGTGGCGCAGATGCGGGTGAGGCCGGCGCTGCTGCCCTTGAGTAGCACCGAGTTGGTGCTACTTGTGATGCGGTGGTGCCAATATGGTGCTGGCGGCGACGCAATAACTAGTGGCAGGCACCCTTGATGATGCCTTGGGTTTTGGTGATCTCGTCTTTTACTTGGTTTTCATCTAGGTAGGCAAATTTGCCGTCTGCACCCACTAGGCGGATACGCTGACCAGACTGCAGCGACTTCAAACGCTCGCGCGCGGTTTTGCAGCTCTCGGCATTTTGCGGATTATCCGCAGGAGCGGCTGCTGCTTTGGCCTCGGCCGGATCCTTGCTGGAATCGTCAGCGGTGGCTTCGTCAGTGGTTTTGGTGGCCGTGCCCACTTTTTTAGCACCGGAACCCGGCGCCGGCTGTTCAGAAAAATGGGCAACACCTTTGTCGTCCACCCATTTGTAATATTCGCCAGCCTGAATGGGCACAGCCATGAACAGTGCCCCAAGGGTCAAACCACTTGCAGACAGGCCGCGAAACACACGTTTGGAGCAAAAATGCGCAATATTCATAGTTGCTGGTTTCTCGTAAAGGTTGGTTAATTTGAACTGAGTTCGCTGAATCAAGTGTAGTTGGCTTCAGCTATCCTACTCGCCAAATACTGGGTCTGGCTTCCCAATTCGGGTTGAAATTACATAAGCAGGGATAGAAACTCGGTGCGCGTGGCTACGTTACTTCTGAAGTTGCCCAGCATAGCCGAGGTCTTCATTAGGGAATTCTGTTTTTCTACACCGCGCATCATCATGCATAAGTGTTTCGCTTCAATAATCACCCCAACGCCCACCGCGCCGGTTACCTCCTGAATCGTCAGCGCAATTTGGTGAGTTAGCTGCTCCTGAATTTGCAGGCGCCGTGCGTACATATCCACTATGCGCGCTACTTTAGAAAGCCCCAGCACTTTGCCCTGGGGAATATACCCCACATGGGCCTTACCTATAAATGGCAATAGGTGGTGTTCGCACATGGAAAACAGCTCTATGTCCTTCACGATGATCATATCCTGAGCGTCGGAGGGGAAGAGTGCGCCATTCACCAACTCATCCAGCGATTGTTGGTAGCCCTTGGTTAAAAATTCAAATGCCCGAGCGGCCCGTTCTGGGGTGTCCACTAAGCCGGGACGGTTTACATCTTCGCCAATACTGGCAATCAACTGTTCGAATAACGCTTTCATAAACCTCTCGAGGGTACACAGCGGGCCTTAGGGCAGGGGGCGCTTACCCTAAGGGAATCCAGCGTTAATTGAAAGACCGTGGCGCTTTGTGGGCAGCTAAAGGCATGTAATCACGGCGGTATGGCGCATAGGCTACCGAAAATAGAACAACTGCTAGACTCCATTGATACTCATCATAATTATGGGGCCGCTTATGCGTCTGCTACTGCTTATTCTCGCCGGTCTCACCACGTTCGGTTGTGATCAGCAACGTCAGCCCGTGCGTATTGCTACCAACCCTTGACCCGGTTATGAGTTGCTCTATTTGGCGGAGCAGTTAGGCTATTTTAGTCAGGCCAAATTAAACGTAAAGTTAGTGCCTATTGACTCCTGGTCGGATTCGTTGCGCGCCTATCAGGCGGGGCAATTAGACGGGTTTACCAATACCTTGGTGGAAACGGTGCAATCGCAACTACAGGAAGCGCCGCCACTAAAGGTGTTGTTGCTCGCGGATTATTCCAACGGTGCCGACGTCATCATTGCGCGGCAAGCCATCGCTAAAATGGAGGATTTAAAAGGCAAAAAAGTTGGCTGTGAAGTCACTGGGCTGGGCGTGGTCGTGCTAGCCAAGGCATTAGCGAAGCACGGCATGAGCATTACGGATGTTACCTTGGTTAACCATGAGCAGCTCAGTGGTGAAGCGGCGCTGCGCAACGGCGACATTGATGCCTTTGTGAGTTACCCTCCCGCATCGGTGAATTTAATGGGGCAAGCGGAGTTCCACAGCGTCTTCGACAGCCGCGAAATTCCCGGCGGAATTTTGGACGTATTAGTGGTGTCGGCTCAGCTGTTAAAAAGCCAGCCGGATTTTGCGGCAAAAATGCGGGCCGTGTGGCAGCGCGCATACGACTATGTACAGGCTCATCCAGACGATGCGTTTGCACGCATGGCCAAACAAGAAAATATCAGCGCAAAGGAATTTGCGGCGAGTTATCAGAATGATATTCATGTGTACAGCACCCCCGAAATGCAGCAACGTTTGAAAACACCCGGTTGGCTAGATGAAGAAGCCAAGAGTATTTGCACCTTGCTGAATAATGTTGCACAGAGTCAGCATAGGTGTGACAAACTCTATTCAATTTATCCGTAGGCGCTACTTTTGTTGCACTTACGGAAACGTCTCCAGCGCTCCATTGCGCTGCGCATTACCGCCTTCCTTGCTGGCATGGGGCTGGTTTTGGTTTTGGGCATTATTGTGGGTTTTTATTGGAGCAGGCTGGAGTAGTCCATTCTTGTTAGCGGTAATTCGCTGTTGAAATTTGTCAACTACATTTTGGATTTCGCCAAAATGGATGCCGGCGAGCCGCGTCTAGAGATGAGGGGCATAAATGCGCTAGACGTGTGCCGCGCCTGCGCGTCCCGTATCGAGCAAAATGCAGCGCAAAAAGGCCTAGCGGTAATCGTCGACGGTGACGAAAATGTGTGCTTGAGAGCCGACCCTAAACGGCTGCAGGATATTTTGGATAACCTCATGCAAAACGGCTTGCACTACACCACCCACGGCTACATTTCCCTTGAAGTGGAAGTTGTGAACGACACCATTGTATTTTGTGTGAGTGATACTGGGCGCGGTATTCGCAACGAAGACCTAGGTAGGCTATTCAACCGTTTTGAATCCGTGAATGCACAAAGTGATGCGCAAGTTGGTTTGGGCGCCGGTTTGGGTTTGGCCATAGTGCATGATTTGGTCAAGTTACAGGGTGGCGAGGTTGTAATCACCAGTGTGTGGGGCGAAGGCACTTGTGCGCGGGTGAGCTTGCCGGCCGGTTATTGCCAGTTGGAGAATAGCTCCGCTGCCTGATGGGTAAACGGACGCTTTGTGAGGTTAAGCTCTGGCAATTTTTAGATGGCTTTGAGCAGCTGTTTCCAAGTGTAGTAACGTACTTCTATTGGGTTAATTGGGTTGGTTTGGCGTTTTTTTGGTTGAATTAATGTTCGGAAAAGATCGGTATCGCACATACCTGTAAGTAACCAGACAGAAGAAAGTGCATATGCGGGCGTTCAGCCGATGCAGATAGATAGTAAACACCCAAGCGGGTTGCGCTAAACCCTGAAGCCGGTAATCATGCCCGCCATTGGTCAATACCAAACATGGCCCTAGGTTAAAATTGCGGCACTCGGTAAGCAGCAAGGCGGCTCCTTAGGTTCGGAATTCTCAAAGCATTTGACGCGATCCTGCGAGGATTACACAATTGCCCGCTTCTACGCAGCGGCTATTCCTCCCTTACCTCCCTATTACGAGAACATAGCATGAAGGTTTTGATTACAGGTACAGCGGGCTTTATCGGCTCCACTTTGGCCAAGCGCCTGCTTGCTCGTGGCGATGAAGTGGTGGGTATCGACAATCTGAATGACTATTACGATGTGCGTTTGAAGCAGGCACGCCTGGCTCATTTGACGGTGAACAGTGCTTTTACTGACATTCGCTGCAATTTGGAAGACAAAGCGGCAATCGACGCCGCCTTCAAACAACACAAGCCCGACCGTGTAGTTAACCTTGCCGCCCAGGCTGGGGTGCGTTATTCGCTGGAAAACCCACAGGCCTATATCGACGCCAACATCACTGGGTTTTTAAATATTTTGGAAGCTTGTCGTCACTTCGGTACCGAAAATCTGGTGTATGCCTCCAGTAGTTCGGTGTATGGGGCCAATACGGCTATGCCGTTTTCCGTGCACAACAATGTGGATCATCCGGTTAGCCTTTACGCCGCCAGCAAAAAGGCCAACGAGCTCATGGCTCACACCTACAGTCACTTATTTAATATTCCTACAGTAGGTCTGCGGTTTTTTACAGTTTACGGGCCTTGGGGAAGGCCCGACATGGCGCTGTTTATTTTCACCCGCAAAATTCTGGCGGGGGAGCCGATTGATGTTTTTAACTACGGTAATCACCGCCGCGACTTCACCTACATTGACGATATTGTTGAAGGCGTTACCCGAACCCTAGACAAGGTGCCAACTTCGAATGCCAATTGGAGTGGTGACGTACCGGATCCTGCCACGTCTAAGGCGCCGTACCGCCTTTACAATATTGGTAGTAACAGCCCAGTGGAGCTGCTGCGCTACATTGAGATTTTGGAAAATTGCTTGGGCAAAAAGGCCGTTAAAAACCTGCTGCCGCTGCAATTGGGCGATGTGCCAGACACCTACGCTAATGTGGATGCATTGATCGAGGATGTGGGCTACCAGCCCGCCACCAAAATTGAAGTGGGCATTGAAAATTTCGTGCGTTGGTACCGTGATTATTACCAAGCGTAAAACCAGGCCGCAGTAAACCCGCCGGCAATCACACACCAAAACAATAAATAGGTGAGCTAATGCCCAGCGCTAAAAAGATCCACGCCATGACCGTGGACGTGGAGGACTATTTTCATGTGGCGGCCTTTGCCAAGGTAATTAAGCCTGCCGAGTGGCACACTTGGCCTTCGCGTGTGGAGGCGAATACTCACAGGCTTTTACAGGTTTTCGCGGACCACAACATTCACATCACCTTTTTTATTTTGGGCTGGGTGGCGGAGCGCTACCCCGAGCTAGTAAAAACCATTTGTGCTCAGGGCCATGAAATAGCGTCACACGGCTACAGTCACCAGCTGATTTACCGGCAAACGCCAGCGGTGTTTCGCGAGGAGACGCAGCGCTCCAAGCAAATTCTCGAGGACTTAGCGCAAGTGCCTGTGTTGGGGTACCGCGCGGCGAGTTACTCCATTACACGCAAATCCCTGTGGGCTTTGGATATTTTGGCGGAATTGGGTTTTGCCTGGGACTCCAGCATATTCCCCACCCATCACGACAACTACGGTATTCCTGGCAGCCCTGAACAGCCGTACACCATTGTTACCCAAGCCGGTTTTAGCCTTACCGAATTCCCGCTGACCACGGCTAGAGTGTTTGGGCAGTCCGTGCCGGCGGCGGGCGGCGGGTATTTTCGGCAGTATCCCTATTGGCTGTCGCGATGGCTGTTCAATCGGGC
>CAMCXE010000147.1 GCA_945882995.1 Thalassocella blandensis | reverse complement strand
CGCTAACGAAAGGCTAGTTTGGCCACCAGTCATGGCCAAATAGACATCGGCTAATATTTCCGCATCCATCAAGGCGCCATGCAGGTCGCGGCGGGAATTATCCACCTCATAGCGCCTACAGAGGGCGTCTAAATTGTTTTTTTGCCCAGGGTGTTTAAACCGCGCCATGGCGAGTGTATCGAGTACGCTGCAGTAGCTCTCGATAGTCTTCAAGCCCTGTTTTAATAAATTGAATTCGTGGTTGATAAAGCCCACATCAAAGGGGGCGTTGTGAATCACCAGCTCAGCACCATCAACAAATTGCAAAAACTCCTGACAGACTTTGGCAAAAATCGGCTTGTCCGCCAAAAATTCGGTGCTAATGCCATGCACCGCAAATGCACCCTCGTCCACATCGCGCTGCGGGTTTATGTAATAGTGAAAATGTCGGCCCGTCAGTTTACGGTTGAGCATTTCCACGCAGCCGATTTCAATAATGCGGTGACCCTGTTGAGGATCCAAACCCGTTGTTTCCGTATCCAGTACGATTTGACGACTCATTTGGCCAACTCCTGGATGGCGAGATTCGCCAGTTGATCAGCCATTTCATTTTCTCGGTGCCCGGAGTGCCCTTTCACCCAGTGCCACACGATTTCGTGGCGCTGGTTTTCAGTATCCAAGACTTGCCATAAATCGGCATTTTTAACGGGCTTTTTATCCGCCGTTTTCCAACCGTTACGCTTCCAATTTTTCATCCACTCCGTGATGCCCTTGCGCACATATTGCGAATCTGTGGTCAGCGCCACACGACAGGGCTCTTTCAATGCCGCCAAGCCCGAGATTGCCGCTTGCAGCTCCATGCGGTTGTTGGTGGTATTCGGCTCCGCCCCGCGCAGGGTTTTTTCAGTGGCTTGGTAGCGCAATACGGCGCCCCAGCCACCTGGCCCGGGGTTGCCTTTACATGCACCATCTGTGAAGAGTTCAATATCTTTCAAACTACTAATACCTTATTTTGATTCTCGGCGGGAGCCGGACATTTTGATAAGACTCAACCGAGCCGCCGAGCGCGCGGCGGCGCCCTGCTTGCCCAAGTGAATGAATGCCTCGTGCGACCATTTTGGTTTAAGTGGTGTAAGCCCTACCACGTCTTTGCGTGCCACTACGCAGTAAAAATTACCCATAGATGATTCCAAGCGGGACATGGCGGCGGCTAATCCGTTGGTGCGTTCAAGATACCGACGACTGTTAATAGGCAGATTACAAAATCCCGTACGCTGGCGCACTACATTACAATCTAAGAACTGCAACCAGTCACTCACCCTCGACGGGCTAAGCGTGTTGTAACGCCATTGTGGGTCTTTAGTTAAGCTGCGCGCAAAAGGCTTGATCACTCCCTGCAAGCTGTAACGATTAAAACCCAAAATAATGATGTACCCGCGGGGTATGGTGACGCGACTCGCCTCCTTAAGAATTTGGTGTGGATTGGGTGAAAACTCCAAGATGTGGTGTAGGAGTGTCACATCCACTGATTCGTCCGCCAAGGGCAACTGATGGGCATCACTGTAGAGATCGACCCCTGCTAGGGGCTCCTCCTTAAGACTAACACCCACATTAATCCTATGCTGAATGCGTGAATTATTGAATAAGTGCAGCTGACGATTCACACTAATTTGCAAAAGGTGATAACCGAAGAGACAGCTAAGCTCCTCATCAACCACTTTCATTTGCTCCACCAACAGCTGCTGACCAAGTGGTGTAGCGTACCAAGCCTCTAGCGAAGCCTGCACGGAACCTAACGTGGGCAAGCGTTTCGGATCACGCCAATGCTGTAACCATCGATCAAACATATGTCCTCCACTCACCTAACAATAACAATCACCCAACGAGGAGCCGCATGCTCAACATTTACCCAATACCCGCGTTTGCAGACAACTATATTTGGCTGCTAGCGTTGGATAACAAGGTTTGGGTTGTTGACCCGGGGGAATCGTCACCACTGATCTCCCACATTGAACAGCATGGGTTGGAATTACAAGCCATATTACTCACGCACCAGCACCTAGACCATTGGAGTGGCGTGCCGGACATCTTGAAGCGCTGGCCTGTGCCTGTATGCGGACCTGCAGCTATGCCAGCAGCTATCCAACCCCTTATAACTCAAACCCTTCACGAAGGCGACCAGATTTGGGTGGCGGACCAGCCCTTTCAGGTGATGGCAACGCCTGGTCACACGGCGGAACATATTGTTTATTTTTGCGACACATCCCCCGCTCCCCTTCTTTTCGTTGGCGACACACTATTTGCCGCGGGTTGTGGCCGCGCCTTTTACTCCGCTACGGATCTGTTCAACTCCATCCAGCGCCTTCAACGCTTGCCAGACAACACAATAATTTATCCCAGCCATGAATACACCCTCAGCAACCTCGCCTTCGCCATGACCGTTGAGCCAGACAATCAAGCCCTCTCGGAACGACTGCGCCATTGCCAACAAACCCGCGCGGCTGGTCTACCCACATTGCCAACAACACTTGGCCTAGAACGCCTCACCAACCCGTTTTTGCGACTGACTAACACCAGCCTACAAAAAAACGTCCGCACGGCGTCAAAATCATCACAAAATTGTGATTTGGGTATTTTTTGTGCGCTACGCAACTGGAAAAATGAGCACTGAGTCACACTTTTTTGCTTTTTTGATTGGAGAAACATAAAGTCAGTGGCTAGAATCAACCCACAGCACCAAAACATGATGCGCAGCCTAACGGGATTTTGCTGTGGATAAACCTGAATTGAACATAGGAAAACTGCCCCAGCGGTTTCTGATTGGCCTTCAAGGTCGCCCAACATAGGCTCTGCACCAATGCTTTCTTTCCGTCACTACCTGTTATTGTCAGTAGTTTTTTTGTCGGCATGTTCACTAAAAACCCCCAAACTACACACGGCATCCAAACACTCCTCCAGTCATTCCCCTGTATCGCCCACTCCTGCGCCGACTACCGATTTTACCGACCCCCTAGCCACCGTCTTTGCTGATAGCAGTGCCTCTGCAAACGCTTCCGCAGACCTATGGGGTCGCATGCGTAAGGGGTTCGGGTTCCCCGTTACACCCACCAGCCGCTATCAAACTCAGCTAAATTTTTATAGCCGCTACCCATCTTTTATGGAGGGTGTTAGCCAAAGAGGCAGCCGGTTCCTCTATTACGTAGTGGATGAGCTTGAGAAACGGAAGATGCCCGCGGAAATTGCGCTTATACCGGTGATTGAAAGCGCTTATGACCCCAAGGCGCGCTCGCCAGACGGTGCAGCGGGGCTCTGGCAAATGATGTCTGGCACCGGAAAAATCTTGGGCTTAAAACGCAACCAGTTTTACGACGGGCGCCATGACGTCGTCGCCTCCACCGATGCCGCATTAAATTATTTGCAGCGCCTGAACAAAAAATTCAATGGCGATTGGCACCTCACTCTAGCGGCCTACAACGCGGGGGAACAGAATATCGATACGGCAATTGCCCGCAATAAGGCCAAAGGTTTACCCACTGATTTCTGGTCACTCAAACTCCCCGGCCATACTCAAACCTACATACCCAAAGTACTCGCCATACGGGCCATTATTAATAACCCATCTAAATACCAAGTAGCGCTTTTACCTATCCCCAACAAGCCCTATTTTGCGAGGGTCAACATTAATTCTCAGATCAGTTTAACTGCAGCCGCTGGACACTCCGGAGTTAACTTGAACGACTTACAGCTATTGAACGCTGGTTATAGTCGTTCCGTGGCGGACCCCCAGTCCACTGGCAACATCTTAGTCCCCTTTGCTGCGGCAGAGGCATTTGCGAGCGCCCTGAATAAAACGAGTAATCGAGACTCACTGCGGGTCATTCCACAGGATATCAAGCTTGCATCAGGTAAAGAATCGGTCTCCAGCAAACCCAAAAAGACCACAGCAAACACCGTAAAAACTCCCGTGGTAAGCCCGGCCAAAACATCGCTTGCCGCCTCCGCTAAGGGACAAAAAGTCACTTATACCGTAGTGAAAGGTGATTCGTTGTGGAGCCTGGGCGAACGCTACAAGGTAACGCCGGACGCGCTCGCGCAGTGGAATAACATCACACTCAAATCCAACGTAAAACCCGGTAGTCAATTGGTTATCTGGCGTAAATAATAAGGGCTTCTCGCCTAGTCGAAGCGCTACTGCTGAGCCGGTGAAGGGGCTGCTCGCGGCCAGACTAGAATACCCACTTGGCTCTAGCCGCTGGGTTTTCTGCTGGACACCAACGATAAATTGAACTGCGCTTGAGACGCAAAATGCGCGAAGCTATCCACATGATCTTGAGTGATTTTGCCGCCGAAATCTGCCCTGTCTGCATAAAATAGCGCCGCCTTGCGGCCATTAACTTCCAGCACAAAAATCAGGCTCTCCACCTCGCCGATGCAGCGGGCGATGTCTGAATCCACGCCATAATTGTATTTCAGGATGAGGTTTTCCGTCACCCAGGTGCAGCCGCCAACTTTTATGGCTTGGGTGAAAATGTTGTCGCAAAATGGGCTTACGTCGAAATCAAACGTATCGCGCCAATTGTCCGTACCTTGTCCAAGGGAATATTTAGCCTTCACTCGATGATGCTGTATGAAGGCGATTACCACGCGTTCCATGCCTATGCCGCGGTGCATACCTTCAATCACCATCTGAAAAATCGTATTAACATCAGTGCGGTCATTAGTGGCGGATGTTAACTCCCGCAGAATGCTTAACTGCAATTGAGCGTCAGAGTGCAAGACTCGCCCAATGGCTGCCTTACGTTTATCCAGTAAAATTGCTTGCTGACTGGGACTGGGAATCAGCGGGCACACGGAAACCGCGCCGTAACGCAGGGCCACTTCCGCGGCTTGTTCCGCAGAATCTTTTACCAATCCGATGCAGGTCTCGACGTCCACAACCGCCAATTTGGCCATGTCTCGCACCACCGCCGCCACCTCTTCAGAGTCCCAACCCAGCAGCGCGGCCCGACTAAGTCGCTCGCCCATAACCACTGTCTGCACCTTCATGGATGGCGCTTCACCGGGATATAACGCCTGCTCTAGGGTTTCGCCTAGGCGCCACTGTTTAGCCAAACCACAGGTTATGGCTTTAAAACTTGTACCCAGTAGGGTATCCATAGAGTCGATACGCACTCGCGCATCAGCATCAAACAAACGCGCTTTTTCAGGGGTGGGTTTTTCGCTGGACCAAAAAGCCATTTCGCCGAGGTTATAGAGCAGCGCCGCTACAAACACCTCCTCTGCCGCTACCTCGTCAAAACGTTTCATTAAATTTCGTGCTTGCGTCGCCGCATGAAAACCCTGAGCCATCAGCTGCAAGAGCCGCTCTTTAGGGCCCTTAGCAAGTAGCGAGTCGATCAAGAGTACGGAAATAGAAATAGCCCGCATGCCTTTGAGACCGATTAAAGCAATGGCGCGGCTAACGGTATTAACGGGGGTATTGGTCTGGTTGTAATGCACGCTATTGGCAATTCGCAACACATGTGAAGTCAAATTAGGGTCTCGCAGAATAACTTCGCCCAACTGATGTAACGTCGTATCGTCCGAACCGGTTAGCGCGTTCAATTCTGCAATGACATGGCCTGCAACCGGCATAGATTGCCTAGAAAGTTTCAAAATCCACGCTTGCAGACCTCTAACCGACATTAATTAATTTCCAGCTAAGTGATTGGTTTGTTTTCAGTGTAGGTCAGCCTGCTTCAAAGCCCTGCCCGAAGGCGCAAATTTTCACTTTTTATCCGCTTGAGGCTCTAACTTTCTTGAGCGATACAAACAGCAGTGCGCTGATCTATCTAAATTCCCTTGGCTAAGCGCAGTGCGTGCGCATGAATCAAGGGTTACGCCCTCTAGTCAGGCAGACAGAAAACCGGCGCCACACCTAAAACACCCAGGGTATTAACCGGTTACTGAACATTTTTTGCGGCTAAACAGAGATGCCCTAGCGACGAGTCACGCGAGCCAAATGGCTACTTTTTCGGCCAATGCCTGTGCCAGTAAGCGATGCTCGGGAGCATCGAGATGGATGCCGTCAACAACACTGGCCGTTACCACGTGTTTAGCATCAAAAAAATAGCAGCCCTGCTGCTCACAGACCTCGGCCAACAAAGCGGACAGTGGCGCGCTTTTCGCGGCTCCATCAATAAACTTGGCGGCGATTGGCCCTTGGGGTGAACCAATCGGTGGCGGTGCAACAACAAGAATAGGCGGGATAGGCATGCCCTGCTCAATGGGGGCTTGGCGTATGGTTTGAATAAGGGTGGCCACACCCTGCGCCGCATGCCAAGCCGTGTGTTGGTGGGTAATTTGCAGGTCGTTGGTGCCAAGTAAAAGTATGACCAGCGCCAAAGGAGAGCAACTTTCTATGCGTTGGGCGAGATGATCTAGCCCCTTGCGGCCAGGCTTAAAGGGGTCCTCCCATAAAGTACGACGCCCATTAAGACAATCCTCAATAATTCGCACCTTGCGTCCATTAGCTAGCAGGTAATTCTCCAAAGCGCCCGGCCAGCGCTGGTCAAACGCTAAGCGCTGACGGGTACCTGGGATAATGCCCCAGCTGAGTGAGTCGGAGTACACCAATATTTGTTGCATATCTAGCTCGTGAATCAAAAACACCAACGAATTGACCTGAATACTTACACCGTTAACCGCTAACTATTCAAAATCGTCTATGTCGTAGTCAATAATGACCGGCAAATGGCTGGAAAAGGCTTGAGTTTTGTAGATGGTGGCATATTCAACCTTGGGCTGAATATGCTCTGACACCACTTGAAAATCAGTGCGCCAGCCATCACCCTTGCCCATAACGCCACTGGGCCACCAAGAAAATTCGTCTTTATCGGTGTTGGCTTGGCGAAATGCATCCGCGTAACCCAATTGATTAAACAACTGGTTCAACCATTGCTGCTCGTGCGGCAAATACCCCGGCGTGCCATTGTTGTTTTGCCAGTTTTGAACATCTTTACGGGTATGGGCCAGAGCCCAATTACCACAAAATATGAAATGCCTGCGTTTGCGCGTGATTTTATGCAGCAACGCTTGAAAGTCCTCGAAGAATTTGATTTTGACTTCCAGCGAATCGTTTTCAGCTTGAGCACAGGGTGCCAGCAGGGAGCCAACTGAATAGCGTTCAAAGTCCACCTGCAAGTAACGGCCTTCCATGTCGACACCACTTGAAAAACCCAACCCGTAAATCAGTGCCTTGGGTTGATGGCGTGAATAGATAGCAACTCCGTTGTAATGCTTAATTCCGGAATCAAAAAAATAACTGAAATAGCCTTTCGGATGAAATATCGGGTTATCTAACTCAGATTCCAAGGCTCGCAAGTCTTGCAAGCAAATAATGTCAGCGTCTTGTTTGCCCAGCCAAGCGTAAAGCCCGCGCTGGGCGGCTTGGTGGATTCCGTCGACACTGAGAGTGATAATACGCATTCTGGCCCCTTGGAAATGGACTGTGTATCATGCCGACCCTTTATGATTATGGCTATACCGGCACGCGTTTTTGTTAATAATTCGAGGAGTCCACGACTCCGCCGTCAGACCTTGGTGGCAACTACAACCTAAGTATGTAAGGTCTGCAGGAATCGAATTAAAGAATAGCTGTTAAATTTCAGTCAGCTTGGATTTCAGCGTATAGAATTAATAAGCGCGTTTTGAACGCCTATCGGAGTGACTATGCACCAGTACCAACAACAATTCATTAACCTTGCACTGGACTGCCAAGCGCTAAAGTTCGGCGAGTTCACCCTTAAATCCGGGCGCATTAGTCCCTACTTTTTTAATGCGGGACAATTTCAAACCGGCGCGGCCTTGGCGCAGCTCGGGCGGTTCTATGCGCAGGCTCTAGTCAATACCGGCATATCGTACGATATGCTGTTTGGCCCCGCCTATAAAGGCATTCCCTTGGCCGCCACTACGGCGGTGGCCTTGGCGGACCATCACCAGCGCGACTTGCCCTATTGTTTTAACCGAAAAGAAGCCAAAACCCATGGTGAAGGTGGCAATTTAGTGGGTGCACCATTGCAGGGGCGCGTGGCCATAGTGGACGACGTTATAACGGCTGGCACAGCGGTGCGCGAAGTACTGAGCATTATTGAGCAAGCCGGTGCCACCCCGGCGGCAATTCTGATCGGGCTAAATAGGCAGGAAAAAGGCCAAGGAGAATTGTCCGCCATTGATGAGCTAATAGCGCTCACCGGCGTGCCGGTTGTCAGCCTTATTAATTTGGCCGATATCATCACGCATTTACGGGCCCATGCTGGCCCATCAGAATTGTTAACCCGAATAGAGACCTATCGCGCCGCTTATGGGGTAGCCGCATGAATATACCGTCCTTTAGCAAGTTCTGGGGTTTATTGGTGATCTTGGGCTGTGTGAGCGCGCCCATGGCGCTGGGAGCCGATGCTATACCAGACAAAGTTGGCTTCTACCGTTATGTGAATGCTGAAGGCGTAAAGGTATTAAGCCACAGTATTCCCCCGGAATTCGCCCAGGGTGGCTATGAAATATTGAGCCCCGCTGGCCGGGTGATCAAGGTGGTGCCACCGGCGCTTACCGCCGATGATATTAAAGCGGCGGAAGAACGTCGCGCGCTGATTACAGAATATGAAGGCTTGGCGCGCCGCTACAGCGCTCCGCGCGAAATTGACGCGGCCAAAGCGCGCCAGCTGGAACGACTGGAAGCTAACGTAGCCATCACGCAAGGCAACATTAACAATCTTAAGCGCCAAATCGACATACTCACCAGTAAGGCCGCTGACTTTGAACGCGCTAACAAACCCGTATCCGCCGATGTGTTGGGTAATATGGGTAAAGCCCATGCCGAGCGGGCTGCGGCGGAAGACCTGTTGGTAGTGCGCGAGAAGGAGCGTCAGGAGGTAATTGATAAATTCGACCGTGAAAAAGATTTGTTCGCGAAAGGCGCTGAACTGGCCAGAACACCAATTACACGCAATGCACCTGGAGCCCCTAATCCATCTGTGCCAAGCCCAGCGCCAGCTAGAACACCACCGCTATAACCTAGCCCGCCCCTCACAGGCTTGGTCGCAGCTAATTTCATGGATCATATCCAGAGCCGGTGTGTGAGTGGTGGGCTTGCCCACCACGACAGCCGGCACCCCCGCCACTGTGGTGTGTGACTCGACGGTTTTTAAAACCACGCTGCCCGCACCAATTTTGGCGCCTTCGCCTATCTCAATATTACCCAGTATTTTTGCGCCGGCGCTAATGAGCACACCTTTGCGAACCTTCGGGTGGCGATCACCACTTTCTTTGCCGGTACCGCCCAGTGTAACCCCCTGCATGATGGACACGTCGTCCTCTACCGCTGAGGTTTCGCCGATCACAATGCCGGTGCCATGGTCGAGCATTATGCCTTTACCTAAACGGGCGGCCGGGTGAATGTCCACACCAAAAATGAGTGAGCTGTGACTTTGGAAAAAATACGCTAAGGACTTGCGATTCTGTAGCCACAGCCAATGTGATACCCGATAGCTCTGCAAGGCATGGAAACCTTTGAAATACAAAAAAGGCAAACTATAGGTATCGCAGGCGGAGTCCCTCTCAAACACGGCTTGAAGGTCACAGCGCGCGGCGCAGCTAATGAGTGGGTCCGCGATAAACGCCTCTTCTATTATTTCGCGCACCAACAACGCTGAGATAGCCGCGCTGCCCAGCTTATTGGCGAGATGAAAACTAAGTGCGGTTTCCAAGGTACTGTGATTCAAAATGGTCGCATGTAAAAAGCTGGTGAGAGCCGGCTCGGTTTGCGCCTGAAGGCGAGTTTCCGCTTGAATACTCGCCCAAATGTAGTCGTGCCCAGTGGTCATATCGATTCCTCGGTAAATCAGCCGCAAACAATGGGGGTAGCCAGCCTCAGTTCAACTCAAATCCTCAGCAGAGCCGCAAAAATCTCTGGCCACTCAACAGCCAAAAGCAGCTTAGCCCATGTCTATAGGCGCAGCCAAATCGTCTAGGCTCAACTGTTGCTGAATAGTCGTCTGCCGTAAACACCGGGACATGGTACCGAATTGAAAATCTTGCAGTAGTTGTTCTAAGCGCGGCAGGCACAGGTCCAGATTGGTGTAGTGACGAAAATTGGAAAACCAGCTGGCGTTTGGTACACGCGGCTGCCGGGGATCTATCTCCCATGGGTGTAGGTAAAAAATCTGCGAGCGCGTTTGATTATGGCTAGCCCGATTGAACAGCCA
>CAMCXE010000146.1 GCA_945882995.1 Thalassocella blandensis | reverse complement strand
ATTCGCGCCACCAAATTAGCGATTTTAGTCAATTTGACCGCGAACCTTGATTTTTGCGGAAAAATTAGGGGTTCGCCGTGATGCGGAAAGCAGTTTCATGCTAATTTAGATATTTGGCAGGTGGGGTGACGCTCTAATCTCTAGTTATTGGATTGTGCTGAATAGTTACCATATTTTTTCGTACATTTCGACTCCATCCATTTGACACTAAACATTATTGTATATTGGTAACTATTCAGCACAATTTTCATTTTCTCACGTCATCCCCGCGCAGGCGGGGATCCAGATTGCAACTGCTCCGACGCTATCACGATATTCACTCAAGTAAAAACCGTCTATTGACCGCTGGATCCCCGCCTGCGCGGGGATGACGGGGAAATATGCTGAATAGTTACAAGAAAAGTAACCAAAAGAAAAGGCACCCGACTTTTTGGTTTTTGCTACGCAAAAATACCCTCCCTCAAGCGCCATGGATGGCGTGAATGCAGAAAATGCAGGAGCAATTTGCTGTCTAGGCGATTTTGAGGGTCGCCGTGGCGTGAGAGGATTCGCCGCATCCCTGTGGCTCTGCCCTTCGGGCTGCCTTCGGCATCAAAAATGGCAGTCCTGCCATTTTTTCCTGTCCCGTCACGGCTCAAATGGACGTCTCGGCAACTGCTCCTGCGTTGCTCTACTTCGCCGCATCCATGCGGCTCCTGTCCATTTGCCCCTCAAAATCACCTCTCCACTCGGCCAAAAAACGGACTTGTCCCGCTTCGGCAGGGCTGTGGCTGTTAGCGTAGAAAACATTTTGAAAAATCTAAAATCCTTAACTTAATGACATTGTGCTGGGAGGGGGTTTTTTGTCGAGGGAACAATCACCTTAAAAAACGGGTCTAGGCCTGGCTTTTTATGTCGCTATTTAGGTGGTGCGCTTTGCAGCAAGCCCGCTGCGCACCAGTTGGATAATCGCTGGCATAAACGATAACACCACAATCCCCATAATTAATGCCGTGAAGTTATTGCGCACCACTGGCACCTGGCCGAATAGGTGCCCAGCATAAATAAATACACATACCCAGAGCGTGCCGCCGCCTACGCTAAAGGCAAAAAAGCGCTGAAACGGCATTTTGCCCATGCCAGCTACAAAGGGTGCAAAGGTGCGAACAATCGGCATGAACCGCGCCATAACGAGGGTTCGTCCGCCAAAGCGTAAAAAGTAGCCTTGGGTTTTTTCTAGATAATCGCGGCGAAAAATTTTGGATTGCGGGTTGGCGAATAGCTTGGCCCCAGCCAAGCGCCCTATCCAATAATTCGTGGTGTCCCCCAGTACCGCCGCTAAAATTAAAAGCATTACCAGCAGGTGCACATTTAAACTGGTGCCAAAGGTTAAGGCGCCAGCGGCGAATAGCAGCGAATCGCCTGGCAAAAATGGGGTGACTATCAAGCCGGTTTCGCAAAAAATAATCAAAAACAAAATGCCGTATATCCATAAGCCATAATTGTTGAATAAATCGCTGAGATGTTGGTCGGCATGTAAAATAAAGTCGATCAAAAATTGAATAATTTCCATGGGGTTTTGGTTCCGCAGTGGTTGGTAATGGGTGAGGTTAAATTAAAACTCCCGCTCTAGCCGGAGTCGAGGTGCCTTAAGTTGCGCGTAATTGTCGATTTAGAATCGTAGGTTTTGGTGTTTGTGTTCCATATAGTCTAAATCGCGTTCGAGACGGCCGGTTTCGCGTTCGGCGCCCCGCAAATTGTTTTCATTTTCGCCCAGGTCGCGTTGTAGGGATTTAATTCGTTCGAGATAATCGTAACGCTGCTGTTGTGTGGTATCGCCTGCCACTAAGCGGCTTTCGAGGTTAGACACTTCGCTGCGGATATTGTAAATATTCTGTTGGTAACTCGAGATATCGTTGCGCACGCGGTTCACACGGTCGCGTGCGGCAAATAATTCGAGGCCAGAGTTGTAGCCGCTTAAAAAATCATCCGCCCTAAAGCCGGTGCAAATACCTTGGTAATTGGCGCCGCTTACACCTTGAGTGTAACCATTGCTGGCGGTGCAGTAGCGTTTTAGGCCTTTTTCGTAGCCGGCATCATAGTCGCGCAGGCTGGGGGTTACACCGGCTTTGGCGCAGTCTTTACGGCGTACATCCAGCATGGTTCTTGAGGAGCCTTGTTCGGCATCGCCTTGGCCGATCATGTACCAGTCGGCGGTAAGGCATTCTTCTTTACTCATGGTGGCGCAGCCGCTGATGGCGGCAACCACAATACTCAGACATAACAACTTGCGGAGCATATACGGGGTCCTGGTGTGGTGGGGTGTGGGGTGACGGCACATCGCCGATATGGGTTCTGCACTTGTTCACTAGGTTAGTTGAATCTTTGCTGCTGTAGTTAGACGCAGTACCAAATTTGCTAATAAATAATCACCGCGCGCGGCGGATGTTTATGGCGCTGGTTGTTAGCCATTAGTAAACCGTTCCCGCGTTTCCTGTTTTTTTAGCGCACTTTTACGCAATAACACATAGGTGGCGCCATAGCCGCCGTGTTGGTTTTGCGCGGTGTGAAAGGCCAATACCTCGTCCATTTGCGGCAGCCAATAGGCCACGCAGCTTTTGAGTAGGGCGGGGCTGTTGCGGCCTTCGCTTTTGCCGTGGGTGATAAGCGCGGTGCGTACGTCCGCCGCCACACAATCTTTAATGAATTGGTATACCTCCTGTCGTGCGCGATCGGTGGTCATTTTGTGCAGATCCAAGCGCGCATCCACGGAATATTTACCCAGCCGCAGGTTGCGAAATACGCCGTTTTGCACGCCGGGCCGTTGGAAACTGAGCAGCGCAAGCGCGTCCACAATTTCCACGGGTTCGCCGGCCAGTGGGTCTAGCGCCCGGGCCAGTTCGGCTTCGGCGGCTTTGCGCCGTGTTTCCTGTGCTTGGGCGTCCGCCTTCGCCTTGGCCAAAGCGGCGCGGCTTTCCAGCGCCAAGGGTTTTACATCGTCGCCCACTAGGGATTTAAACAGGTCGGTCTCGTCGGACATGGAGGCTTCTACCTAACTGGTGTGAATCTGGCCGGGGCGCTTAGCTCAGCACCTTATCCAACTCGCTAATCAGGCGTTGGGTTTGCTCTAAGGTTCCCAGTGTCATGCGTAGGCCTAGGTTACCTTGTGGGTCTGCGTTGGGGCGCACCAAAATGCCGGCGGCTTGCAGCGCATCGGCCACGGCCTGTGGCTGCGCGGGGAACGTCCATAAATAGTTGCTTACGCTTGGCCAAAACCGGATGCCTTTGCCATTGAGGTACTGTTCCAGCAGCGGTTTGCTTTGGGTCATAACTTCTTGCACATAGGTGTGGACAAATTCGGGCTGCTCCAGCGCGGCGCGAATGGCCACTACCGCTAATTGGTTGACATCGTAGGGCCCGCGCACGTTGAGCAGGGCTTTGATGTTGGCGGCATTGCTGAGGATATAACCCAGACGCAAGGAGGGAATACCCCAGGTTTTGGAAAAGGTGCGGGTGACGACTAGGTTGGGTAGCTCGTCCACTAAATCAGCTACGGTTTGCTGCACATATTCGTAATAACACTCGTCCACCAATATGGCGCTGTGCGGCGCCGCTTGGGCAATAGCGATAATTTGCTCGCGGCTAATCGGGGTGCCGGAGGGGTTGTTGGGGCTGGCCAGGCAGATAACGCGGGTGCGTGGGCTAATGGCTGCTAGCACGGCTTCGAAGGGAAAACCGGTTTCGAATTGGTACTGTGGCTCGAGGATGGTGAGGTTTTCTACCCGGGCACACTGGCTATAAAACGCAAAACCTTTGCCGGGAATAATGGCCTCATCGCCTTCGCGGCAGGCGCTGCGAATAATCAGTTCGATGCCTTGATCCGAGCCGTTGGTGATCATGGCCTGCTCGGGTTTTACGCCGGCGTAGGCGGCAATTTTGTCTACGATATCGCCATAGGCGGGGTACATTTGCAGGCGGCCGCTTTGGATATAGTCGATGAGTGCGTGTTGCACCGGTTGGCTTACCGGCAGCGTGCGCTCGTTAAAATCCAGCAGCAAATGGCGTTGGGCGTCGCGCCCATCCAGTGGCGGTTTGTAGGCGCTCATGGCGGTGATGTGGGCTTTGAAAATCGACATAAGGTGTCCTAGCGGTTTCGATCAGGTAATGAAGCAAATTGTGCGCATGTTTGGGCGGCTTGGCGAGCAGCTTTTAGGGCGATTGACTTGGTGGCGAAGCGACGGCCCCCAAATGTTTGGTTTTAAAGCGCCGATACTCCCATTGATACTGTGCCAAACATTGGCGTACACAGGTCTCTACGCCGGCGTTCAGAGCGGTCACGGCGGTGAGTGGGTCGGCGCTATAAATGGCTTCCGGCGCGGGTACAAAATGCATGTCGAAACCCTCGGTGGTGCGTTGGGCATAACCAAAAATGGCGCGGCAGCCGGAGTTTTGTAGCAGCTTTTGCACGAGCGTCATGGTGAATGCGGGCTGGCCAAAAAAGGGGGCTACTAGGCCGCTTGCCCCATCTTTAGGGGTTTGATCCGGCAGAATGCCCGATATGCCGCCGGTTTTCAAAACGCCCAGAATGGAGGCTAGCCCGCGTCGATTAGTGGGAGCGAGCAGCGCGCCGGACTTGGCGCGACGGCTGCGCACTAAGGCATCGAGCTTTTGCAGGCGCGGCGGTTGGAACAAATAAATAACCGAGCCCAACTGCGCCAGATAACGCCCCAGCACCTCCCAGTTACCCAAGTGCGGCGCGAGCATGATTAAGCCTTTGCCTTCAGCCAGTAGCGCTTTTACAGCATCAAGGCCGTGAATGTGCTTCACCAGCGGCAATAATTGCTCGTCCTCCAGCCGCCAGACCACGGCCGTTTCAAAGGCCAGTTTGCAGGTTTCCAACACCGAATCACGCACCAGTTGCGCTTGGTCGCAAGCGCTCAATTCCTCTAAGCAACGGCCAATATTGCGGCGCGTGAGTTGCACCATGCGCAAGTTGCAGGCCAGTGCCACGCGTCCGCAGGCGGCACCCAGGGTGCGCGCCCAAGGCAGCGGCAGACGGCCAAACAATTTGATGAGGCTATAGGCCAAGAGGTCGGCAAACTGGGGCATAGCGTTTGGGTGGCTCGCGGTGGCGTACGACAGGCGCCTATTGTGCCAAACTCTGCCGGCAGGCGGGCGGAGCATTTGCCCGTGCACGTAGTTTAACTGGCGCCGCACCGATATAATCGCCGGCTTTTGAGTGCTGCGTAGTTGCCGTGCGGTTTGGCGGCGTACAGCCCCCCCCTTTTTTTTTTGCACTGACTTAGGCAGGTTTTTGTGACTTCGTTAATCCCCAGTAATGCCACATCCCCGGTGGATGTCTCGACTTTTCAAGGTTTGATTCTTGCCCTCCAGCAATACTGGGCGGAGCAAGGCTGCGTGATTCTGCAGCCGCTGGATATGGCCGTGGGCGCCGGCACCTTTCACCCCGCCACGTTTTTGCGCGCTATTGGGCCCGAAACCTGGAACACTGCCTATGTACAACCCTGTCGCCGCCCCACTGACGGCCGCTACGGCGAAAACCCCAACCGCCTGCAGCATTACTATCAATTTCAAGTGATTTTAAAACCTTCGCCCGCCAACATTCAGGAGCTCTACCTAGGCTCACTGCAGCGCTTGGGGGTGGACACCCGTATTCACGATATCCGTTTTGTGGAAGATAACTGGGAATCCCCCACCCTTGGCGCCTGGGGCTTGGGCTGGGAAGTGTGGCTGAACGGCATGGAGGTTACGCAATTCACCTACTTCCAGCAGGTGGGCGGTTTGGAATGTTTCCCCGTGTCGGGGGAAATTACTTACGGGCTAGAGCGTATCGCCATGTACCTGCAAAACAAGGATTCCATCTACGACTTGGTGTGGACCAAAAACCCCCAAGGTGAAGTGGTCACCTACGGCGATGTTTTCCATCAAAACGAAGTAGAAATGAGCCACTTCAACTTTAGCCACGCCAATGTGGATTTTTTGTTTACCACCTTTGACGTGTGCGAGGCGGAGTCCCAGCGGTTGATTGGCGAAGGCCTGCCGCTGCCCGCCTACGAAATGGTGATGGAAGCCAGCCACGCTTTTAACCTGCTGGACGCCCGCCAAGCCATATCCGTTACCGAACGCCAGCGCTACATTTTGCGGGTGCGCACACTGGCTCGCGCCGTGGCACAAGCCTACTTTGATGCTCGCTTGAAGCTTGGCTTCCCCCTAGCCCCCGCCGCCCTGCGCGACGAAGTCATCAACCGCGTTGGCCGCGAGGAGCAAGCCTAATGTCTCAGTCTAATTTTGTAGCGTCGCACACATTTTTTGTAGAACTGGGCACCGAAGAACTGCCCCCCAAAGCCTTGCTCAGCTTGTCGCAGGCTTTTCATCAACACCTAGCGGACGCCTTAAGTGCCGCCGGAATCGCCGTGGCGGCCATCCAGCCCTACGCCACCGCTCGCCGTCTCGCCCTGTTAGTAACCGGCCTGCCCGCCACCACGCCGCTGCAGCAAATCACCCACTGGGGCCCCCCCGCCAAAGTAGGCTACGACGCCGACGGCCAATTGACCAAAGCCGGCAGCGCCTTTGCGGATAAAAACGGCATAACCGCCAGCGACATCCAAATCGCCAACGACGGCAAAATCGACAAACTGGTGTGCCACACCCAAGCCGGCGGCGAGCCGGTGGCCAGTCTGCTGCCCGCGTTGGTGAACGCCGCCTTAGCCGCCTTGCCCATCCCCAAACGCATGCGCTGGGGCAGCAGCCGCAATGAGTTTGTGCGCCCCGCACAATGGCTGGTGATGCTGTTTGATGACCAAGTGATGCCCGCCGAAGTGCTGGGTATTCAGGCCGGCAACATCACCCGCGGCCACCGCGTGCACTGCGCCCAACCGCTCACCATCAGTCATGCCGAAGACTATGCGCAACTGCTGGCCGAGCAGGGTTATGTGCTGGCGGATTTCGCCCAGCGCCGGAGCCTAGTGCGCAGCCAAGTGGAAGCCACGGGCGTACAACTGGGTGGTGTGGCCGTTATCGACGACGAGCTGCTGGACGAAGTGACGGCACTGGTGGAATGGCCCGTGGCCCTAGCCGGCGAGTTCGAAGCGCGCTTTTTAAGCGTACCCGCCGAGGCGCTAATTTCTTCCATGAAGGAACACCAAAAATATTTCCATGTGGTGGACGCCCAAGGCCAACTAATGCCCCACTTCATCACCGTGGCCAACCTGGAAAGCGCCGACCCAGCACAAGTTATTGCCGGCAATGAAAAAGTGATCCGCCCGCGCCTGTCCGATGCCGCGTTTTTCTTCAGCACCGACCAACAAACCAGCCTCGAACAGCAGCGCGAAAAACTGCGCAACGTCATGTTCCAAGCCCAGCTGGGCAGCCTGTTCGACAAAACCGAACGTCTCGCAAAACTGGCCGGTTTCATGGCCGGCAAACTCGGCGCCGATGTGGCCTTGGCGCAGCGCGCTGGGCAACTGGCCAAGTCGGATTTGGTCAGCAAAATGGTTTACGAATTCGCCGACATGCAAGGTATTGCGGGCAGCTACTACGCCGCCAACGACGGCGAACCCGCCGAAGTGGCCCAAGCCATGCTGGAACAATACCTGCCAAAATTCGCCGGCGACCAGCTGCCCGCCAGCACCACCGGTGCACTCTTGGCACTGGCCGACCGCCTCGACACCCTCATGGGTATTTTCGGCATCGGCCAAATTCCCACCGGCTCCAAAGACCCCTTCGGCCTGCGCCGCGCCTCCCTAGGCGCCTTGCGCATCTTGGTGGAAAAGGGCTTCGAGCTGGACCTGCGCGAACTACTCACCTATGCCGCCAGCCTTTACACCGGGCTGCAAGCCAACAGCCTAGAGCTGGCGCTGGCCTATATGCTGGAACGCTTCAGCAGCTGGTACGCCGACGCCGGCATCAGCGCCGAAGTGTTTCAAGCCGTGCAAGCCAAAACCCTCACCACGCCGCTGGACATCAACAACCGCGTATTAGCCGTTGCCGCCTTCTGCCAACTGCCCGAAGCCCAAGCCTTAGCTGCGGCCAACAAGCGAGTAGCCAACATCCTCGCCAAACTCGACCAAGCGCCTGCGAACCAAGTGGATGCAAGCCTGCTGCAACCCGGCGCCGAACAACAATTGGCAGCCGCCATCGCCGCCAAACAAACCCAAGTCGCCCCACTATTCGCCGCCCGCGACTACCGCCAAGCTCTAGCCGTGTTGGCCGAACTGCGCGGCAGCGTGGACAGCTTTTTTGACGACGTAATGGTGATGTGCGACGACCAAGCCCTGCGCCAAAATCGTTTGGCGTTATTGCAGCAGTTGCGGGATTTATTTTGGGAGGTGGCGGATATTTCGTGTTTGGTGGTGAAGTAGGGTGCGGGGTGCCTATATTTAAAGTGGGCTTAGGCTCAAGGCAAATCCTAAAACCGGTGGAATTAATTAACACAGCGCACCCGCGGCGCACCCAATAAGCGTAAACATTGGCGAACAATCAACCCCAGCGCCCTCCAATGTTTACGCCTACTAATTAGCACCGCGTTCTGGCGCTCAACGGCGGTGTTTAGGCTTCGTGTAAACCCTCGCACCGCCGCCAAATTTTAACATTTACACGCAGTTCAACTAGGGAACCGCAATGAACAACCTCGAACACCAATTCCTTACCGAACTCGACAACAAACTCTGGAAAGCCGCCGACAAGCTGCGCGCCAATTTGGACGCCGCCAACTACAAGCATGTGGTATTAGGCCTTATTTTTGTAAAATATGTATCCGATGCCTTTGCTGAACGCCGTGAAGAATTGAAAGCCTTATTTCAACAATCTGGCGACGACAATATTTATTACATGCCCCGCGAAAATTACGACAGCGACGCTGGCTATCAAGAGGCGATGAGCAACGAGCTAGAATTGCTCGAATACTACCAAGAGAAAAATATTTTCTGGGTGCCCAAACAAGCCCGCTGGGACACCATTAAGGACCTTGCCGCCCTACCAACAGGCAGCGTAATTTGGCAGGATGATGAGGGGCAAGACGTAAAACTGCGCTCCGTATCCTGGCTGGTGGATAACGCACTCGACGAAATCGAAAAGTCCAACAGCAAACTTAAAAATATTCTCGACCGTATTGGCCGCTATCAATTAGACAATGACAAACTCATTGGCCTTATCAATTCATTTTCCGATACCAGCTTCAGCAACCCCGTCTATAACGGCCAAAAACTCGAACTGCACAGCAAAGATATTCTTGGCCACGTCTACGAATATTTCCTCGGTCAATTTGCCCTCGCCGAAGGTAAACAAGGCGGCCAATACTACACACCTAAAAGTATCGTTACCTTAATTGTAGAAATGCTCCAGCCCTACAAAGGCCGTGTGTATGACCCAGCCATGGGCTCGGGCGGTTTTTTTGTGAGTAGCGAAAAATTTATTGAAGAGCACGCCAAAGACCAACACTACAACGCCGCCGAACAGAAAAAACATATTTCCGTGTACGGCCAAGAATCTAACCCCACTACCTGGAAGTTAGCCGCCATGAATATGGCGATACGCGGTATTGATTTTAACTTCGGCAAAAAAAATGCGGATACCTTTTTGGATGATCAGCCCCCAGAGTTGCGTGCCGATTTTGTCATGGCCAACCCGCCGTTCAACATAAAAGACTGGTGGCACGCCTCGCTCGAAAACGATGTGCGCTGGAAATACGGCACACCACCACAAGGCAACGCCAACTTTGGGTGGATGTAACACATGCTGCACCACTTGGCCCCTACAGGTTCCATGGCGCTATTGCTCGCTAATGGCTCCATGAGTTCTAACACCAATAATGAAGGTGAAATTCGTAGGGCTTTCATTCAAGCCGACTTAATTGAATGTATGGTGGCATTGCCGGGGCAGCTATTTACCAACACCCAAATTCCTGCCTGCATTTGGTTTTTAACCAAAGACAAACGCGGCGGCAACGGCAAAACAAACCGCCAAGGTAAAACCCTATTTATTGATGCGCGCAACTTAGGCTACATGAAGGATCGTGTGCTGCGCGATTTCACGCCGGACGATATAAAAAAAATCACCGATACGTTTCATGCTTGGCAGCAACAAATCCCCCTCAATCCCCCTTTTACAAAGGGGGAAGCTAAGCCAAACCTCGATCCAGTCCCCCCCTTTGAAAAAGGGGGGCTAGGGGGGATTTCCTACCAAGATCAAAAAGGCTTTTGTTTCTCCGCTGAATTCAAAGATTTAGAAAAACACGATT
>CAMCXE010000145.1 GCA_945882995.1 Thalassocella blandensis | reverse complement strand
AATTTGCTCCAGGCAAATTGCTGCGTGGCCAAAAAATTGCCCGGAGCAATTTTTAATCGCGAAGCGACCCTTCGGGCCAAGTGCTTGGAAGCACTTGGTAAAGAAAAAGTCACCAAAAAGAAAGGCCACCCGACTTTTTGGTTTTTGCTTCGCAAAAATTCCCTCCCTCCGAGGCGATTTTGAGGGTCGCCGTGGCGGGACATCCTGTCCCGTCACGGCTCAAATGGACCTCCTGTCCATTTGCCCGAAAAATCACCTCTCCACTCGGCCAAAAAACGGGCTGGTCCCTCTTCGGGAAGTTCGCGGTTGAATCTGAGCAAAGTATTTGGCAAGACTATAATCTTTCACTCAAAGACATTTAACCCAGCCCTGCGCTGGCGGCACCGCGCTGGCTAACCGCCACCTCAGGGAACCTGTTGTTCAATAACCAAGGCCACTGGCCCGGCTAATTCGGCCAAGGTTACCGGACCTTGTGCGGCTTGCCAGTCACCACTGGCAGTAATGGCACTACCCGTTTTGGAAATTCGGGCCACCAATTCCAATGTGGGCGCGCTGCTTAAATCCATACCTGGCGCCATAGCCATAGATTTGTCTAAGCGTACTTTTTTAGGCAGGTCCGCCACTTTAAAACGCTGGATGGCTAGCGGCATTTTGGCGCCTTGCCAAGCGCGGGCATAAACAAACACCGAGTCTTCCGGTGCTACGTTGAGGCCTGGCGCCACACTCACTTCAATATCCACAGCAGGACCATCGGCCGCCACCACGGCGGGCGCCTCTAGGGTTTCCCCAGCCGCCTGCAGCGATTGTTTTGCCTTCTCAATGCCGCCTTGTAGTGCTTGGGACCCGGTGGTTTGTGGATCTAAAAACTGTAGCGCGCGCGTCCAATAATCAATAGCGGCCCGAAACTGCGAATGCTGAAAACTATCAATCCCAGCCAAACTTAAGGCAGACGGCATATTGGGTGCGATTTTCAAACTGCCTTCCACCAAGTCGTGCACTTCTGGCGTTACCTGATTTTGCGCCTTCACAAATAAGGTTTGCGCCAGCTCCGCCATCACTTGGGGCGAGCGCGGCTCGAGGGCAAGCAGCTTGCGGTAATAGGTTTCAGCGCCATTCAAATCCTGTGTCGACATAGCGTAAGACGCCAACAAATAGAGCCACTGAGAGCTTTTCGGTTTGGTCTCCACGAGTTGCTTGGCTTTAACCACCAGAATTTTGGTTACTCGATCATACTCCTGCTGATTTTCAGGATTGATCTGGCGCTGCTGTTTGAGTAATTCGGACAATTCCCACTCCGCCTGAGCGCCCCAGTGCGAATAAAACCCAAAGGCCAATAGCGGCATTAACACGGCGCCCAATACCAGCAGCCAAACACCACCGGTATGTACCGGCGCGCTCACCAAGCCCGTACCGGCATCGGCAATTAAGGTGCGCTGCAATTCCACTTTGAGCGCCGTGTGCTGAGCCTCGTCCAACTCGCCCGCCGCTAGCGATTTATCCAAGTCGGCTAGGTGCTCGTTAAACAAAATTGCCTGGGTGGCATCTTGCACGTTGGCGTCTGCAACGCCTTTCTTTTGGTAAGCCGCCACACGAAACAGGGGCCAAAGTACAAACACCACAGCCACTAAGGCCAGTCCAATCATCAAATTTATATACATGGTAGCGGCTACTTAATTTTTAGTGTCGGGCGAAATGGAAGCCATGTCGCCCTGCGACAAAACCTCGGCTAATTGAGCTTGCTCGGCGGCGGTCAGGCCGCCATTGGTTTGCGCCACAGCCTTACTGCGGCGCCGGACAATCGTGCCCACCACGAGTAGCGCTAACGCCAATATGGCTATGGGCGTTCCCCACAACAGCAGGGTGGACGTGTTCAAGCGCGGTCGATACAACACAAAATCGCCGTAGCGATTCAGCATGAAATCAACGATTTTCTCGTTGGAGTCGCCCGCCTCCACCATGGTGTGAATTTCACGTTTGAGGTCTGTGGCAATCATTGAGTTGGAGCCGGCAAGATTGCTGTTTTTACATTTAGGGCAGCGCAATTCTTCGGCGAGAACTTGGTAGCGCTCACGATTTTCGTCGGAGGAAAAATCAAACGAATCTATGCCCGCAAGAAGTTTCAGTGGGCACATCAACAACACAAACAGTGTTAACAACTTAAACATAGGGCAAACCACAAAGTTGGAAATAAACATAATCCTAGAAACCTCACTGGAGGGCCCATAAGCGCGCCAACGGATTACACAGATAGCTCTAGGATTATAACAGCGCCGCTCCAACAAGATGGGACTTAGATCCCGCCTTGGCGACCAGGGCTCACTTGTCAATTGCCGCACCGAGTACCCAGCACATTAAAGAGGGTATTCCGCGGCATCACGCTGGAGACTCAATCTTTTATCAACACGGCCACTTCCAGCCCCTTGGTCAAACGCTTAACATCCTCGTAGGTGGCCAATTCAAACTCAGAATAGGTCACCTCGGCACCACTGCCAATGTGGCCGTTCACAGCACCCGGCGCATTCGCCACCTCAATAATTTTGCGAATACCCGCAAACACGTATTAGACCGGCTTACCCGCTAGCGCCAACTCGCCCGTCTCGTTCATATCCTGATTACGTTTACCCAACGCCTCCGCTTCATATAACGCTTGCTGCGCATTGGGCGCGTCAATGAGGTAAATATTCTCATGGACCAAAAATGACGCATCCTGACCTTGATGAAAATAAAAAATAGCGTGGGCGCTGCACCACATATGGGGTCCTCGACGAGATTTGATGGGAAGTTAATGAGTGGTGCTGCCGGCAGGATACGCGAATACACAAAAAAATCTTGCGCCAATACGCTAGAAAGTCGGCGCGCCCGAAAATACCTACGAATTCACATATCTCGCCACCACGTAGACGCAAAAAATCATCCAAAGCCAAAAAGCGCTAGCAGCCTCAACCACCGGTAGACTGGAATGCAGAAGAGCACAAGTTTTTTTAAAAAAAATTAACCAGTGCCCACAGGAGCAGTTCCCCCACCCCAGTTAATCGAGGTACCCGCCATGTTGCGACACCTATCCAAACGATTTTCAGTAAAACTTGCCAGCCTCACTTTAAGCGGGCTCATCGCCGCAGTAACCGCAGCCAGCAGTTTTGCGGTTGATAACGGCACACAACTCACTAATCCCTTTCGCGTCAATTACGCGGGTTATTTACCCCAAGCCAGTAAAATTGGGATTTACGTGAAGGCCAATGTGGGTGCCATCAACTGGAGCCTATCGGGCACCACCTGCACCGGCACCAGCAACACTTATGTCACCGCTGACAAAAGTTCCGGTGACAGCTTTTATATGATTGATTTTTCGGCGTGTACCCAAACCGCCACGACGACTCGACTTGTCGTAGGCGCAGACCAATCGGCGCCCTTTGATATATCGGCCAACCCTTACGGCACCCTGAAGTACACCTTCTTCAAGTACTTTAAAGACCACGAAGCCACCGCGACTTTTGTGAACCCCATAAACAACTGGACCACGGGCTTGAGCCTAACGTTCAACTACGTGCGCGACGCCGGTGACAACGGCGCCTACCCCGTGAATACCTCAGACGCCACTTGGTCGCTCATCAATTTGCTGGAAACCTACCCAACCGCCAACACCTATTACAGCACTAACCTCCCCGGCGCCCGTACGGTGTATGACCAACTAAAAGTACTAACCGAACAGTTCAAGCTCACCATGAACAACCCACGTAATTTGGCTATTCCCAAGTTCCACACCAATGTGAATGCCACTTGGGCGGCCTGCGCACCTTTCACCACGGGCACCTGCATCTCGGAGCCAGAAACCAAAGCCACCTTTTCTACCGCCCGCGCCATGGCCGCCATGGCGCGTATGCATAGCACTTATGGTACAGCCGCTGACGCAACAGCCGCCTATACCCTAGCCAAAACCGCCTTAACGAATGCGCGCACCCAGCCCCCAACCTGTAACCAAGCCACCAAATATGGCGGCGAAGGTGGCATGTACCCCGATAACGACAACACCAACGCCTGGCGCAACCCCAAAAGATTCCGCGACAACTGTATCGCCGACAAAAACAATACACAGGACGACGAGTACGAAGCCACCGTGGAGCTTTACTTGGCCGCCGAAAAACTCAAGCTTGCGGCAGATGCGGCAGCCTTTAAAGCACAAGTGTTAGGCAGCACACGCTTTAACGAGGCCTCACAATTCTGGTGGGGGGCGGTGGCCACACAAGGCAGCTTGTCACTGCTAGCGAATCAGTCATTGCACACGATTGACCTCACCACACTAAAAGCCAATGTGGTTAGCGCGGCCACAACCATTTTGACGCAGCAGGCCAAGGGTTACCCCGGTGTCACATGGGACCCCAACTCCACTCAATGGAACAGCGGTGATCTAGACACGGTGGATAACAACGTCCGCTGGGGTTCTAACCGCGACACCCTGAATAACGCACGCCTGTTAATGGCCGCCGCCGAGATTCAAAAAGCCAAAGGCCTTACTGCCGATGCCGCGCGTTTTGCACGGGGAGCAGTGAAGGTGTTGGATTACATTTTTGGTATCAATGCGGTGAACCTTGCCATGGTAACCGCCACTGGCTACCCCAACATTGAAAATGCCGTAACACGCACGCACGATGGCCTGGATGCGAACACGCTTTGGGCTGGCAAACTGGCCAACGGCCCCAACAACTTCACCAATGCCGACGACCCCGATATGCCGGCGTTTGGTTCCAGACCGGGTTTAAAAATGTTCGCCCTCACTGGCACCGGTTGGGCATCGCGCGAAATCTCTATCGACGTGAACGGTGCACTGGTACCCGTGGCCTTTTTCTCCACGGAAGTAGCGCCGGCAATCATGGCGCTGGATCCCATCGGTGTATTACAGGGCAGCTCGTCTAGCTCTTCATCTAGTTCAAGGAGCAGTTCTTCATCTAGCAAAGCTTCGAGCTCACCGTCCAGCCGCTCTTCGTCTAGCAGAGCGTCAAGCTCTTCATCTAGCAAAGCGTCAAGCTCCTCGCCCAGCAGCTCTTCATCTAGCAAAGC
The DNA here is from genome assembly GCA_945882995.1 of Thalassocella blandensis. Taxonomy (GTDB): domain Bacteria; phylum Pseudomonadota; class Gammaproteobacteria; order Pseudomonadales; family Cellvibrionaceae; genus CAMCXE01. Next base: position 5,226 of record CAMCXE010000145.1, on the reverse strand, counting down.
TTCAAGCTCTTCATCTAGCAAAGCTTCAAGCTCTTCATCTAGCAAAGCTTCAAGCTCTTCATCTAGTAAATCTTCAAGCTCTTCATCTAGCAAAGCTTCAAGCTCTTCATCAAGCAAATCTTCAAGCTCCTCATCAAGCAGCTCATCCGGTGGCGCCGCGGCCTGCAACGGCACAACCTTTAACAAAACCGCCATCAAAGCCACAGACTTCAATGCTGTAGCCGGCGACTGCATTAGGTTCACCAAGGTTTCTGGCACACTCCAAATTGGTTCTTGGAGTGGCAAAGCCACAACCTACGATATAACCGGTGGCCCTCAAGGAGTAACCAATACAGGCGCGGCGTTCACACCCGTTGCTGGTGTCGCCAACGGTGTTATCTACGTTAAAGTGAAAACAGCTCCAAGCGCCTACATGGTGAAATTTGACTACTGGTAAGTTCAATTTCAAATAGCTCTCCAAGCCCCCGCTCGACGGGGGCTTTTTTTATGGCACGGCACCCGCCATCGAAGCCCAACTGTTACAAACTCATACCCCGTCACACACCGGCCTTTACCACCTAAATTGCTGTAGTTAGGGCATCGCTTCGCGGCGCCTTTCTGCTAGACTCTCCAACCTTAGAACCACGCGCCTAGGCTCTACCCACACCGAGTAAGGTAGAAGGCTATGCGCAACAATAATGATCTGGGGGAAGTTGTGGAAAGCAATATTTTTTTAGCGGGCGGCTGGTTAATGTTGCCCATTGTGCTCTGTTCCATCGCGGTAATTGCCATTTCCGCCGAACGATTTTGGACGTTAAATCCCAACAAAATTGCGCCGCGCCACCAGCTAGGCGATGTTTGGGCGCTACTACAGAACAACGCCCTCGATGGCGAAAAACTCAAAGCGCTCCGCCAGTCCTCACCCCTAGGCAGCATACTGGCCGCGGGGCTGAGTAACTCACGGCAAGGCCGTGAAGTGATGAACGAATCCATTCAGGCCGCCGCTAATCAGGTGCTACATGAGCTAGAACGGTTCATATCTGTACTGGGCGCCATCGCCTCCCTTGCGCCTCAGCTAGGCCTCCTCGGCACCGTGCTGGGCATGATCAAAATGTTCACCGAAATCATGTTAGCCGGCAGCAGCGGCAATACCGCTTTGCTGGCCGGCGGCATTGCCGAAGCCTTAATTTGCACCGCCGGCGGATTAGTCGTGGCGATTCCCGCACTGGCCAGCCACCGGTTTTTCTTGCGTCGCGTCGACGGTTTGGCGTCGCTGATGGAGCAAGATGCCGTTAAGTTGGTGGACGCACTTTGTAACGATCGCCGCGTCGATCTGAAAACCGCATAGGGTTGCCCCATGAAGTTCCGCCGCCAGCGACAAACCGAAGTGCATATTGATGTTACTAACTTCATCGACATCCTATTGCTGCTATTAATCTTCTTTATGGTCGCCACCACTATGACCCAGCAAGGTCACTTAAAGCTGGAGCTACCGCAGGCCGATGGCAGCACCGAACAGCAGCCCGGCGATAAAATTGAGGTGATTGTGGACCAGAAAGGCGGCTACGCCTTAAACGGCCAAGAACTCATCAACAACCAGTTATCCACGCTGATCAGCGCCGTTGAAAAACTCAACCTGGCCGACAAAAAAACACCATTTGTAGTGACAGCGGATGCCAATGCACCTTATCAATTTGTCGTCACGGTAATGGATGCGGCGGGCAAAACCGGGTTCACCAACATTCAAATGACCACCAAAAACCCCGTGGCGCCCCAGGCGGCACCAGAACCTTAATGCGAGCTAGCATAGAGGCACAGTGGTACCACCGGCCGACTTGGCTGTGGTTGTTATTCCCACTGGTGCCGCTGTTTCGGTGCCTCAGCGCATTGCGGCGCTGGCATTACACTAAAGGCGCCCACCGCCTAAGGGTTCCCGTGGTGGTGATTGGCAATATCACCCTGGGCGGCACGGGTAAAACGCCCCTGCTCATGGCGCTAGTGAAGCATCTACACGCCCAAGGCTATAAGCCTGGCGTGGTGTCCCGCGGTTATGGCGGCACATTCCAAACCCCCACCCTTGACGTAACCGCCGCCAGCCAAGCCAGTCTCTGCGGCGACGAGCCACTGTTGATAGCGCAACGCTGTCAGTGCCCGGTGGTAGTAGGGCAGCAACGTGTTTTAGCCGCGCAACGGCTAATCGACGAATTCGGCTGCGACATCATTGTGAGCGATGATGGGCTACAACACTACGCCCTAGCGCGAGACATCGAGATTGTGGTCCTAGACGCCAGCCGAGGACTAGGCAACGGTTGGAGTTTACCCATGGGTCCCTTGCGTGAACCCCCTGCCCGCCTTGGCGAGGTGGACTGGGTGATGCACAACGGTGGCAGTACCCCTTACGGCTTTCAATTGGTGCCGCAACACTGGATTTCCGTGGCGCAAAAGGTCATGCTTCCGCTGCTACCGCTGCCTTGGGGCGACTCACCTAACCTGTTCGCCATAGCCGGCATCGGGCATCCCCAGCGCTTTTTTAACACCCTACAAGGGCTCGGCCTGCATACCCGCAATCGCGCCTTTGCCGACCACCAAGCATTTCGCCCTGACGACCTCGCATTTTCGGGCAACAACCCACTATTAATGACCGCCAAAGATGCGGTTAAATGCCAGAGTTTTGCCGCCCCTAACTGGTGGGCTTTAGACGTCGCGGCGGAGCTGTCCGGCAAATTTTTAACCGAGTTCGACCAGCGGCTAGCTGTCATACAACAGACTAAAATCGAGGAGTGTTCATGACTTTTACGGTGATAATCCCCGCCCGTTTTGGCTCCAGTCGCCTGCCGGGCAAACCGCTTAAGGACATTGCCGGTAAAAGCATGATCCAACGCGTGTATGAATGCGCCACCCAAAGCAGTGCTCGGCAAGTCATTGTGGCCACTGATGACAGCCGTATCGCCGATGTCGTGGAGCAATTTGGCGGGCGCGTGTGCATGACAGCCTCTACCCATGAATCCGGCACTGACCGCCTGCAGGAAGTTGCAACGCTGCTGGGCTTACAAAGTGACGAAATTTTGGTCAATGTCCAGGGCGACGAACCGCTAATCCCGCCTAGCGTGATAAATCAAGTAGCCGCTAACTTAGGGGAATTCCCTCAAGCCAGTGTAGCCACCCTCTGCGAACCGCTTGACCAAGCGGACGCCTGTTTCGACCCGAATATCGTTAAGGTTGTGACGGCCGAGAACGGGTTAGCGCTGTATTTTTCTCGAGCGCCGATTCCCTGGAGCCGAGACGGCTACGCGGCTGAACCGCGCACCCTACCCGCCGAACTTGGGGTGCAGCGACATATTGGTATCTACGCCTACCGCGTCAGCGTGTTACACAAATTTGTGCAATGGCCTGCGGCGCCTCTGGAGCTCTGCGAAAAACTTGAACAATTGCGCTTCCTAACGCACGGTCATTGCATCCATGTGGCCCAAGCCATTGAGCCTGTGCCGGGTGGGGTAGATACGGAGCTGGACCTCAAGCGGGTACGCCAAGTCCTCACCCAACGTCTTGGAGCCAGCGATGGTCACTAAGGTGTTGTTTGTTTGCCTTGGCAATATCTGCCGCAGCCCCACGGCCCACGGCGTTATGGCCCAGAAAATTGTGGAGCGCGGGCTAATCAAGCGCATTAGGGTTGACTCGGCCGGCACTTCCGACTGGCACCTTGGCAGCTTGCCGGACCCTCGCACCCTACTCGCCGCCAAAACCCGCGGCTACGACCTCAGCGACCAACGCGGTCGTCAAGTCACGCGGGGCGACTTTGACGAATTCGACTTTATACTGGCCATGGACCAACAAAACCTCGCCAATTTAGAACGCATCAAACCCCGCCATTTCGCAGGCCACCTTGGGCTATTTCTGGATTTTTTACCGAATCAACCCCTACGCGAAGTCCCCGATCCCTACCACGGCGGCACACAAGGGTTTGAACAGGTTTTAGATTTGGTAGAAGCCAGCTGTGATGCGCTGCTCACGCACATTCTGACCACTGCCTAAATGCAACCGCACCACAACTTCGACCTACAGGCGCACAACACCCTCTCCATTCCTGCCCGCGCGGAATTTTTTTACGAAGCTACTGACCTCGCCAGCTTGCGCCTCGCCTTAGCCTGGGCAAACACGCGTCAACTGCCAGTCACACTCCTCGGTGGTGGCAGCAATGTCATCTGCCCATCGCACATTTCCGGGTTGGTACTCAGCCCCGCACTACAAGGCCGCCACCTGCGGCGCGAGCAGGACCAAACGGTCTGGGTGGAATTGGCCGCCGGCGAAAACTGGCACCAGGCCGTATGTTGGACCCTAGATCAACAACTATATGGGCTGGAGAATTTGGCACTAATACCCGGCACCTGCGGTGCTGCACCAATCCAAAATATCGGCGCTTACGGCCTAGAACTTGGCGACCGCCTACACGAAGTCACCGCACTGAACCGTCATACCAACCAGCTGGAAACCTTTTCCCGTGAGCAATGTGACCTGGGCTACCGCGATTCCATTTTCAAACAGGCTTTAGCGTCCAGCCACATCATTACCCACATCAGTCTTCAACTGTCACGCCAGCCGCAGAGCCTTACCCACTACCCAGCCCTGCGCAGCGCCCTTGGCGCCGACGTCGCCTCACCCGAAGCAGTGTTCACTGCAGTGTGCGAACTGCGTCGCAGTAAGCTGCCAGACCCCGCAACCCTGCCCAACTGTGGAAGCTTTTTCAAAAATCCGCTGGTGACCGCGGACGACCTGCACACATTACAAATGCGGCATCCACAGATACCCAGTTACCCCGCATCTGGCGAGCGCTACAAATTAGCCGCCGCCTGGTTAATAGAACAGGCGGGCTGGAAGGGACGCGACATTGCGGGTGTGCGGGTCCACGCACAACAGGCTTTGGTACTCACCAACCCCAACCGCCTTGGAGCAGAAGCGATCTTGCATGCCGCAACAACCGTGCAGCGCAGCGTGAAAAAGGAGTTTGGTATAGCGCTTGAAATTGAGCCGCAAATTTTGGGAAATGCCCCAACAGCTAACCACGGCTAAGCGCCTGCCGCTCCATGCCGCGTCTGTAACCCAATGTCATTAAGTTAAGGGTTTCGAGGTATTGTTCCAGGGAATTTTCCTCTCATCCAGAAACCCCACCCCAACCAATGTCATTAAGTTAAGCCCTACCGCGCTCGTTTTGCACTGATATAGAAGCGTATTTTTCGAATTTTGGCATTG
>CAMCXE010000144.1 GCA_945882995.1 Thalassocella blandensis | reverse complement strand
CGACCGCGGTCCTGCCGAAGCGGGACCAGCCCGTTTTTTGGCCGAGTGTAGAGGTGATTTTGAGGGGCAAATGGACAGGAGCCGCATGGATGCGGCGAAGTCGAGCAACGCACGACTGCATGGATGCAGGAGGTAGAGCGACGCAGGAGGCCAAAGCCGAGGAGCAGTTGCCGAGACGTCCATTTGAGCCGTGACGGGACAGGAAAAAATGGCAGGATTGCTATTTTTGATGCCGAAGGCAGCCCGAAGGGCAGAGCACACGGATGTGGCGAATCCTCTCACGCCACGGCGACCCTCAAAATCGCTTCGGAGGGAGGGAATTTTTGCGCAGCAAAAACCAAAAAGTCGGGTGCCGTTTCTTTTGGTTACTTTTCTTTGGGCAAGCAAAGAAAAGTGACTCGCCCAGGAGGGCGAAATAAAGGCTAAATATCACTCGAATAACCAGTTTTGCGCTAACTTAAGGACATTGCGCAGAGGGAGCTGCAGCGTCTCTACCTTGAGAGCTTGCTGGACACTTTTGGTTAATGTGCGCGTTAATAATATGTCATCTGCCTATGGAACCTTGCTTGCTTAGCGAGGCTCCAATGCTGGCGCAAGCTGCACATTGTTATTGCGGCCGTTTGAATTTTCAAAATATTGTGTGCAATAACCACCCGCTCGAATAAGTCTGATTAGCAATTCCATTAGGATTTTGTCCCGTTCCCGTGTTGAGTTTGAAAGCTCTGAATAGCCCTAGGGCTGTCTAGTTGCTCTAGGTGGTAGCCCACGCACTCAGGAGACGCACAAATGGCACCGATTTGGAAATGGTATAACTGGCTGCCGTGGCATTTTGTGGTTAAAAAAGTGGCCCGCGCCCATGGCTTTTTAGACCCGATCAATTTACTGGCTCAATTGCAGCGGTTTACTCAGCCCACCGAGGTGCGCGAGCCTATCGAATTACTCCGGGCTGGCGCCGTGTTGCATGCCCGCGGGCTAATTAATAGCCGTGTTATTCAGCATAATTTGGATTGGGTGTGGCCCTATTGGGTGGAGCAGCAATTTGACCCGGGTAATGTGTCGTTTATTCCGCGCGCTTTTTCCATTACCCACATTAACTTAACCCATCGCAATTGGACGGCCTTGGGCCTGCCGAATTTCGCGAATTTACCCATCGTCGACCCGCGTGGGTTGTTAACGCCATTTATTGACCAGTGGTCATTGGACGTGTGGATAAAACGCAAGGATGGCACTTTTTTATTACCGTCCCGCGCGATGCATTGCACGCAGAAATTACACCTCAACCATGGGCTTTCCATTAGCACCCATAGCCGTATGGATAATTACGATTTGCATGTGATGGCGCATGTGGAGTCTGTGGATGAAAAACCCGTGTGTGTTTTGGAAGTGCGGGCGAATACTCCGGAAGACGCTACGCTGGTGATTGCGCTGCGGCCTTATAATCCAGAAGGTGTGAGTTTTATTCACCACGTAGAGCTGGATGCGGACCACAAAATATGGTCGCTTGATGGCGGCAGCACGATTCAATTTGACCGTGCTATGGATGGGCAATGTCTGTCGGATTATCGCGCCGGCGATGTTTATGGCCTGTTAAAACACATCGCACCGGCACAGGGTTTTGAGGCTAGCCATCACTGCGATATTGGTATGCTCACGGCCGCCGCATTATTCAATTTGCACCCGCATGAAAAAAATGTGTTGCGTATGGGCATTCCGCTGAGCGAAACGACGGATTCATCAAAGTCGCCGCACGCGTCTGTAGCAACCACGTCGGAATTGTGGCGGAGCCACTTAGCCGGCGCAGCCCAGCTGCAAATCCCCGATTCACACATGCAGTTTTTATATGACGCCGCCTTGCGTACGCTCATTTTGCATTCGGTGGATAAGGTAGTTCCCGGCCCCTACACCTACAAACGTTTTTGGTATCGCGACGCCACCTATATTGTGTACGCCTTGTTGTGTGTAGGCTTAATCGAGCGGGCGCGGCAGGCGCTGGAATATTTTCCTCAGCAGCAAAACGCAGCGGGGTATTTTCATTCCCAAGAAGGGGAGTGGGATTCCAATGGCCAAGCCTTGTGGATATTCACTAAATTCCACCAGTTTACGGGCCAACACATACCGCCCAGTTGGCAGGCCGCAATTACCAAAGGCGCGCACTGGTTAATTGGAAAACGCTTAGCGGACCAACCGGAATTGCCGCACGCCGGATTATTGCCTGCAGGGTTTAGTGCCGAGCACTTAGGCCCCATCGATTTTTATTATTGGGATGATTATTGGGCGCAGGCGGGGTTGTTGGCCGCGCAGCAGCTGGCACAAGGCCAAGGTGCAACAATTCAAGCCGAAAAGTTGGGTGTAGCGGCTGCGGCCTTTGCTGCGGCAATTGCGAAAAGCACAGCGGGTGTGGCGCAACGCCTTGGCGGCCAATTATTGCCTGCGTCCCCCTATCGGCGTATGGACGCTGGCGCTATTGGCTCCATTGCCGCGGGTTACCCACTAAAACTTTATGCGCCGGACCATCCAGCATTAATGAATACTGTGAATTTTTTGGTGGATAAATGCTTTGTGAAAGGTGGATTTTTTCAAGACATGATTCACTCCGGTATTAACCCCTATTTAACCCTGCATTTAGCGCAGGTGTTATTGCGCGCTGGTGACCGGCGATTTTTCGACTTAATGTGCAATGTGGCAAAAAGTGCATCCCCCACTGGGCAGTGGCCGGAGGCGATTCATCCGCACACGCGGGGCGGCTGCATGGGTGACGGGCAACATGCCTGGGCCGCGGCGGAATGGCTGGTGATGATGCGGAATTGTTTTGTACGTGAAGAAGATGAGCGATTAATTTTGGTTTCGGGAATTCCTAAACGCTGGTGGGTTACGGGGGAGCCCATTGCATTAACGGCGGCGCCCACAGAATTTGGCGAAATTAGTGTGCAGTTGCAGTACCTGCCGGCAGGCATAGACCAAGACCGCGATGGCGAAAATCCTCACCTAAGACGCTCCAGAATTGTGGTGTCTTGGCAAAGTGAGTGGCATGCGCAAGCGCCAATTATCGAAGTGCATTTGGCGGGTTTTGAACCAATTATTGCCACGCGTGGGCAAACTCAGGTAATTATTCTAGAAACTTCCGTTGAATCGGCAACGCCGGCGTAATTTTTGGCACGTTAAAAATGAGCAGCCCACTAGGTTGACCATCATTTTAAATTTTCACTAATCCCACTGTGGGATTGCACGGTTTGGAGGCGATCATCGTAAATTTTTAGCATTATTTTCCCTGAGGAAAATGTATGAATATTTTAATGATGACCAATACCTACACGCCGCACGTGGGTGGTGTGGCGCGGTCCGTGGCCGCGTTTAGTGAACAGTATCGCGCTATGGGGCACCAGGTCATAGTGGTAGCGCCGGAATTTGAAGGCATGCCAGTGGCCGAAAAACATGTGGTGCGTGTGCCGGCTATTCAAAAATTTAATGGGAGTGATTTTTCGGTGTGTTTACCGGTGTTCGGCCGCTTGACGCACATGCTTGACGAATTTAAACCCGATATTGTGCATTCGCATCATCCATTTTTAATTGGCTCCATCGCCCTGCGTATTGCCAGTCAATACAATGTACCCCATGTTTTTACGCACCATACGCGCTATGAAGAGTACACCCATTATGTGCCGGGCGATTCGCCATTATTGAAGCGTTTTGTGATTCAGCTAGGTACACATTACGCAAATTTATGCAGCCACGTATTTGCGCCCAGTGCCAGTTTGGCAACGACCTTGCAGCAGCGTTTGGTTACTGTGCCCATAAGTGTAGTGCCCACTGGGGTGCAGTTAGATAAGTTTGCCTGCGGCAGCGGTGCGGGGTTTCGGCAGGTCATGAATATCCCCGAGCAGGCGTTTGTGGTTGGGCATGTGGGGCGTTTGGCCAGCGAAAAAAACCTTGAATTTCTGGCGGATGCTTTAAGCCTAAGTTTGCAAAATAATCCGCAGGCTTTTTGTTTGATTGTTGGCAGCGGGCCGGAGGAGGGGGCAATAAAACACGTATTTACGCAACGCGGCGTTCAGGATCGTCTGATAATGCAAGGCCTGCTGACTGGCCCCATGTTGGTAAGTGCCTATAAAGCCATGGATGTATTTGCATTTTCCTCTCTAAGTGAAACCCAGGGTATGGTCGTTACCGAAGCCATGGCCGCAGGTGTGCCCGTTGTTGCATTGTGTGCACCGGGTGTGAACGAGGTGGTGCGCAACAATGAAAATGGCCGGTTATTGGACGCGTGCAGTGTTGCGGATTTCGCTGCTGAATTGCTGGTTTTTGCAGATTATTCCGTAGCTGAGCGTGAAGGATTTCGGCAGGCTGCCTATGCCACAGCGGAGAGTTTTTCCATACAAAATTCTGCACAGGCGGCACTGGCTAGTTATCAGAAGCTGGTCGATTCACAGCCTAGCCATCACAGTGATCATGACGATTCCTGGTCGAGTTTGTTGCCACTCATTCAAGCGGAATGGGACATTATACTGAGCTACGTGCAGGCCGCTGGAGAATCGGCATTTGCCGATGCTCAGGCGCCCAGTGGTGACGCCTTATGATCTATTTTCTGGAACGCGGCTGGCGAAAATTGTGGCCTTTTCTAAGCCGTAATGAGTGGTTAATTCGTCTGTTGCGGCTGACTAAAGCGCCCGCGGACACGGAAAAAAGTGGGTTAATTATTCTGCAAATTGATGGCTTATCCCATGGGCAGTTGCAACAAGCGCTAGCCGCAGGCCATATGCCCTTCCTAAAATTATTATTGGCCCGGGAAAATTATCAAATGCGTGACCTCTATTCCGGGTTGCCTTCGAGTACCCCCGCTGTACAAGGTGAATTATTTTATGGAATCAAGCAGTGCGTGCCTGCGTTTGGCTTTAAATTCAGAGATGGCACAGCAGAAGTTGCCATGTTGGAATCTGCCACTGCTTTGCAGGTGGAGCAACGCTTAGCCACCGAAGGCAATCCACTGCTGACCGGTGGCAGCGCCTATTCCAATATTTTTACCGGCGGTGCCGCTGAGGCCCATTTTTGCGTATCTTCCGTAGGCTGGGGGCATATCTTGCAGGAGCTGAACCCGCTTACCATTGTGTTGTTTATTTTGCTGAATATTTATAGTTTTGTGCGCGTATTGGCGTTGATGGTGGCGGAATTTTTTATTGCTCTGTTTGATTTTGTTCGCGGCACAATTCGGCGCGACGAGTTGCTCACCGAGCTGACATTTATCCCCACCCGTGTGGCCATTTGTATTCTGTTGCGCGAGTTGGTAACTATTGGCGTGAAGCTGGATGCGGCGCGGGGTTTGCCCATAATCCACGCCAATTTTTTGGGTTACGATGAGCAATCCCATCGGCGTGGGCCGGGTTCGGCATTTGCGCACTGGAGCTTAAAAGGTATTGATGATGCGATTGGTCGAATTTTTCGCAGCGCCCGACATTCCGCAAGCCGCAATTACGCTATTTGGATTTATTCCGACCACGGGCAAGAGCCCACACAGCCTTATACACAGCTATTTGGCGGGGCGGTACAGAGCAAAATTGCTGAGGTATTTGCGGCGTTTGATGCCTCCATGACGCAGCCAGTGGAGGCAAAAAAAATCCACCTACAGCGTGGCGAGCAAGCGCAGCGCGGTCAACTATTGGGTGGTAAACACCTGCAAAAAATACTGCCGCGCCCGGCATTAGTCGCATCAGCCGCTAACCGGGATTCCGTGTTGGTGGTGGCCAAGGGGCCATTGGGTTTTGTGTATGCACCGCGCCCATTAACGGATGACGAAGCGCATTGTCTCGCTACCGCCATGATTGAACAGGCGCATATTCCATTGGTGCTAAAAACGCAATGCGGCAGTTCTTTTCAAGGGCGAGTGACGGCCTGGACGGCAGCAGGAAAACATTCATTGCCGGAAGATCGCGCGATAATTTTTGGGGCTACACATCCATTTTTGGACGCGGTTACTGAGGATTTAATGCAGTTGTGCCAGCACGCCAACGCGGGCGATTTTGTGATTGGCGGTTGGTTGCCACAGCAAGCCGCCCTGAGTTTTGGTGACGAACATGGCTCCCATGGTGGCCCTGGTCAGCAAGAAACCCACGCATTTGCACTGCTTCCGCAGGGTGTGGTGTTCCCGCAAATTCACAGAAATGGCGGCGATAAATTGGATTATTTGCGGCCGCTGGATTTGCATCAGGCCGCGCTACATGCTCTTGAACGGGATACCGTTTCGGCAAAGTTGGAGCCGCCGAAAAACCGTGCCGCACTCGGCAAAAGCCTGCGGGTAATGACCTACAACGTACATGGCTGCCGCGGGATGGATGGGCAAGTGGATACGGCCCGCATTGCCAGAGTGATTGCAGAATTTCAGCCGGATATTATTGCGCTACAGGAATTAGATGTAGGCCGTCCGCGCAGTAATCATGAGGATCAGGCGCATAGTATTGCGCGTTTATTGGCAATGACTCAGCATTTTCATCCGGTAATACAAGTGCAGGATGAGGCCTATGGCAATGCTATTTTGTCGCATCTGCCCATGCGGTTAATTAAGGCCAACCATTATCCTGCGCGCGCTAATGAGCGGCGTGGTGCGGAGCCTCGGGGTGCACTCTGGGTAGAGGTGGAATTCAATGGCCAGAAAATTAATGTTATGAATACTCATTTGGGTTTAACACCCGGGGAGCGGCGCCTGCAAGTTGCGATGTTGCTAAGCGAGTCGTGGCTGGGCAGTTGTGTAGGGCCAGTGATTATGTGCGGCGATTTTAACGCGGCGCCTTGGCAACACGTCTGCCGTCGCCTGCGCACAACACTGCTGGATGCGCAAATGCAGGTGCTGGGACATAAGCCGAAAAATACGTTTTGGGGCCGCCTGCCGGTAACGCGTATTGATCATATATTTGTTAATGATCAGTGGCGGGTGACCAGCGCTGCCGTGGTGCGCAATGCGCTGTCGAGGGTCAGTTCCGATCATTTACCGCTCTATGTTGATGTGGAATTAATTAATTGTTGAGGGCAAACGCAGGATGCGTTTTTAGCGGCTTTGCCGCGCAAACACAATACTTCAGGACGAAGTATTGTGTTGTCAGCTTAATAATGAAAAAGCCCGCGTTTTAGCGCGGGCATTCGGTTCGGCTGATTTTGGTTTTATAAACCTACCGGCACATAATCGCTGTAGAGGCCACTGGTGTCGTAGGTGGCAATTTCGAACAGATAATCGCCCATTAAATTTCCCAAATTATAGGTGGTTGCGCCGGCTGGAATATTCACGGTAGTGAAATTTGCCGCCGACACAAGCCTGTAGCGAATTTGGTAGCCGCCGATATCCGTGAGATACAGGTGGTCACCATTAAGCCGCTCGGTGGGTTCTACCCAAGTCATGCTTACGGCACCGCTCACCATGTAGGTTTTAGCGGAAACGCCTGCCGCCGCCGACTCATTACCCGCCGCATCCAGCGCGGTTACTGAGTACGCATAGGTGGTGCTGGGTGCTAAACCGGTATCGCCATAACTCAACTCGCTTGCCGCCACAAACCCCACTAACACGCCATTGCGGCGAACGTTGTAGCGCGTAACCGCTAGGTTATCCGTGGCCGCTGTCCAAGCTAGAGTGAGTTGTTTGCTGAGGGTGCTGGCGACACTCAAAGCGCCGGGTGCAGTGGGCTTAATGGTGTCCAGGGCCATTCCGCTGGAGCTGGACGAACTCCTGGAGCTAGACGAACTAGAGCTAGACGAACTAGAGCTGGGCGCACTGCTAGGGCTGCTTGAACTTGATGACGAGCTGCTTGAACTTGACGATGAGGGGCGGCCAGAGCTAGACGAACTGCTAGAGCTGGGCGCACTGCTGGGGCTGCTTGAACTTGATGACGAGCTGCTTGAACTTGACGATGAGGGGCGGCCAGAACTAGACGAACTGCTAGAGCTGGGCGCACTGCTAGAGCTACGTGAACTTGATGACGAGCTGCTGGCATTTGACGCAGGGGTGCGGGCAGAGCTAGGCGAACTACTAGGGCTAGACGGACTGCTAGCGCTACGTGAACTTGATGGCGAGCTGCTGGTAATTGACGCAGGGGTGCGGGCAGAGCTAGACGAACTGCTAGGGCTAGACGGACTGCTAGAGCTACGTGAACTTGATGGCGAGCTGCTGGTAATTGACGCAGGGGTGCGGGCAGAGCTTGACGAACTGATAGCGCTGGTTGAGCTAACCACCGGCGCGCGTCCAGAGCTGGACGAGCTGGTTGGGCCGGACCAACTGCTGTAGCTTGTACTGACCGGCGTCACTGGGCTAACCGGCGACGATACGCTCGCCGGGCTGGCCGCCGCGCGCACCACGATGGCGGATACAACCGCATTACCCGCGACGGCTGAAAATCGAATATTTAGCACGCCGTCGTTAACCACAATATTCGGTAAGGTCCTGTTTAAGGCCGCACCGGCTCCCACCAGACGAAAAATATCAAGATTCGTGAGCGCTGGTGTGCGCTCAATAGCCACCGTCATGATGCGTGCGCCGACACGGGACGCGCGCAGCTCGGCAAATTGCAGGGTTACGTCATATTGCCCAGACGCAACCGGAAAATTGTAGCTAAAGGTGCCATAGCGCATAGCCTGATAAAGCGCATCATCAACCGTCCCATTTACGGGCATAGTCATACGGGTTCGCGTACCGCCGGAAGCCCATCTGTCGGCGCTGTAGCTGAGTCCGTTGGTGGCAGTGTAGTTATTTCCGCCGGCATTAATGGCATAAATAACCGCGCCCGGCAGTGGCGCAACACTCGCGGCTGCCAGCGGGCTGCCTATGCAAAGTGTTAAGGCAGCGAATAAAAAATTATGTATGGATTTTTTTAGTGGCGAGTGCTGCGCACTGCCTAAAAAATACGATAAAAATAAACTCACGGTAAATTTTGAATGCGGAAATACTGCTATGTTCTTCACGGATACACCCTACATCAATGAGCGAGAAAAAATTCTCGACCAGAACAAAAAATTCTGACTAACAAGTATTAGCACAGCAATTTAATTGCTAGGGCGTAAAATAATCATTCGTCTGCCAAATAATTAAATGAAGTCAGTAGTGAGACTGATCTCGCAGTTTTCATATAAGGCAAATTTCGGAAATGCAAATATGTAGCCGAAACGAATATATCACCATGATAATGGCGCCATTTTTTAAAATGGACATATCATTCAATTATTCGCAGGTATTTTTTTATATGAGCTTGTCGGTCGTGATGCGAACGGCGGAAGCCGTTGCCATTATCCTAGAAGCCTCAGTTGGGCGCCAAAAAGCTGTGTAATCCATTGGTGTGATTAGTGAAAGCTAAAATTGGTGGGCAACCTGGTTGGTTGTTCACCAATTCTAGCTTTTGCTAGGCGCGCCAGGGGGGTTGCGCAGACTTTGGTGATCCAACTGAGGTTTCTAGGATAATGGGGCAGTATTTTGAGTTGCAGCGGCGGGCGATGTCGTCAAACGTTGTGTGGCGTTGAATTTTGGCGTGCAGGTGCTGTGTTGTCTGGCGTGGAATGCACTTTTATCTCCATAAAACGGCCTGAATTTTTGCACTAGAAGGTAGGGGCAATGTCATTAAGTTAAGCGCAAAGCTGATTTTTTGAGTCATTTTTAGCCTTTATTTCGCCCTCCTGGGCGAGTAACTTTTTCTTTCATGAAGGCCATCCTAGCCTTCACCCTTCGGGCAGCTCCGCAGGGCTAAGCGCAGGAATGCGCTTAGTAAAGAAAAAGTCACCAAAAAGAAAGGCCACCCGACTTTTTGGTTTTTGCTGCGCAAAAATTCCCTCCCTCAAGCGCCACGGATGGCGCGAATGCAGAAAATGCAGGAGCAATTTTCTGCCGAGGCAATTTTAAGGGTCGCCGTGGCGTGACATCCTGTCCCGTCACGGCTCAAATGGACGTCTCGGCAACTGCTCCTCGGCTTTGGCCTCCTGCGTCGCTCTACCTCCTGCATCCATACAGTCGTGCGTTGCTCTACTTCGCCGCATCCATGCGGCTCCTGTCCATTTGCCCCTCAAAATCACTTCTCCACTCGGCCAAAAAACGGGCTGGTCCCGCTTCGGCAGGAATGCGGCAGTAACATTAGAAATCATTTTGAAGAGGTTAAAATCCTTAACTTAATGACATTGGGGTGGGGGCAATGTCATTAAGTTAAGAAAAATCCCTTTTAAAAACAGCACACTAAAGGCATAATCCACACCAGACTTTATTGGAGCCCCCCATGAACTGTACACAAACCGCCCCAAATTGTACAAAATTTGTACAGCCGCCTAGCTCACCCT
>CAMCXE010000143.1 GCA_945882995.1 Thalassocella blandensis | reverse complement strand
TCATAACCTTTGAGCTTGATAGCTGTATTTTTCCATAATATATGATCTTCTACATGATATTTTTCTATGGGTTGGGAGTGGCAATTTTAAAAAATTTTCAGGAACAAAGCCAGAGGTATTTGGGATAGTTATTTATTTCCACGGCCCTTAGGCGCATAGCTGATTTTCTGAGTGATTTTTAGCCTTTATTTCGCCCTCCTGGGCGAGTAACTTTTTCTTTGCGTGGCCAAAGAAAAAGTCACCAAAAAGAAAGGCCACCCGACTTTTTGGTTTTTGCTTCGCAAAAATACCCTCCCTCCGAGGCGATTTTGAGGGTCGCCGTGGCGTGACATCCTGTCCCGTCACGGCTCAAATGGACCTCCTGTCCATTTGCCCCTCAAAATCACCTCTCCACTCGGCCAAAAAACGGGCTTGTCCCGCTTCGGCAGGACTGTGGCTGTAACAGTTGAAAGCCTTTTAAAGAGGCTAAAAATCCTTAACTTACTGGCATTGGAGTAGGGACGGCAATAAGTTAAGGGTAAAGTAGGGGCACCGCTAGCTGCGAACCCTAACCGTCACTGATAGGGGCGGGGCATACCTGCCCTTATCGGCACAGCTGCCGTATCCTAATGCTTCGTGATGTAGGGAGTCAGCCTCTGCGTCGCCTTTAGCCATAGGTTCTCAGGGTTTAATCGGCCCAATAACTATGCTAGATTCCAAGGCCAGCGGCGCCCTCGGCCAACGTATTGGCCGGCTTTGAACGCAGGGTTGGATGACCAGCGTGTACCTAACGCCACTGGCCACAGGTGTTAGGCAAGTTTGGACGCCTAGAAAATCACATTATTTACAAGGGACAGCAAATGCGTAAAAAGTATTTTTCCATAAATTGGTTTTGTCTTATTTTGCTAGGTTGCGCCAACGCTCCACAACAGGGGGAAACGATTTTTTTCCAAAAGGAAGGCGCTACTCAAGATCAGTTTTTGAAAGATCGCTTTAGTTGCTACCAAGAAACAAAAAATGAAGTAGCCTCTGCTGGAAGAAGCGAAAGTTTCGGTAGTTATAGTCGCTCTACAATGCCAAGCTGTAGTGCATTTATGTCTTGTTTGGCTGCAAAAGGTTATTTACCTACAGAAAAAAATAGCGGTAATTTGAAAGTGCCAAAAGGGGTTGAAGTTGAATGCAATTAGAAGGTTGTTTAAATTTTCAATTAATTTACCAAAAAGCCTAACCATTCGTTATTGCTTGGGCCGAATTTTCAGCACAAATTGGCGTCTTTTGACTAAACCCCTGCACAACAGGCCACCCGTGAGAACCGAAGCCAACGCCCGCTTGGGCTTTAGGCGTTCGAGGAGTTAACCGACTTGGATAGCAAACGCATATTGGGGCCGCTACTTGCTGGCGTTTTAGTACTTGGGGTTGGTTATGCCATTTGGCAGTCAGGTCAAAAGAAATTGCTAAGCGACGCGGTACAGCAGATAAATTTGGTGTCGGGCAGTGAAAGCGTTCCCTACCTCAGCGACCCCCGTGTTGCCGCCGCGCTGCTCAAAAATGGCATTCGCTTGACCATACAAAAGTCTGGCTCGCGGGAAATGGCCCAGCGCAACGATCTCAAACAATTCGATGCCGCCTTCCCAGGCGGAGTGCCTGCCGCCGAAAAAATCAAAGCCGCCACCGGTGCTAAACAATCGATTGCCACTTTTTTTACGCCCATGGTTATAGCCTCTTGGCGGCCATTGGTGCCCGTGTTGGAGGCGAATGGCTTGGTGGCTAAGCGCGGCGACAATTGGTTTTTGGTGGACATGGGCAAGTTGATGCAGCTGATGGAAGCGGGCACCCGTTGGCGAGATCTTAAAGACAACCCAAATTTTGCGGTGAGTAAAAGCCTTTTGGTGTTAACCACCGACGTACGCAAATCCAATTCTGCCGCACAGTATTTAGCGCTCACCAGTTGGATCGCCAACGGCGGTAATGTGGTCACCACTGATGCTGAAATTGAAAAAATCCTCCCGCGCCTAACACCTTTGTTTCTAAAGCAGGGCTATCAAGAGAACACCTCCTCTGGGCCCTTTGAAAATTACCTCGCCATGGGTATGGGGGCGGTGCCCTTAGTCATGGTGTATGAGTCGCAATTTTTTGAGGCGGCCCTGCGCGACAACACGCTGAGCCAAGACATGGTGCTGCTCTACCCCGAGCCTACGGTGTACTCCAAGCGAATTGTGGTGCCGTTTAATGCTAAGGGTGAAAAGTTCGGCCAGCTTCTGAGTACCGACCCGGAGCTGCAAAGCCTTGCGGCGGAATACGGTATGCGCGGCAGCGACCCCAAGCTGTTAGCTGCAGCACTAAGCGCCAAAAAACTCCCAGCGGCGCCGCAACTTAACGATGTGGTGGAAGCCCCCACCTTTGAAATTCTCGAAAAAATGATCCAGCACATTGAAACCCAACTGAACCACTAACGGACCCTGTCATGAGCGAATCTACCCAAACTACACTGCTGAGTCAGCCCGAACCATTGGTGTTGACGCCCCCTCAAACCCTAACCGCTGTGAGCCAAGCCAAAGCGCCGGAAATGGTGCCCCTAGCGCCGGAAACACAAGCCAAGGTGGATGCGCAATTGGACGGGTTTATTAACGGTTTGCTTCAGGCCGAATTTGGTTCGGATGACTTTAAACAAAAACTCGATTCCGCATTCCGCCTAGGCCGCAAAGAGATTTTTGACTCTGCCGCCCTTAACGGCCGCTTTATGGAAAAAAGTTTTGTGGGCGCCGAAGACAGTGCGGTATTTCAGGCCATTCACAGCCTGCGCGTGGCCTTCGACGACCTGAACCCCGCAAAAGAAGGCGACTTACTGAGTCAAAACAAGCTGTTTGGTTTGATCCCCTTCGGCGATAAGCTGCAGGCGTATTTCCGCAAATTTGAGGCCGCGGGCAGCCAGATCAAAAAGCTGATGCACAACCTCTACAGCGCCCAAGACGAAATTCGTAAAGACGCTATTGAAATCGAAAACACCGAGCGCAATCTGTGGGATTCCATGCAAAAGCTCCGTGCGGCTATGTATTTTGCCGAGCAGTTGGACAGCCGCCTGGCGGCGCAGGTGGCCCAACTTAACGCCACCGACCCCATGAAAGCCCGCGCTGTAGAGCAAGAAGTGCTGTTCTACGCCCGTCAAGCCCTCACCGACATGTTGACCCAGCAGACCATTAACGTGAACGGCTATTTGTCCATGGGCGTGCTCAAGCGCACCGCGCGGGAAATGATTATTGGCTGTGATCGTATGGCCACCCATGGTATGAGCGCGTTAGCCGTAGCCACTACGGTAGCCCGCGCCACGGGCAATCAAATCAAGGTGATGGAAATGCTGCAAGGTGCCTCCGCCACCATCGGCAGCCTCATCGAAAGCTCGTCTGTGGCCTTGGGCCAGCATGTGGAGAAAACCGCCCAGTTTGCCGCCAACCCCACCATCGCCATGGACCAGCTGCAAAACGCTTTTGATAACACCTTTAAAGCCATGGACACCTTTGATAACTTCCGCTCCCAGGCCATAGAGGCTATGGGCAAAAATAACACTATGCTGCGTGGCTTATTAGCAACTGGTGATGCCTATATCGAGCGCTCCAAATTGGCGGCCCAACAGACGCTGAAAGCTGGCGAGGGTGTGGTGGCCCTATGAGGCCGGCCCTAAAAGCGGCCAGCTTACTGGTTGGCGCGCTGCTGGGCCTGATGGGTTGCGGGCCGCAAAACCCGAACAGCGCCAATGCCCCTAGCGACACACAAAACAGTTTTCGCCTGCTGGCGGGGTCGGAACTCAAAGACATTGCCGACCTAGCTCCCGAAATTGCCCGCGCCACCGGCGTGAATCTGCAATTTGAATATTCCGGCACCCTCGACGCCGTGGAAAAAATCGCCGCCGGCAGCACGGTAGATGGGGTCTGGGTTTCCCACGGCAAATACCTGCAAATGACCCCCGGCGCTAAAGAGCGCATAAAATTCGCTGAAAAAACCATGCTTTCTCCGGTGGTCCTCGGCCTTAAAGACAGTAAGGCCAAAGCCTTGGGCTGGTGCGGCAACGCCAACGTCACCTGGCAGGACATTGCCAGTGCTGCAGAAGCGGGCAAGTTCACCTTCGGCATGACCAACCCAGCCAGCAGCAACAGCGGTTTTACTGCCTTGATCGGCTTAACCGCCGCGCTATCGGGCAAAGCCGATGCCCTGACACTAGCCGACGTACAAGCCAATAAAACCGGGGCATTTTTTAAAGCTCAACGCCTCACCTCGGGCAGCTCCGGCTGGCTGGCGGAAGCCTTCCTGCGTGACCAAGCCGCGGTGGACGGCATCATCAACTACGAATCCATTTTGCTGAGCCTTAACCAAAACCCGCAGCTGGGCGAGAAGCTCTGCCTCATTTATCCAAAGGAAGGCATCATCACCGCCGACTACCCGCTAATGCTGCTGAACGACGCGCGCAAAGCCGATTACGACAAGGTGATTAGCTTCCTGCGCACACCGGAATTTCAGCAGCGAATGATGGAAAAAACCCTGCGTCGCCCAGTGAATTCCAGCGTAAAAATCAGTAGCGATTTCCCCTCGGCATTACTCATAGAATTGCCATTCCCCGGCCAACTGGACGTGGTGAACGCCTTGCTTGACGGCTTTCAAAATCAAGTGCGCATACCCGCCCGCAGCTGGTTTGTGCTCGACACCTCTGGCTCCATGGGCGGTAACGGCGGCATAGAGCAGCTCAAGAGCGCCTTGGCGGGGCTTGGCGGCGACGACAGCAGCGTCTCCGGTCGCCTTACCCATTTTCTTAATCGCGAGCGCATCGAAATCGTCACTTTTTCTGACCGCGCTCGGCCAGTGCGTCGCTTTGCCATGGGCGACACCCCCAGCGACAACGAAGCCACGCGGCGGCAGATCGTCAACTTCGCCCAGCAACTTCAGGCCGGTGGTGGCACCGCCATTTACGACGCCGTAACCGTTGCCTACCAAGATGCCATCATGGCGCGTCCGGGTGACGGTGACCGCTACTACCAAACCTTAGTGCTGATGACCGATGGCCAAAACACCCGCGGCCGTGACTTCAGCGAATTCGCCGCTTGGTACCACAACCTACCCACGGATCAGCGCGCCCTGCGCATCTTCCCAGTGGCCTTTGGAGAGGCCGACATGGAGGAGCTCAAGCGCCTCGCCGACCTCACCGGCGGCAAAGCCTTTGACGGCCGCAAAGGGGACCTACGCCAAATGTTTAAAGAGATTCGGGGCTATCAATGAATCTGTTGGAGCAACAAAGTAGCGAGCGTGGCTTCACCACCCGCATCGCCCTCTACCTTTACAGCAGCGGCAATATACTTGGCTGTTTACTGGCGCTGGGCGGGTTGGGGCTGTTGTTTGCTGGGCTTATTGAAAGCTACTGGGGCGCCATAGTCGCCGGGCTTTACTTCGCTGGCTTATTCGCCATCCCCAGTCGCCAGGACGATGCCAGTCTAGGCGCCGATAGCTTCAACGAAGACAACCTGCTCGAAGCCCTAGAAGCCACCCTCAAAGCCGTGGGCCCCCGGCTCCCGGAAAAAGCACGCAGCTGTTTGGCCTCCATCAAACAGACCTTGGAGGGCTTGTTGCCCGCCCTAAAATCCTTGGAGAGCGAAGCCCAGCTCGACCTGCGCAGCCGGGTTACGGTGATGTCTACCATCACCAAATATCTCCCCGAAACCCTCACCGCCTACCTCCGCTTGCCACCCGCCTTCGCACTTGTGCATCACGGCAGTTCCGGCAAAACCGCACAGGTGTTATTGGTGGAGCAGTTGGAGGCCCTGGATAACCAGCTCAAGCAGGTGGCCCAGAACGCCTATGCGCACGATATTGAAAGGCTGGTGGTGAACGGAGAGTTTTTACGGGATAGATTTGGGTGAGCCTGTGTACCTTGATGCCGCGCCCCGGCAGGCGCCGCCTGGAGGTCGGCGTGTTGCAACACATTGCACCAAGTCACCGACAGAATTACCCCGGAAGCCTCTGTTGAGCGCCAAAAAGCTGTGTAATCCATGGGTGTGCTTAGTGACAGTTAAAATTGAGTAACCATTCAGCCTATTTCCCCGTCATCCCCGCGCAGGCGGGGATCCAGCGGCCAATAGACGGTTTTTACTCGAGTGAATATCATGATTGCTTCGGAGCAGTTGCCATCTGGATCCCCGCCTGCGCGGGGATGACGTGGGAAAATGAAAACTGTGCTGAATACGATTGGTAACCTGTGATGCGTATTGAACGTGCCGAACAATTAGCGGCTGTGGTCACTGGCTAGTAGCTAGTAGCTAGTAGCTAGTCGGTAGTTTTAGCGCATTTTTGTCATCCGAACCAGCCGAAGACGATGTGCTTTATGCGTAAATGGTTTTCGATAATGGTTATCGTACTGTTCGCCTTGGCTATTCTAGCCGTAGCGGGAGTATGGCAATTTAAGCGCGTGCTTAATACCTTGCAGCTAGGATCGTTTAAGTATCAACTCGAAACCTTAAATCTGCATCAGGTAAAGTTTTCCAAATTAGCCTTTGTGCACACAGCTGAAACTGCACAACACACCGTTGATCTTCGCAATGTAACGGTCGATTGGCATTGGCAATCTTGGTTTTCACCGCGGCTTGGTGTTGTCAGTATCGAGCAAGCGCAGGTGACTCAGGCAGCGCTGAGCGATATAACAAAGCTACCCGCAGACAAGGCTGCAGCGCTTTTTTCTCTTCCAGACAATTGGTCGGTTCCAGAAAGTTTTCCCGAGCAAATTCATATCCGTCAACTCACAGTGAAACTCCCCTGCGCTGCGGCGCATTGTACGTTTGCGGGCCTTGTGGATGCAGTGAAATTTAAAACCGAGCGGATGACCACTGGCGTGGCTTTGAAATTGAAAGCTAGCCCCGGTGAAGTTTTAAATACTGAGAATCAACTCATGCTGGATGTGGCTTACACGCCTGAGCAACAGTCACCAGTAACATCAAATAGCTCGGATGTGATAAAAGCGCTAACAGGAAAGTGGAAATTTTTTGCAAAAATTACAGAGCCTTTGGTAATTCCCACTCTCGGTGAGTTTGCTGGTGATATTAATTTTGAGCTCGACATAGGAGCTGGCAAATTAAACCGCTACATTCTAGATGCGGATGTGACTGCTAAGCATTTTGTTATTCCAGCGGCATTGCAAACACGCGGATTGATGGCAGAAGTTATACGCTTGCAAATTAAATCCAATATGGACTCTTCCGTCAATTTAAGTTCGCTACCCATAGAGATTACTGGCAATACTCAAGGGGCAGTACAGGCCAATCTGGCGGGGCGATTGATGGTGGATACTGCAGCAAAAAAAATTACTGTTGAGCAGTTTGACTTGAGCGCGAAAATACAAAACCTCAAACCTGCAGCAGGAATAGAGTTGAAAAATATCAATGCCGATATACATGCAAGTGGTTATTGGCAGCCCAATAGATTTGCATTGAATTTATCCACACCTAGTCAAATTGCCGCCGATGTCGTGGCGCAAAGCTTCTCAGTAAGTGCGCAGAACGCTCAGTTTTCAACATCGCAACTTAATATCAGCGGCGATATTGCTCAAGGTGAAATTGTGTGGCCACAGCTAACATTTTCCACAGATGCGGTGCTCAAAGGTGGAAAATTTCAGCACCCACAGGTCAATGCTAAAACCTGGTTTTGGCGTGGTAAAGCGCAGGGGTCGCTTGCAGATTTTGCAGTAAATGGCGATATAGGTATGGGCGCCTCGCTGCTTGTGAAGCATCAGGTTAAACGTAAAGCGTCGGCGTTAATGTTAGATTGGAAGGTGCCAGATATTTTTTTGTTAGCTGCCAATCCCTTCGCCGATAGCGTTATGGTTTGGCCGCCATTGCTAACGCTCTCGCGGGGCAAAATAAACGCCAGCGGAAATATGCTTGTTGATCTTGAAAAAAATAAGCTCGCTAGGAGTAATACGAGCGTTCAATTGTCAGATGTTTCTGGTGTTTATGACACGCTAGTATTCCAAGGGCTTAGTAGCCAAGTAAAAATTATCACCAATGACAACAGCCTGGCCATTTCAACAGATGAGCTTAGTGTGAATCATATCAACAAAGGTTTTGATTTAGGCCCCTTGGCGGCGGCTGTAAGGTATAAATCTTCATGGGAAAAGCCTATGCAAGGCCTGCTTGATGTACAGAATTTTAGTGGTGCGGCAATGGGCGGTAGCCTTAGCACAGCTGCGCAGCAATTTGATTTTAGTCGTGCGCAGCAGAATGTTAAGTTGGAATTAAAGGATATCAATTTGGCCAGTTTGTTGAAACAGTATTCCTCGGGTGAGATGTCGGGTACAGGCGTGCTCTCGGGTTCTTTACCTATTGAAATTAAGAGCACGGGCATTAGCATTGCGCAAGGCTTGGTTGCCGCAGTGGCGCCCGGCGGCCAGCTCCAAATGAAGTCAGAGCGTGCAAATGCTATGGCAAAAAATCAGCCGAGCATGAAGTTAATTGTCGATGCGTTAAACGACTTCCATTACACCGCACTGGCTAGCCAAATCAATTACGATGAAAACGGAAAGCTGCTTTTAGCCATAACATTAAAGGGCAGAAACCCAGCGCTGGAGCGCGGGCGTCCGGTCCACTTACATATTAACCTCGAAGAAGATGTGCCCAGCATGCTCGCCAGTATTCAGCTCAGCAGTAAAGTTAGTGATATTGTCAAAAAGCGCTTACAGTCTCGCCTTCAGAAAAAATCAACTGCTCAGGAAAAGGCAAAGCAGACTAAAGAGAAGATCAACACAGCGCAGTAACGGATAATAGCTTTCGCTAATCGCGCCAATGGATTGCACAGTTTTTTGGCGCACACATTAGGTTTTTAGGCTTAAGGGCGCCTCCGGGAATTTAATTTTCGCGATGATCGCAAGGCATTTTCGCGCGGAGGGAGGGAGTTTATGCTGTATAAATGACCGATTGAGCACGAAAATAACGCAGCGAGAGCGCGAAAAGTGAATTTCCGGAGGTGCCCTTAAATAGACTTGTCAGGTTAAACTCACTCAGCAGGAGGGTGGTCATTATGTGCATTACACGAGGGATTTTGATTGGCATGTTTGGGCTTATGACAGCTTGTACGCCCACCGTACAGCTCGCCATGCCTAGCGAACCGATTAATATTAATCTCAATGTAAAAATTGAGCATGAAATCTATATCAAAGTCGATAAACAATTGGATGGCGTATTTAGTAAATCCAGCGGTTTATTTTAATCGGCGAAAGCCCATTAGGAGTTCGTTATGAAATTATTTACCCCAGTAAAGGGCACCTCCGGAAATTCAATCTGCGTGATGATCGCCAGGCATTTTCGCGCGGAGGGAGTGAGTTTATGCGGTATAAATGACCGACTGAGCACGAAAATAACGCAGCGAGGGCGCGAAAAGTGGATTTCCGGAGGTGCCCTAAAGCTAAGCCTGTGCAGTTTATTGCTGGCGATTTCTCTGCCGCTAATGGCGATGGATTTGCAAGAGGCAATGAGCAGCCTAAGCGCCGCTAAAATGCAAGGCGTGGTGGGTGAACAGCCCGATGGTTATTTGGGCGCAGTAACCAAATCCGCCAATGCGGATGAAATTGTTAAACACATTAATGATGCCCGCCGCGCAGAATACCAGCGTGTTGCTAAAGAAAATAATATTGCCTTGCCAGACGTAGAAGCCATCGCTGGCCAAAAAGCCATGGAAAAAACCCAGTCTGGGCAATATATTCAGGTTAATAAAAAATGGCTTAAAAAGCATTAGGATTTCAATAACTATTCTGGAGCGATGGTTGGGTAGCGCGCAGCCAAACCCAACCATCGAGCGTCGAAAACTTGGAATTTTCGCCGGGTTAAACATTGCTGTTCTGGGTATTTGTCTTATTGGGGATGTGTCCTGTGTTGGGTTTTGTGGCTGACGGGTATAACGCGCACTCGCATTAAATAGCTGTTTCGTAGGGCGACACCTTGGTGCGCGGTACCCAGAGCTCCGAAGCATCGAACACGGCGCACCAAGGTGACTTCCTACGGAATGCAATTGAAAGTGGGATAGGCGTTTCTTTTTTTCACGAATATCCGGCTGATTTAGGGTGGCACTAGCTTTAGTTGGATATTAATTTTGCAAACCTATACCCTAAGCATTTCCGATTGCTATCCAATGCAACATAAACTGTATTGTTGAACAAAGCCGCTTCGCGGCAAACTGAACCCCCATAGCCAACACTTTCCTCAGCGCCATCGATCGGTGGCGCGTTTACCTAGATGAGGAAAGCCCATGAACTCTACCGAAACCCGTAAATTTCAGCAAGCCTATAACCGCTT
>CAMCXE010000142.1 GCA_945882995.1 Thalassocella blandensis | reverse complement strand
GGGTGGTGATAACTTCCAAGCTGCCGTCTGGGTCCAGTTTTTTTCGCAACCGGCCGATAAAAACCTCGATCACGTTACTATCCCGCTCAAAATCCTGTTGATACAAATGTTCCGTCAATACGGTTTTGGAAATTACCTGACCGGCGTGCAAGGCCAAATACTCCAGGGTGTTGTATTCGTAACTGGTGAGCTCGACTTCTACGCCATTAATCAGCAAAGCTTTAGCCGAGGTATCCAAAGCCAACGCGCCGAATTCAAGCAGTGGCGAAGCATGCCCTGAAGCGCGGCGAATTAACGCGTTCAAGCGCGCCCGCAATTCCTCATTGTGAAACGGCTTAACTAAATAATCGTCCGCACCCGCTTCGAGGCCTGCCACCTTATCCTGCCAATTGCCACGCGCGGTAAGAATTAGCACAGGGTAGGTTTTACCCGCTGCACGCGCTTTTTTAATTAGCCCAATGCCGTCCAAAATGGGTAGGCCCAAATCAATAATGGCAATGTCATAATCGTATTCGGTGGCGTAATACAAACCTTCTTTGCCGTCTGCTGCCGTGTCCACCGCAAAACCCTGATCGGCCAAAAACTCCGCCAACTGGATGCGAATGGCCTGTTCATCTTCAACAATTAATAAACGCATGAGGTGCCCTAAAAAGTTAAAGAATTTTGCCTGCGGCGTCCAAGCGCACCACCTTGACACGCCCACCGTCCTGCAAAAGCTTCACCACATAACGCACCTCGGGGCCTGCTTGTGGCTCTTCTGGCTCGCTACTGGCGGCTTCGTTTTCCGCTTCATCCACGCTCAACACTTTGCCACCAAAAGCGGCCAAGGCAATAGCGGCGGCCTTACTGCGGCCTACAGGCTCATCGGCCCAAAGTTGGGGCATGGCCAGCAAGGCCAACAGCCCAGCTACACGCACCCAACTGGTCAAGTTTCGTGTGGACATGGCCGCCGCTTATTCCAGCGGTTCTACACGCACCGCTACGCGGATACGGTTGCCGGGTTTGTGGTCCATACGCGAATTGTACGTGTGCCCCATATACTGATACTCCACATCGTAACCCACGATCTGCTCGCGGCGCTCCACTGAGTTACTGGTTTCACAGCGCTCGCGATCACGGTAAGTCACTTCATCGCCACCGGAATGGCTTTTGCCCACTTGGTTGCCCACTACAGCACCTAACACGGCGCCGGCCGCAGTACCCATTTTTTTGTTATCACCGCCACGACCCACCGAGTGGCCCAGTGCCGCACCAACCACCCCACCCACAATGGCGCCGGCTGGGGAGTTACCTTCCGAGCGGGATTCTTCACGTACTGTTTCATTCCAGCAGCGCTCTTGAGGAACGCGATTTTCCACGGTGCGATACACCGGGCGGGCAGACACCACCCTTGCATAATCTTCAGTTTCACCATAATCGGCAAAACTCACGGTGGCATAACTACCACACACCACCACACAAAGTTGCGCCAATACACGACTGCTAATTGTCATAAAAAAATTCTCCGAAAAATGCCCAATGGGTAGACCCTAGGCAGGGTAGGTTGTTCAGTGTGAACCAGAACTGAAACAGACTAAGGGTAGTTTAACCTAGAAACCGCCGTTGATTCACCAACGCCTGCACAACCCATTGACGCGCCACGCAAAAGTTAAAAATGGCCAACAACCAACCCGATTGACCGTAATTGTTATTTTGGTAATTACACCGATGGAACACACAATTTTTTTGCGTCCGACTGAGGTTTCTAGGCTAAACACTCAAGCCAAAACCTCGCCCAGCCATTTGCCCATGGCAGCCAAGCTCTCGATGCACAGGCTGTGTTCCATAGCATAGGCTTGAAATTCCACCTTAAAACCCGCATGCCGAAAATGACTGGCTGCTTTTTCTCCAAGCAGCAGCGGCACCACAGTATCTTGACGACCATGTTGAATTAACACTGGCCAATGCAAGTGGGGCTTGTGGTTGGCGAGTGGCGCCGACAGCGCCACATAACTCGACAACACAATCAAGCCGCCAATAGCGAACTGACTGCTCAGTGCGGCCTGAATAGCCACGGCACCGCCCTGGGAAAATCCAGCCAGAATTATGCGTTCCGCTTTAAAACCCTTGCGGATCTGAGCGGCAATGATTAATTCAATTTCCGCCGCCGCTTCCAGAATGTGTTTTTCATCAATTTTGCGATCAATGGCCAACTCAAAAATGTCGTACCACGCCGGCATCACATGGCCGTTATTCACCGTTACCGGCCGATTTGGCGCCTGCGGAAAAATATACTGCACAGCCAGCGCTGGCGGCAGCGGGATATGCGGCAATGCACTCACAAAATCACGATTACTGGCGCCCAAACCGTGCAGCCAAATCACACAGGCATTGGCAGGCTTAGTCGGCGGCACTTCAAA
The DNA here is from genome assembly GCA_945882995.1 of Thalassocella blandensis. Classification (GTDB taxonomy): domain Bacteria; phylum Pseudomonadota; class Gammaproteobacteria; order Pseudomonadales; family Cellvibrionaceae; genus CAMCXE01. The sequence goes on along the minus strand of CAMCXE010000142.1, from coordinate 7,903 downwards.
CACAGCTAGATGGGTCATAAGGCTACTCACACAAAACCCGCAGTATCCCTAGCCCTAACTGCGGCTGCAACGATTTTATTGGCAACGCACTTGTATTGCCCAAAACTAGCGGACAGAATTCAGTATTTGGGTGTTGAGACGGTATGGACTATTCCTTTCCAGTAATTGGCCTAGTCCATTCGTGTTTTAAGGAAAAATTTGGCATTCCACGCCAGCCCGGTTTGGCGCCTTTAGCGCAAGCACGCATCGAAATTCTACCGCCCTATAATGACCCAGACGCCTTTGTTGGCTTAGCCGGCAGCAGCCATATTTGGCTGCAATTTGTGTTTCATCAAAACCGCCGCGAAGAATGGAAACCCAAAATAAAACCGCCGCGCTTGGGCGGCAACAAAACCCTAGGCGTGTTTGCTACACGCTCCCCCGTGCGCCCGGCGCCCATCGGTTTATCGGTAGTGCAGCTACTTGAGGTACAAATAAATCAAGGCGTACAACTGCTGGTGGGCGGCGCAGATTTGCTCGACGGCACGCCCATTTTGGATATCAAACCCTACATTCCCTATACGGATAAAATAGACGGCGCCAGCAATAGTTTTGCGCCTGCGGCACCCACTATTATCCCAGTAATTTGGCCTGCGGAATTAAAAGCCCACTGCAGCAGCCGGCTGGATTACGGGGTTAATTTAGTCGCATTAATTGAGCAGATTTTGCAGCAGGACCCAAAACCGCCCTATCACAAAATAGAACCCGAGCGAATTTACGGCATGCGACTTTTTGATGGTGATTTGCGCTGGCGTTATGCAGGAACGCCAGATGCCTACGTGATTGAAGTAGTGGACTTCGCAGATAAATAAATTAAACCCAGCGCCGCAAGTCTAGTTTTGACCCAGCCCAAAACACGGCGGCCCATTCGAAATGTAGCTGTAGCCGGGTGTATGCAAGCAATGCCATTAAATTATGGATTTTAGCTGTAACAAAATGTTTTCCAACGCTAGGACCGGTTTCTGCCGAAGCGGGACCAGCCCGTTTTTTGGCCGAGTGGAGAGGTGATTTTGAGGGGCAAATGGACAGGAGCCGCATGGATGCGGCGAAGTAGAGCAATGCAGGAGCAATTGCCGAGACGTCCATTTGAGCCGTGACGGGACAGGACGTCACGCCACGGCGACCCTCACAATCGCCTTGGCAGAAAGTTGCTCCTGCAATTTCTGCATTCGCGCCATCCATGGCGCTTGAGGGAGGGTATTTTTGCGCAGCAAAAACCAAAAAGTCGGGTGCCTTTTCTTTTGGTTACTTTTCTTTACCAAGTGCATCCATCTACTTGGTCCTGCGGGTCGCTTCGCGATTAAAAATTGCTCCTGCAATTTTTTGGGCACGCAGCAATTTGCTGGGAGCAAATTGCTACAGCGGAGCTGCCCGAAGGGTGAAGGCCAGGATGGCCTTCATGAAAGAAAAGTGACTCGCCCAGGAGGGCGAAATGAAGGCTAAAAACTACTCGCAAAATCACCTTTGCGCGCACCTTAATGACATCGCACTTACATCTGCAAAAATACCCTAAAACAACCGCAAAATGCTAAGCACTAAGCCCCAGTACTGGCCTGATACGCCTCGGCGGATAACAACGCCTCCAGCTCGGCAATATCACTAGGCTTAATTTTAAAAAACCAGCCGGCGCCATAAGGTTCGCTGTTCACGGTTTCCGGTGAGTCTTCTAGGGTGCTATTACTGGCAATTACTTCACCTGAGATGGGTGCATAAATATCGGAAGCGGCTTTTACGGATTCCACGACACCCGCTTCTTTACCGGCCAGCACTGCCGTGCCCACCGCAGGCGTTTCCACAAACACCACATCGCCCAACGCTGCCTGAGCGTGATCGGTAATCCCCACAGTAACGGTGCCGTCGGCCTCTAAACGAGCCCACTCATGGCTGGCGGCATATTTTAATTCGGCTGGTACATCGCTCATTTTATTTTCCTCTACAAGATTAAATTAAATTTTTGCCGTTACGTACAAAGCAGGGTTTTACCACCCCTACACGCACCGGCGTATTGCGTATTAGCACTTCAACATGAGTGCCAACCTGCGCAGGCACGCGAGCCAGCGCGATGGAATAACCCAAGCTGGGCGAAAAGGTACCGCTAGTGATTACGCCCTGCGACTCCAGCCCTTCAATCAGCACCGGGTAACCGGCGCGCAGCACGCCGCGCTCAGTCATCACCAAGCCCACCAGTTTGTCGGTGCCGGCACTACGCTGGGCCTCTAATGCCTCGCGGCCAATAAACTGCCGGTCCTGAGGCAGCCAGGCAATGGTCCAACCCATATTGGCCGCCAGCGGCGAAATGCTATCGTCCATTTCATGACCATAGAGGTTCATGCCGGCTTCCAACCGCAGCGTATCGCGGGCGCCCAAGCCACAGGGCACAACGCCCGCTAGGTGCAGCTCAGTCCATAAGTTCACAGCGTCCACATTCGGCAACATGATTTCAAAGCCGTCTTCGCCGGTATAACCGGTACGCGCCACAAACCACTCGCTACGTGCGCCGGTTAAAAACTGCCCTACAAACACATCCAACCCCATCACGCTATCGTCGCCCAAGACCTGAGCAACTTGGGTGCGCGCATCTGGGCCCTGCACGGCGATCATGGCTAGGTCGGCACGTTCGGTAATAGTCACGTCAAAGGCTGCAGCTTGCTGATTGATCCATGCGAGATCTTTTTCCCGCGTACCGCAGTTCACCACCAAGCGATAACCCCAGGCCATCAAATACACAATCAGGTCGTCAATTACCCCACCCTCAGGGTTTAACATGGCCGAATACAACGCCTTACCTTGGGTAGTCAACTTAGCCACATCATTGGCCAGCAGATATTGTAAAAAGGGTTTGGCTTGGTCGCCGGTAACATCCACCACCGTCATGTGCGACACGTCAAACATACCCGCCGCGCGGCGCACATAGTGGTGCTCTTCAATTTGCGAGCCGTAATTCACCGGCATCGCCCAGCCGCCAAAGTCCACCAGCTTGCCCCCGTGGGCGCGGTGAATGGCCGCCAGAGGGGTTTCAAGTAGGCTAGTTGCGGCATCGGTCATGGCGAAGACTCCGGTCTCAAGATTTAAGTGCCGGCATTCTAACAGTGCAATGGGCCCCTCCTGTACCGAAGAATGACAAAAGTAGCCGTCAAAAACCGCTGGCCAATTCCCATTCGCACCACAAGTCGCTAGTCTCGCATCTTCAAAAACCCACCGAAGCCCGCCGTGACTCTAGCCGCCAACCCCACCGCCACCCCAATCCCCGCCAGCAAAACCGCTTTTAGGCGCGCGGTATTGCGCTGGTACCAAGCGCACGGCCGCAAACATCTCCCTTGGCAACAAGCGGTTAGCGCTTATCGCGTATGGCTTTCAGAAGTCATGCTGCAGCAAACGCAGGTGGAAACAGTTATTCCCTACTTCGAACGTTTTACCGCCCGCTTCCCCACCGTACAGGCCCTAGCCGCCGCGCCGCTGGACGAAGTGCTGCACCTCTGGACCGGCTTGGGCTATTACGCTCGGGCCCGCAACCTGCACCGCTGCGCCCAAATGGTGGCTGCGCAGCATCAGGGCGAATTTCCCCACACTCTAGACGCGCTTATCGCACTACCCGGCATTGGTCGCTCCACCGCTGGCGCCATTCGCAGCCTCGCCTTCCAGCGCCCCGCAGCCATATTGGACGGCAATGTAAAACGCCTACTGGCGCGTTGTTTTGCTGTACCCGGTTGGCCGGGGCAAACCGCCGTGGCGGCACAACTCTGGGCCATTGCCGAAGGCCTTATTCGCCAACAACCGGCCCAACACGCGCACCACCGCGCCCACACCCAAGTGCTAATGGACCTAGGCGCCACCGTCTGCACCCGCAGCAAACCACATTGCCAACGCTGCCCCTTACAAAACCAATGCGCCGCATTTGCCACACAAAGCCAACTCCTTTACCCCGGCAAAAAACCGCGCCAAACCCTACCCGTAAAACCGGTACAAATGCTGATTATCCGCAACCGCGAGGGCGCAATCCTCCTGCAAAAACGCCCAGCGCAGGGCATTTGGGGCGGGCTTTGGAGCTTGCCAGAAACCCCAGTGGAGCAGGATGCCAGCAGCGCAGGCTACGCCTTGCCCGTGGTTAAAACCCTGTTGCGCACCACCGCCCTGCCACCGCTGCAACACACCTTCAGCCACTACCACCTACTCATTCACCCAAAACTGCTGGAGGTCCAAAGCCAAACACAAATGCTCGAGCCAGACACCTGGCTTTGGTATAACCTGCAGCAACCCGCCGCCGTTGGCCTTGCCGCCCCCGTCAAATTGCTGCTGAGCCAACTACCCCCTCATTCACCTTCAAGAGCCCCCCTATGACCCGCCTCGTATTTTGTCGCAAGTATCAGCAAGAACTGCCCGGCCTAGACACCCCACCCAACCCCAGCCCCAAAGGCCAGGAGTTGTTCAACAGCCTCTCCAAACAGGCGTGGGACGAATGGATGACCCACCAAACGCGCCTCATTAACGAAAAACGCCTAAGCCTGATGGACGCCAGCCACCGCAAATATCTTAGCGAACAGATGGAGAAATTCATCAGCGGCGAACAGGTTGACCAAGCCGAAGGTTACGTGCCGGAACAAAAGTCATAAATATTCTGCCTCAAGCGGCTTGACTCCTCCGGCAACACCGAGTTAAATACGCGCCTCGCTGACGGGCCACCCCGGCAGCAAGTTGCCCGGTTAGCTCAGTCGGTAGAGCAGGGGATTGAAAATCCCCGTGTCCCTGGTTCGATTCCGGGACCGGGCACCATATAAATCAAAGGCTTGCAAGCGATTGCAGGCCTTTTTTATTTCCCGCATCATAAGCCCCGCCACACAAACACAAGCCCTACCCTAGAGGCTTGGCACAAATTTGTCACAGTTCCAAACCCGCGCATTGGCGCGCCTCAAGCTATTACATCTGCCGAGTGTTACATGGACAAAAAACGCTTAACCGAAACGGACATAGTCACCAAATTCATTCTGCCCGCCATTGCCCAAGCCGGCTGGGATTCCATGACCCAACTGCGCCAAGAGGTAAAGCTGCGCGATGGCAAGGTTATTGTGCGTGGCAACATGGGCGTGCGCAAAACCGTTAAAGCGGCGGATATTGTCCTCTACCATAAACCCAACTTGCCCTTGGCGGTGATTGAAGCCAAAGCCAACAAGCACGAAATTGGCAAAGGCATTCAACAAGGGTTGGATTACGCGCGCCTACTGGATGTGCCTTTTATCTTCGCTTCCAATGGTGACGGGTTTATCTTTCACGATAAAACCAACAGTACGGGTGTGCTTGAATCAGAAATCGCCCTCAGCGAATTTCCCACACCAGACCAACTTTGGCACAGGTTCTGTGTTTGGAAGGGTTACACCGCAGCGCAATTACCCGTAATCACCCAAGCCTATTATGACGACGGCAGCGGCAAGGCACCGCGCTATTACCAGTTGCAAGCCGTTAACAAAACTATTGCCGCCGTATCGGCAGGGCAGAATCGCGCCCTTTTGGTTATGGCGACCGGCACTGGCAAAACCTACACCGCCTTTCAAATTATTTGGCGGTTATGGAAGTCGCGGCAGAAAAAACGCATTTTGTTTTTAGCCGACCGCAATATTTTAGTGGATCAAACCCGCCTAAATGATTTCCAGCCCTTCGGCCAAGCCATGACAAAAGTAACAGGCCGCGAAATAGACCCCGCCTATGAAATTCACTTGGCGTTATACCAAGCCTTAACCGGCCCAGAAGAATCACAAAAAGCCTACAAACAAGTAGGTCGCGATTTTTTCGATTTAATTATCATCGACGAATGCCACCGCGGCAGCGCCGCCGAAGACAGCGCCTGGCGTGAAATTTTGGAATACTTCACCAGCGCAACACAAATTGGTATGACTGCGACCCCCAAAGAAACCGACGAAGTTTCCAATACCGATTATTTCGGTGACCCCGTTTACACCTACTCACTCAAAGAAGGCATTGAAGACGGCTTTCTCGCCCCTTACAAAGTGGTGCGAGTGGATTTAGATGTGGACTTACAAGGCTGGCGCCCCACCAAAAACCAAGTGGATAAAAACGGCGAGGTGATTGAAGACCGCATTTACAACCAAAAAGATTTTGACCGCACCATGGTGATCGATGAGCGCACACAACTGGTGGCGGAAACCATCACCGCCTATTTAACACGCACCGACCCAATGGCAAAAACCATTGTGTTCTGTAACGACATAGATCACGCCGAACGTATGCGCCGCGCACTGGTAAACCTCAACCCAGCGCAAATACAAAAAAACGACAAATACGTAATGAAAATTACCGGCGACGATGAACTCGGCAAAGCGCAGCTAGACAACTTCATCAACCCCAAGCGCCCATACCCCGTTATCGCCACCACCTCAGAATTAATGACCACCGGTGTGGATGCCAAAACCTGCAAACTAGTGGTGTTAGACCAAAACATTCAATCCATGACCAAATTCAAACAAATTATTGGCCGTGGCACACGTATCGATGATCGCTACAACAAACTCTGGTTCACCATTTTAGATTTCAAAAAAGCCACGGAATTATTTGCAGACCCAAGCTTTGACGGTGTACCGCAAAAGGTCATGGTAACCACAGCGGAAGATGTGATCGATTTAGACGACCCAAGCTTTGACGATGAACTCGCCAGCGCCCAAGACGAACAAGCCGAGGCGGAGGCCGCGCTCGATAACAATATCGGTACTGAAATCAAAGAACCCGACGCCGCATACGGTGACAACCATGGTGGACCCGATGGCCCATTAATAGATGAAGAAGGCAAACGCTACGTAAAATACCGCGTATCCGGCGTAACCGTTACCAAAGTTGCCGAGCGCGTGCAGTATTACGATAGCGATGGCAAGCTAGTTATAGAATCCTTCAAAGACTACACCCGCAACACCATTAAAAAACAATTCGCCTCGTTAAATGATTTTATAAAAACCTGGCAATGCAGCGAACGCAAACAAGCCATTATTAACGAGCTGGCGGCGGAAGGTGTTATTTGGCAAGCCCTAGAAGAAGACGTAAGCCGCGACCTAGACCCCTTCGATCTAATTTGCCACGTCGCCTTTGACCGACCCCCGCTCACCCGCCGTGAACGCGCAGACAACGTAAAAAAGCGCAACTATTTCGCCAAATATTCCGCCGCCGCCCAAAACGTATTGCATACGCTCTTGGACAAATACGCGGACATAGGCGTAACGGAAATTGAATCCATCAATGTATTAAAAGTAAAACCGCTAGATCAACTTGGCACCCCCCTAGAGATTGTAAAAAATGCCTTCGGCAGCAAGAAGGAATACGAACAAGCCATTACCGATTTAGAAACTGCGCTTTATAGTAGTGAAAAATATTCAGCATGACTTATCCCCCCTTTGAAAAAGGGGGCTAGGGGGATTTAAAAACTCAACCGCCGAGAGAAAATCCCCCCCTGCCCCCCTTTTTCAAAGGGGGGTGATATAGAGCACAAACGTTACACTTACCATGCCAGCACCTGCGGCCACATAACAAGAGCTAAAATTCAATGTCCATTTCATCTGTAGTTAAATCCATCCAAGACATCATGCGTAAAGATGCCGGCGTGGATGGCGATGCACAGCGTTTAGGCCAGCTCTCATGGTTGTTGTTTTTAAAAATGTTCGATGCGCAAGAAGAAAATCTAGATATTCAGCGTGACCCATCCCCCCTTTGAAAAAGGGGGCTAGGGGGATTTAAAAATGTAACAGCCAAGAGACCCCCCCCCAGCCAATGTCATTAAGTTAAGAAAAATCCCTTTTAAAAACAGCACACTAAAGGCATAATCCACACCAGACTTTATTGGAGCCCCCCCATGAACTGTACACAAACC
>CAMCXE010000141.1 GCA_945882995.1 Thalassocella blandensis | reverse complement strand
CGGCAGAAAATTGCTCCTGCAATTTCTGCATTCGCGCCATCCATGGCGCTTGAGGGAGGGTATTTTTGCGCAGCAAAAACCAAAAAGTCGGGTGGCCTTTCTTTTTGGTGACTTTTTCTTTACCAAGTGAATACCTGCACTTGGCCCAGCGGGTCGCTTCGCGATTAAAAATTGCTCAGGCAATTTTTTGGGCACGCAGCAATTTGCTGGCAGCAAATTGCCACAGCGTAGCTGCCCGAAGGGTGAAGGCCAGGATGGCCTTCATGAAAGAAAAAGTTACTCGCCCAGGAGGGCGAAATAAGGGCTAAAAATCACTCAGAAAATCAACTTTGCACTTAACTTAATGACATTGGGGCGGTGGGGGGAATTGAGTTAGCCATACCTAAAAGTATTGTAACTATGCAGCATGCTTCCCCGTCATCCCCGCGCAAGCGGGGATCCAGCGGCAAATAGGCCGTTTTTACTTAAGTGAAGATCGTAATAGCTTTAGAGCGATAGCCATCTGGATCCCCGCCTACGCGGGGATGACGTAAGAAAATGAAAGATGTACTGAATAATTGCAACGTATTTTCCACTTCTAAAGCAGTAACCCCATGCCCTACGCCCACCTAAATACCACCACCAATTTCACCTTTCTTACCGGTGCTTCTCACCCCGCGGAATATATTTATCGTGCGGCAGAATTGGGTTATGCGGCATTGGCTATTACCGATGAATGTTCGCTGGCGGGAATTGTGCGGGCGTTTGTGGCGGCGCAGGAGTTGGATTTTAAATTAATTGTAGGCAGCCGTTTTGTGTTGAGTAACGGTATGCAGCTAATTGCCATTGCGCCCACACGGGCGGCTTATGCGGAGCTTTCTGGGTTTATTACGCTGACTCGGCGGCGTGCGCCCAAAGGCTGTTATGAGGCGCATTTTGACGACCTGCGATTTCGCTTGCAGCAGTGTTTAATTATTTGGTTGGTACAAAATGATTGCCCAGCGCAGGCGCAATTGCCCATGCTGGCGCCATTGCAAAAAGCCTTTAAGCAACGGTTATGGATTGGTATTAACCTGCAATTATGCAGTGGGGAACAGGCGCATTTAACCGAATGGATGGAGATTGGACTGCGCCAGGGTGTTCCGCTGGTGGCTTGCGGGCAGGCGTTGATGCATACCCAAAGCCGCAAACCGCTGCAGGATATTTTAACCGCCATTCGCGCCAATAAACCCATTCAAACACTGGGCACCGGCTTGCAAGCCAATGCCGAAGCCTATTTAAAGCCCTACCCTGCCCTACAAACGCTTTACCCTGCGGCGCTACTGGCGGAAACCCTAACCATTGCGAACCTGTGCCAATTTTCCCTGCAGGAATTGCGCTACCAATATCCGCAGGAATTAGTGCCGGCCAATACCACGCCCATTAACCATTTGCGCTATTTAGTGAACGAAGGCAAACAGGTGCGCTGGCCGCAGGGTGTGCCACCGGATGTTGAATTAATTCTTGAAAAAGAGCTGGCACTGATAGAAGACGTACACTACGAGTATTATTTTTTAACCGTACACGACCTAGTGCATTTTGCACGCACGCAGAATATTTTATGCCAAGGGCGTGGGTCCGCCGCGAATTCCGTAGTGTGTTATTGCCTATTTATTACGGAAATAGCACCCGGGCAAATTAATGTGTTGTTTGAGCGGTTTATTTCCAAGGAGCGGGATGAGCCGCCGGATATCGACGTGGATTTTGAGCACCAGCGCCGCGAGGAGGTGATTCAATATATTTACCGCAAATACGGCCGCGAACGGGCGGCCATTGCCGCCACGGTAATTACCTATCGCCGGCGCAGTGCCGTGCGAGATGTGGGCCGGGCTTTGGGGTTGGATGCTGCGCTGGTGGATCATTTGGCTAAACACAGTAGCGGCTGGGATAAAAACACTAGCCTGCAAGCGCATTTGGCCGCTAATGGGCTTGCGGATGAACAGGGTTTGCTGCGCCATTTTTGTAAATTGGTGGAGCAAATTTTGGGGTTCCCGCGGCATTTATCGCAACATGTAGGCGGGTTTGTCATTGCGCAGGATAAAATTAGCCATTTAGTGCCGGTGGAAAATGCCAGCATGCCCGAGCGCACCTTAATTCAATGGGATAAAGACGATTTAGAAAATATGCGCTTACTAAAAGTGGATATTTTAGCCCTAGGTATGTTAACGGCGCTGCGTAAAACGCTGGAAAGCATTCACGCCTATGAGCCCAGCATTAAAACCCTGGCGGATATCCCCCGTGAGGATGCGGCCACCTACGCCATGTTATGCCGCGGTGAGAGTGTGGGTGTGTTTCAGGTGGAGTCCCGGGCGCAAATGGCCATGCTGCCCCGTTTGCAGCCGCGCTGTTTTTACGATTTAGTGGTGGAGGTGGCCATTGTTAGGCCTGGGCCCATTCAAGGCGATATGGTGCACCCCTATTTGCGCCGGCGCAGCGGTAAAGAGGCAGTAACCTACGCCAGCGATGCAATAAAACAGGTGTTAATGCCCACGCTGGGTGTGCCTATATTTCAAGAGCAGGTAATGCGTTTATCCATGGTGGCGGCGGGGTTTTCTGGCGGCGAGGCGGACCAATTGCGGCGCGCCATTACAAGTTGGGGAAAGAACAGTAAATTGCTGCTGTTTGAAGATAAATTTATTAATGGCTTACTGAATAATGGCTACGATTTGGATTTTGCTCAGCGTTTATTCGAGCAGGTAAAAGGGTTTGGGGGTTATGGGTTTCCGGAATCTCACTCCGCCAGTTTTGCCCTGCTGTGTTACGCTTCGGCCTGGTTAAAGTGCCACCATCCAGCGGCATTTTTTTGTGCCTTATTAAATAGCCAGCCCATGGGTTTTTATGCTCCTGCCCAATTAATTCAGGATGCGCGCCGCCAAGGGGTGGAAATTTTTGCGGTGGCCATTAATTACAGCGGCTATGAAAATAGGTTGGAAAAATCGGCGGATAACCGCTGGGGGATTCGTTTAGGTTTTTGCAGTATAAAGGGGTTGGATAGCCAAAAGGCGCAGCAGATTGAACACTGGCGCGGCGCTAGCGTTTTTGAGTCCCTGCCGGAGTTGGCGCACCGCACCCCATTAACCGCCACGGATTTGCAATTATTAGCCTCCGCCGATGTGCTAGCGGAGTTGGGCGGCAACCGCCATGAAGCGCGCTGGTTGGCCGCGGCCATAACACCCTATAGCGCGCTGCTGGATGCCGGTGAAAACCGCGTGCAGGATGATTTATTTACGGCACCACCCAGCTTGGAAAAAAATATTCTGGACGATTACCGTACCCTAGGCTTAAGCCTGCGCACCCACCCTATGGCACTGCTGCGCGAAGAGGCTCCGTTTAACCGCTGTACGCGCCAAATAGATTTACCCCAGCTGCGCCACAGGGGTTTTGTGCGCGTGGCGGGCTTGGTGACTTGCTTGCAACGCCCTAGCACCGCTAATGGCACTTTATTTATAACGTTGGAAGATGAAACCGGCAATATGAATGTGGTGGTGTGGAAGGCTACACAACACACCTTTCGCCACATTTTATTGACTGCAAAATTATTGGTAATTAAGGGCACGGTAGAAATTGCTACCGACCATGTGTCCACGCCGGTTGTGCATATTATTGCGGGGCAGCTGCTGGATTATTCGCAACGGTTGAGTGGGTTGCTGGTGCAGGCGCGGGAGTTTAGGTGAGGGTGCTGCATGAGCTAATGTCGTTGAATTGTGGGATTAACCCATCAAGCGGGACGCCTAACTGCGATCCTTAAATCGAACGCCATGAAATACCAGAGGATCGCAAGCAAAATGGTAACTTTGAGAAAACAAAAAATAAGTGACCTGGATGAAATTAAAGAATTATACGGGCGAAGTGCTTCGCTTCATAATCCGTGGACATATGCTCCGCCAGACCTCAACGCATACTTTGCGCAAGAAAATCGGTATTTTGTCTGTTTGGTCGAGAGTGGAAACATTGTGGGTACATTTAACATTTCCGGAATAGTGCGCGGTTAATTTCAATCCGCTTATTTGGGCTACGAGGTGTTTCACCCATATCAAGGTAAGGGGTACATGAGCATGGGTATATCACTGCTCTTAAGGGAGGCCTTTGAAGGAATGAATTTGCATCGGTTAGAGGCGAATATTCAGCCTGAGAACGCTTCTTCAATTTCCTTGATTTCAAAAGCTGGCTTCGTTAAAGAAGGGTTTTCTAAAAACTACTTAAGAGTTGGCGGGCTTGAATGGAAAGACCATGAGCGGTGGGCGATTTTAAATCCAAACTGGCCGGAGTCAACCCAATCATAAAATTCGGACCTAATGGCATGCAACAGCTAGCTGGCCAGCGAGCAGGTTGGGTAGAGCACAGTGAAACCCGACATTTTAGCTCGGAAAACTGCCTGTTATCATAGGGCTTAAATTATAACTACGATATTTTTCTCATTGCGGGTACGTGCTGTGTTGGGTTTCGCTGCGCTCTACCCAACCTACTAAAAAAATGGCAACACACTATCCGGAAAATAATTTTGTTCCGAAATAGTATTTTTTCGTAAATCAGACAATAAGCGCTTAGCAGATCATGTCCCGCGCGACGCGTGTTTGCAGATATATTTATGCTGCGCCACTTAATTTTTTCAGGTATTTAATTTAGCTTATGCGCAGCATTGAATTGCAATTGGTGGAATACGCCTTCGGCTAGCCCACGCTACGAACTGTTTGTGCGAATAAATTCGCACCTACGTATTGCTATAACCCATTCCACGCGCAGCACAACTTTTATGTTGAAGGTGCGAATTTATTCGCATGACAACGCACAGCGAGTAGGTTGGGTAGAGCGCAGCGAAACCCAACATTTTAACGTCGAAAACTGCCTGTTATCACTGGGCTTACATTATAAATCTGATATTTTTATCATTGCGGACACGCACTGTGTTGGATTTCGATGCGCTCTACCCAACCTACAAAAAATCGGCAACCAGCTATCCCGAAGAATAAATTTTCGCACTAATTTTTTCTTCGAAAATAAGAAACCAAGCACTTGGCAGCGCATGGTCCACGGGAAAGATGTTTGTAGATTTATTTATGCGACGCGACTTCATATCCAGATTTTCAGCTGTGCTTATTCGCAACATTGAATTACGAATGGTGGGCTACGCCGTTGGGTAGCCCACGAACTGCTTGTGCGAATAAATTCGCACCTACGTGTGGCTAAAATCCATAACACGCCCCGCACAATTTTTATACTGCTTGTGCGAATAAATTCGCACCTACGTATGGCTAAAATCCATGACTCGCCCCGCACGAATTTTATACCGTGGGTGCGAATCTATTCGCACGGCAACGCTCAAGCGAGAAGCTCAGGCAGAGTGCAGTAAGTCCCAAGGGTTGAGCGTTCAAACCCAGCAACTACCGTCAATTTTAAATGGCAACTCGGCTAATTACCTCGGTTCAACTGCGCGCTAGCTTCACTGTTCTAATCACAACGGAAAATTGAGAAGACCCCAGTGGGTAATTGGTTCTTTCAGCGCAGCATTTGCGTGATGAGTGAAAGTTAAATTCCTAGGCGTTGCCTGGGGTTGCGCAGACGCTGGTGATCCAACTGATGTTTCTCGATTCAAACCCAGCCCCATCGATGAACGGATGCGCCCTAGGTGGACGTTATACCGCGTGATGGGTTAACAAGCGCCTAGCCAACTTGGCTCGCCCGTTGCTAGGCACCTAGGTGAACCTTTTACAGGACAAATTTATGGCGATTTCATTTCGATCATCCGTTGGGCTTTTTGAGTCGGCGTTAAAGCTGCGCTCCTCACGCGCGGAGCTGCTTGCCAGCAATTTAGCCAATGCCGACACTCCCAATTTCAAAGCGCGGGATATTGACTTCAAGCAGGCCTTGGCGGCGCAGTTTGATAAGGGGAGTCAAAATTCCAGCATGGCGGGTGACCAGCCCCTGCACATGAGCGGCTCTAGCGGCGCGGCCGGCGGCGAGTTGTTTTACCGCACGCCTACCCAGCCCTCCATGGACGGCAACACCGTGGAGGAGCAAGTGGAACACGCTGCCTTTATGGAAAACAGCTTGGCCTTCCAATCTACGTTCACCCTGCTCAACAGCCGTTTTAGGGGCTTGATGGGCGCAATTAAAGGCGAATAACCATGTCACTTTCGAATATTTTTGATATTGCCGGCTCGGGCATGAACGCGCAAAGCACGCGCCTGAACACTACCGCCAGCAACATTGCCAATGCGGACACCGCCTCCTCCAGCAGTGAAAAAACCTATCGCGGCCGCCACCCCGTATTTGCGGCTAGCTTCAACGCCATGCTCGGCCACCCCGAAAACCAAGACCAAGAAGGCCCGGAAGAAGCCATGGGCGTGGCGGTAAAAGGCATAGTGGAAAGCGACGCGCCCCTGCAGCCCCGCTATGAACCGGAAAACCCACTAGCCGATGAGAAGGGTTTTGTGTTCTACCCCAATGTAAATGTGGTGGAAGAAATGACTAATATGATTTCGGCGTCCCGCTCGTACCAAGTGAATGTAGAGGTGGCAAACGCCGCCAAACAAATGCTGCAAAAAGTTTTAACGTTGGGCCAATAATTGCAATAGACCTAGTGCGGCAAAACGTTTGGGCAACACTCCAGGCCAGAACCGCCAAAAACTGCAGGCAAATAGGCAGAATCAAAAAAAGTAACATTTGTAAGCGGCAAACTATTTCCGCCTGGCGGCAAGGTAAAGCGGCAAAACATGTCCGAACCAATTTTTGTAACATAAGGGGCAACTTCGATGAGTGATATTAAGGCTACCGGCTCAAACCTAGATGCGTTATCCATTGCCAATAAAACTAAAAAACTCGACAACCCCAATAACGCCCTGGGGCAGGATGCCTTTTTGGAGCTGATGATTTCGCAATTGAAAAATCAGGACCCTACGGCACCCAAAGACAATGGCGAGTTTATTTCGCAGCTGGCGCAGTTCAGCTCCGTACAAAGTTTGGACAAACTCAACACCAATTTCAGTGGCTTCTCCAACCGTTTCGTTTCCAACCAAGCATTGCAGGCTTCTTCTATGGTGGGCCGGTCTGTAATGGTGCCCGCGAGCCAGACCGTTTTAGATGCCAATGGATTAATTACCGCCACTGCCGATTTACCCTCGGGCAGCAGTAATTTTTCCATCGGCATTTACAACCAAGGTGGCGCGCTGATTAAAAATATTGATGTTGATCAAGTGGGCGAAGACCAGCTGAAACTCCAGTGGAATGGCAAAGAAGCAATCGTCAACGGCAAATTAATTCCCTCCGCCACCGATGCGCAAGCAGCAGCGCCTGGTGTGTACACCGTCAAAATCAGTGGCGTGATAGACGGCAAAAAAACCCAGCTCGACTCCAACCTTTCCGCCAATGTTAACAGCGTAACCCTCGGCAAAGACGGCACCTTAACCCTGAATTTAGCAGGGGCTGGCGCCGTGAAAATGGACGATGTCAAAGAAATTTTCTAGCAACAACAAAAACGACTTCCGGTAGCAATTCGTGGTAGCAGGAGAAGAAAATGCCTTTTAATACAGCTCTTAGCGGTATTCGCGCCGCATCCAGTGACCTTAATGTGACTGGCAATAATATTGCAAACGCATCAACCTCGGGTTTTAAATCGTCGCGAGCGGAATTTGGTGACGTTTACGCAAGCTCCGTTTTAGGTGCCGGCAGCAATGCGGTGGGTAGCGGTGTCCGCTTGCAAGATGTTGCGCAAAACTTTAAAGACGGCAATGTATCCTTTACTGAAAATGAATTGGATTTAGCTATAAAAGGCAATGGCTTTTTTGTGGTAAAAAAAGACGGCGAACAACTTTACACTCGGGCAGGAACCTTTGGCACGGATGTGGACGGTTATATTACTAATAATCAAGGCGCAAGACTGCAAGGCTACGATGCCAGCGACAAAGGCATTGTGGGTGGATTGCAAGCCGATTTGCGTATACAAACCAATAATTTGGAACCTAGGCCTACCACCTCCGTAGATTCCGACCTGAATCTGGATTCGTCCAAACAGGTATTGCAAACCGTCGGCCAACAACTGGTAACCACAGGTAACTCCATAGGGGTTACGCAAATAGGCTTACAGAAGGCGACCACCACAACAGCCGCTGGGAATTCTATTCCCTTGGCCATGATCACTAATAACTTCACCACCACTCCCTTAAATTTTGACGTGGAATTAACCGGCAGCGCCACGGAAAACGGCACGGTATCCGTGAATTTATCCAGCGCACGCGGCGTACCTGCCACCATTACCAGTTTTAACGAATTACGCACCCTGGCTGGTGTAATTAATGCGCAGCTGTCGCAACCTAATGCGCCAAAAACCCCCATTAATGTGGTGGCCGAGGCGAAAGACGATGGCGCGGGTAATTATCATTTAGAATTTCAATCACGCACCAAAGGTGAAAGTTCACAAATACGCGTGCTAAATACATCAGCCAACGCGGTACAAATCGGTTTGCCGGCTCCCGCCGCAACATTAACGTCTATCGCCGGCATTCCAAAAGTTAATAACGGATACCCACAACAGTCCATCGATTTAATTGATGCCAAGGGCAAAAAAATTACCTTTACTTCCGAAGCTGGCTCAACCGCCGCCGCCTCAGCCGCCAAAATGGGGGCTTTAACCGGCGTAGAAGCTACGGCAACTACCACGGCGGAAATTCCAGCGGCAACGTATGTGAATAAAACCAGCAACATGGTACTCAGCCTCAATGATGTGCCCTTAACCGGCGACGATTTACCCGCAATAGCCGCGCAAATAAATGCGCTGACCAATTCAACATTACCGGGGATAACCGCTGTTGTTGACGCCACCACAGGGAACCTCACAATCAAATCGTCCATTGGCGACGACCTGCGGTTTAGTATCGCCAGCCGAGATGACGGCGATTCCATACAGGTTATCGGTAACACCGCCGCGCCCCCCCAAAGGCTTGAAGTAGACAACGACGGGGTATTGGGTATTGTTGGCGCCTTGGATGCCAGTACCAACTCAATCGCGGTGGGCGGATCCATTAACATTATTTTAGAACAAGGTTACACCTTACAAAACGCCACACCACCCTCAGTGGGCTTATTTGGTCCCTTAACGGCAAGCGCATTCTCAGAGGTAGTTTTAAAGACCTTTGACCCGGGGAATTCCGATACCTATAACCACGCGACCACATTAACTGTATTTGATAGTCTGGGAAACGCTCATCAACTTCAGCAGTATTTTGTGCGCCAAGCCTACGATGTGAAGGACCCAACCACCGCTCCCAACCACTGGAAAATGTATGCGCAAATTGACGGGCAAAATGTAGGCGACCCCGACACAGCCTTGCCGCCGCCCAACAATACTTTGCCGACTATGGCAAGTTTTGACGTCTTTTTTAACCCCGATGGTTCACTGAATGTATTGCGCACGGACAAAATGCTCATATCAAACTGGGCACCACTGGATAAAAATGGCAAACCGAATGGATCTCTGGGCCCACAAAATGTATTGGCTGGGGCGACCACAATTATTCCAGACCCTCCAACCAGCTCAAACTTCAAAATAGATCTAGGCAAAACCACACAATTTGGCAGCGAGTTTGCAGTAAACCGCGTTAAACAAGATGGCTATACCACCGGACGTTTGTCTGGGTTAAATATTGACGGCAGCGGGATAATTTTTGCGCGTTTCACCAACGGTGAATCACTCATACTTGGCCAAATTTCACTGGCCAGCTTTTCCAACAGCCAGGGTTTGCAACCGGTGGGGGATACCACTTGGGCGGAAAATTTTAAATCCGGCGCGCCGAATATTGGTGTGCCTGCTTCGGGGTCTTTAGGCGCCATACAATCCGGCGCGCTTGAAGAATCGAACGTGGACCTGTCGTCGGAACTGGTTAATCTGATTATTGCCCAGCGTAATTTTCAGGCCAATTCAAAAACCATTGAAACCGCCAATCAGGTAACACAGACGATTATTAATCTACGCTCGTAAACCTCGCTAACTTTGCTTAGCCCCTAATCGCCCAAACTTTCATCGAGTTTGGGCGTGTGCCTATGCGTTTAGTATCTCGCAAAACCGTTGGGTGAATTTTTTAATAGCGTTAAGCTCTGCCCCGCCCCGCCCCGCCCCGCCCCGCCCCGCCCCGCCAGCAATAGGATTGCATTAAGAACCCGTGTATTAACAAAGTTCTTTCCAGCTTTACAAACACAAACCCTCCGACGCGGGGAAATCCCGTTTTTTGGCCGAGTGGAGAGGTGATTTTGAGGGGCAAATGGACAGGAGGTCCATTTGAGCCGTGACGGGACAGGATGTCACGCCACGGCGACCCTCAAAATCGCCT
>CAMCXE010000140.1 GCA_945882995.1 Thalassocella blandensis | reverse complement strand
AAGTCGGGTGGCCTTTCTTTTTGGTGACTTTTTCTTTACCAAGTGCATCCCTGCACTTGGCCCTGCGGGTCGCTTCGCGATTAAAAATTGCTCCGGCAACTTTTTGGGCACGCAGCAATTTGCTGGGAGCAAATTGCCCCAGCGTAGCTGCCCGAAGGGTGAAGGCCAGGATGGCCTTCATGAAAGAAAAAGTTACTCGCACAGGAGGGCGAAATAGAGGCTAAACACCACTCGAAAAATGAATTGTGCGCATAAGGCCATGACATTGGCCCCACCAGTGTTCAATCTGTATCCTCCACTCCGCAATTCTCGCCGCCAATAATTAAACCTAGAAACCCCTGTTGGATCACCAACATCTGCGCGCCCCTTCACCACGTCCATAAATAAAACCACACAGATTCCGAGCACCCACCTCGTAATTCCAAATTAAAACACGCAAATAATTTGACACCAGCAACTGGCACCGGATTTGCAGAATCTATTGTATTACTCGTTAGCGACAAAAAACCGAGGCACCACAATGGATAAAGCACTCTATATCGCCATGACTGGCGCGAAGCAGAATATGCGGGGCCAAACCAGTCACGCCAATAACTTGGCAAATGTGAATACTGGCGGTTTTAAGGCGGATTTTGCGCAAGCGCGCAGTATGCCCATTTATTATGGTGACGGCTTGCCCACCCGCGCCTACGCACTGGAAGAGCAAGGCGGTACAAATTTTTCGCAGGGTAATCAGCAGGAAACCGGCGGTGATTTGGATATGGCGATAAATGGTCCGGGTTATATTGCCGTGCAAGCACCGGATGGCAGCGAGGCTTATACCCGTGCGGGCGCTTTGCAAACCGACGAATTTGGCGCTTTACGCACCGTCACTGGATTGCCGGTAATCGGCAATGGCGGGCCAATCACGATTCCACCGGCGCAAAAAATCGAAATCGGGCGCGATGGCAGTATTACCATTCATGCGCAAGGCCAAAAGGCAGACGCGTTGGTACAAATCGACCGAATTAAATTGGTTAACCCAGCACCCAATACCGTTAAAAAAAGCACGGATGGCTTGTTTCGCGTTATGGATGGCAAAGATGTAGTCACTGCGCCGCCGGATATCAACGTAACGGTGAATAGTGGTTTTATTGAAGGCAGTAATGTCAATGCGGTGAGCGAATTAACCGGCATGTTAACGCTAGCGCGCCAATATGAAATGCACGTAAAAATGATGTCCACCGTGGAGAAAGATTCCGAAAGTGCGGCACGATTGCTGCAGTTAAATGGCTAAGACCTGTAAAAATAGTTAAGGGTTGAAATCAACTGCCTCTCACAAATCTCGGTGACTTATGCACTCAGCACTTTATGTTAGTAAAACTGGATTGTCCGCGCAGGACAAACAACTCACCACCATAGCCAATAACCTAGCGAACGCCGCCACGGTGGGCTTTAAACGTGACCGCGCTGTGTTTGAAGACTTGCTTTACCAAATTCAACGTCAACCGGGCGCGCAGTCTACACAAGAAACTCAATTACCCTCCGGCCTGCAATTGGGAGTGGGTACACGCGTCGCCGGCACCACCAAACAATTTACCGAAGGCAGTTTACAAATTACCGAACAGCCGTTGGATTTAGCCATAGATGGGCGCGGGTTTTTACCCATTTTACAGCCGGATGGTACCAATGCTTATACGCGCAACGGCCAGCTGCATTTAAATGCCGAAGGCCAAATGGTAAATGCCGATGGCTTGTTACTCCAGCCAGCCATAACCGTTCCCAACAATGCCACCAGTGTAACCATCGGCACAGACGGCACGGTATCCGCCATGGTGCCGGGAAGTATCACCCCGCAAAACCTAGGTAATATTCAGGTGGTGGATTTTGTAAATCCCGCGGGCTTACAAAGTTTAGGTGGCAACTTATATGTACAGACAGGCTCCAGTGGCGATCCCGTAACCGGCACGCCGGGTGAAAATGGCTTAGGTCGAATTCAACAAGGCAGCTTAGAAAATTCCAACGTCAATATCGTGGAAGAAATGGTGAATATGATCACCTCACAACGCGCCTACGAAATGAATTCCAAGGTAATTAAAACCGCAGATGAAATGCTGCAAAATATCACCCAAAATCTGTAGTGAGTAAATCATGAACTGTTCGCTAGGGTTAATGCTAAATTTGTCAGCCTGCCTAACCTTAACGGCGTGCACCGTGGCTGGCCCGGCAAAGCCTAACGACCCATTTTACGCGCCGAAACTGGTTCCCACGGAAGGCCGCACGCCACCCTTAAATGGCAGTTTGTACACCGATTCCAGTAGTCTCGATTTATTTTCCGACCGCAAAGCGCGCCGTGTAGGCGACATCATTACCATCGACCTAAAAGAGCAAACTGTTTCTCAGAAAAAGGCCAATGTGGGTTCCTCAAAAGCCTCTAACTACGCCATGAAAAATCCCACAATTTTGGGCGCCCCCTTAGGCTTAGGCAGTGTAAACCTAGGTACGGAGGCCGGCAGCACCAATGATTTTAAAGGCAAAGGGGACGCTGCACAAAGCAACAATTTACAGGGCAATATTACGGTGACGGTAACCGAAATATTACCCAATGGCACCTTAGTGGTACGCGGTGAAAAATGGATGACCATTAATCGCGGCGACGAATATTTACGTATTACCGGCATGGTCCGCCCCGATGACGTAGGCGCCGACAATACCGTGTTATCCACCCGCGTGGCCAATGCACGCATCAGCTATTCCGGCACGGGCGCCATGGCAGATGCTAGCGAAACGGGATGGTTGGGCAAGTTTTTTAACAGCGGACTATGGCCATTTTAAGGGTGTTTTACGCTATTTTTTTGAGCCAATATTATGAATAACAGACCACAACGCTGGGCAGCTTTATTAACTGCAATACTCTGCGCACTCGGATTTTCCGCTCCAACGGTAAACGCAGAGCGCATCAAAGATATTGCTTCCGTTGCTGGGGTTCGCTCCAATCAACTCATTGGTTATGGTTTGGTGGTGGGCTTAGATGGCACCGGCGATCAAACGAATCAGGCGCCCTTCACCGCACAATCATTTTCCGCCATGCTAAAACAATTTGGCATTACGGTGCCGGAAGGGGCTAAATTCCAACTCAAAAATGTGGCGGCAGTAGCCATAAATGCTGAACTGCCCGCTTTTGCAAAACCGGGGCAAACCATTGATATCACGGTGTCTAGTTTGGCCAATGCAAAAAGCCTACGTGGCGGCAGCCTACTGCTAACACCATTACGCGGGGTGGATGGCAATGTGTACGCGTTAGCACAGGGTAATTTAATTGTGGGCGGATTTGGCGTACAAGGGAAAGATGGCTCAAAAGTCACGGTGAATATTCCCAGCGCCGGGCGCATACCCAATGGTGCCTCGGTGGAGCGCAGCGTGCCGTCGCAATTTGGCGGCAGCGAAAATATTGTATTTAATCTCAATAGCGCCGACTTCACCACGGCAAAACGCGTGGCGCAAAGTATTAATGACTTGGTTGGGCCAAGTATTGCAAAAGCACAAGACGCCGTGTCGATTTCCGTGCAGGGGCCTAAAAATCCTGAACAACGCGTGGAATATTTATCGCTGCTGGAAAATATCGATGTAACGCCGGGGGAATCCGCCGCCAAAATTATTATCAATTCCCGCACCGGCACCATTGTGGTGGGCAAAAATGTGCGCGTTACACCGGTGGCGGTTACCCATGGTTCGCTAACCGTAACCGTTAAAGAAGATGTACAAGTCAGCCAACCGAATGCACTTTCCCAAGGCCAAACAGCGGTGGTGCCCAACAGCCAAGTCGGCGTAACGCAAGAAAAATCGCCCATGTTTAAATTAGCACCTGGGCCAACTCTGGACGATATAGTCAAAGCGATTAATCAGGTGGGTGCAGCCCCTGGTGACCTTATGGCCATATTGGAAGCCTTGAAACAAGCCGGCGCTTTGCGCGCTGAAATTATCGTAATTTAGCCATGAGCAGCGGAATTTCTTCGTCACTGGGCCACAACGCATCCGATGTTTTTACGGATGTGCAAAGTCTCCAAAAATTGAAGGTGGAAAAAAATACGGACGCCGCACTAAAGCAGGTGTCACAACAATTTGAATCCATGTTCACCAGTATGATGCTGAAATCCATGCGTGAGGCCAATGCCGTTTTTGAAGACGACAGCCTTGTTACCTCCGATGAAACCAAATTTTATCGCGACATGTATGACCAACAATTGGCGTTACACCTTTCGCACAATAAAGGTTTGGGTATCGCGGACGTTCTTTACCGGCAATTTACCAACCGCAAAGGTGTCACCCATTCCCAATCCGACAAAACGCAGGATCCTGAGGATCTCCAAAGTATAAAGACGGAAAAAATGGCCGCCTTGCCGGCGCGGGATTCCAGTGTTCCTCCGCTGCTAAAACCAAAAATCAGCAGCCCGGTTGCCGCCGCGCTAATGCCCGCAAAAACCGTTGTTGAATCTTTCCAAGACCCCTACAGCGATGATGCCCCCACGGAACTACCCCCCAAAACGGATGCCGCAACCACCAAGCCGCTTGCTAAAGTTGAGTCACTGCTGCGTTTGAGTGTGCGCTCGCCCAGCGAATTTGTGGAACAACTGTTGCCCTACGCTCGATCGGCAGCGGCGCAATTGGGCGTTAATCCGCTCATGCTAATGGCGCAAGCCGCACTGGAAACCGGCTGGGGCCAACGCATGTTGAAAGATCAACAGGGCAACACCAGCAATAATTTTTTCAACATTAAAAGCAGTTCGGGCTGGGGCGGCAATCACGTAGATGTTTCCACGTTGGAATATCGCAATGGCATCGCCCAGCAGGAACAAGCCAAATTCAGAAAATATTCCAGCGTGGCTGCAAGTTTTCAGGATTATGTGGATTTTATTAAAGGCAACCCACGCTACCAACAAGCCCTGGATACAGCCGGCGACGCGAAACACTACATTCAAGCCCTACATGGCGCGGGTTATGCAACAGACCCTGCGTATAGTCAAAAAATTATCGGCCTATTTGAGGCGCTGAAAGCCGGGAAATACAGCGGTGACTGAAGTGAAATATGTGGAGCGCCTAAATGGCTACTGATCTTTTAGGTATAAGTGTAAGTGGCTTGCGCGCCAACCAAACCGCGTTAAGCACCACTGGCCATAACATCGCTAATGCGGGCACGGATGGCTATAGCCGTCAACGGGTGACGGTAGTCACAAATCCGTCTAATCAAACCGGCGCGGGTTATATTGGTAATGGCGTAAGTGTTTCGGATATCAGTCGCGTCGCAAACGATTATGTGAACAGCCAAGTACGCACCGATACCAATTTGGCTTCAGATGTTAGCGCCTACTACAACAAAGCGGGTAATCTTGATAATCTATTGTCAAACTCCGCATCCGGTTTATCGTCATCACTGGAAACATTTTTTAGTGCCATGCAAAATGGCAGCACAGACCCCACCTCTATCCCTGCACGGCAATTGATAGTCAGCGAAGCCCAAAATACCGCCGACCGCTTTAATACCATTTACGCCCGCATGGATTCCATCAATGGGGAACTTAACGCCTCGATGCATGTGGATGTTGCACAGGTTAATGCGCTGAGTAATGGCATTGCCCAACTGAATCTTAAAATTACTGATGCCATGAGCTCGGCTAACGCCGCAAAACCGAATGATTTGCTAGACCAGCGTGATGAAGCACTGCGCAAACTATCGGAGTTGGTCGCCATCCAGACTTTTGACGAAGGCGCAGGAAAACTTAACGTCATTCTTGGCTCTGGCCAAAGCTTGGTTATTGGCAACATCGCACAAACCTTAGAACTGCAGCCCAATCCCTCGGATGTTACCCAACTGCGGTTAGTGCTGGGGCGGGAAAATGGCCAAAAAATGCCCGTGACCGTTAGCGGCGGTGACTTGGGCGGCTTAATACGGTTTCGCGATGAAAGCTTATACCCGGCATTTAATAAGTTGGGGCGTGTAGCGGTAGTGATGGCCGACGCATTTAATACCCAACATAAACAGGGTGTAACCCTAAACAACGCGTTTGGCACCGATTTATTTAATAACGTCAATGACCCCACCACAGCCAGAAATCGCGTACTGGGCAACTCCGACAACACACCGCCTACCAATCAGGTGATGTCCCTATTTATACAAGATTCGCAGAAATTAACCACTAACGATTATGAAGTATCCATTGAAGGCGGCGGACTATTTCGCATAAAACGCGTTAGTGATGATCAAGAAGTGACTTCTGGCCTCTTGCCGGGCACATTTCCATTTAAATCCAGTTTTGATGGTTTGGAGCTAAATTTTGAAGCCGGTGAATATCATGATGGGGATAAATTTACGTTGCGCCCTGTACACAACGCGCCCCGAGAATTTTCACGGATTATTCTCAACGGCGAAGATGTTGCCTTTGGCAGTCCATTGTCCACGGACTCCAGCATAGGCAATGTGGGAACGGGCAAAATTTCTGCGGGGCAAGTAACATCGCTACTGGATAAAGACGGCAAACCTTTGCCGCTATTACAAACCGCCGGCGAAATGAAGCCGCCGCTGGTCGTCCATTTTACGTCGCCAACCAGCTATGAAATTTTGGACAACTCTGACCCAGGTAACCCACGCCACCTAGACCCACCATTACGCAACTTAACGTACGTGCCAGGTGTGAATAATCAGCTATTTCCCGCGGAACCTCACGCCACCATGGTGACCAGCGACGGTGACATGATAGGTCTACCGGAAGGCCGCCGTCCAGTTCAACAAGCGGCATTATTGCCTGGCGGCGCAGCACCCAATTTCGGCGTACAGGATTTTTCCGCCGCTACCAATCAGTTTTCCTTTGACGTCACGGTTGACGAAACATTAAACGGTGCGAACGACGGCACCTTTACCGTACGCATTAATCAGCCTGCCATCGGCGACACCACTACACTGCTGCAGTCGATTAATTCCCAACTATCCAGTAGCGGTGTGCGCGCATTTATCGCTGATGATGGCAGCCTTGCATTTCATCTGCAAAACCCCGGGTACGGCAATATCACCCTGAATAATTACAACCCAGACCCAGATGCGGGTGGCAACGCCGCACCCCTAGGGCAGGCGAATAACTTATTGGGTTTTAATATTGAAGGTGCAAGTTTTACCACCACCAACAACACCAATGGCGTTGCAGGATTTGGTGCCTTAACTAACGGATATCCCGCCGAACTACTCAGCTTGGTTAAAGCTTCGTCCGATCCTGGCGGTTCGCCGGATCGGTTTAATGTAGCCACGCCGCTAAATGCGTCCGCCAAAACGCTAGCCGCCACACTCAATAATGTCCCCGGTGTTTCAGCCAATGCATCCACCTATGCGAACATTACCGGTCTCTCCCTTACAAAAGTGGAACCGCTACAAATATCGCTTAACGGTGAAACCTTACTGCCTTATACCTTTGACACACAGCAAGGCAAATTTTTGCTGGATAGATCGGTGCCGGACCCAACAACCTCCCCCAATGAATTTAATGATTTTTTGGCCGGACGCATCAACAATAATGAGACGCTGAAAAATCAGGGCATTTATGCCAGCGCCGCGCGAGATGCCGTTTCGGGGCGACCTGAATTGCGGGTATACGCACAACAAGGCGACGATTTAGCCTTTACGCTGGAAGCCGCCGCCGGCGACTCCATTGCCATTAATGATGGCAAAAATCCTGACTTAACGCTAGTCGGCCAAGGCACCGGCGTGACCAACGCCGTTGCCGTGGGCGGGCGGCTGGATGTGACCCTCGGTAAAGGCCTCTCTCTCGCGAGTTTTCCGGATAATTCGCTGATATTCGGCGATACGCGGCGGCCCAACTTAGCGCGCAACAATTTTTTAGGCATTCAAGCGGCTATTAATGGCAGCCCCAAAAGCGGCGATAACTTCACCCTCGATTTTAACCATTCCGCCGCATCAGATAATCGCAATGCCTTAGGCTTGGTGGATTTGCAGCACAAAAAAACCATGGATGGCGGCATTTCTAGCTTTAATGACAGCTACGGCTCGCTAGTGGAAACAGTGGGCATTCAAACCAATGCCTCAAAAATAAATTCTGAGGCGGCAAAACAGGTTTTGACCCAAACAACACAACTGCGCAACTCGATTTCCGGCGTCAATATGGACGAAGAAGCTGCGGACTTGGTTAAATATCAACAAATGTATTCGGCTAACGCACGCGTAATACAAGTGGCACGAGATTTGTTTGATACTTTGCTCAAGTCCTTCGGATAAACGCCACTATGCGCATTTCATCGTCACAGGTATTCGACATTGCCAATCGCGGCATGGCCGATTTAACCCAACAACTCCTGAAAACCCAGTCGCAAATTTCCACCGGCATGCGCGTGTTAACCCCGGCTGACGACCCCGTTGCCTCCACTAAAATCATGCAGCTAAATGACGAATTAGCCAGCACTAAGCAATACACAGCCAATATCGACATCGCCAATAACAATTTAACGCGGGAAGAATCTAGCTTAAATGGTGTGAATGATCTTATCCAACGCATGCAAGAGCTAACAATTTCGGCAGGTAATACTGCATCACTCAGCGGCAATGAGTATGCGGCGCTGGCCAGTGAAGTGGATTCACGCATTGATGAGCTGTTAAATTTGACGAATAGCAAAAATGCCAATGGCGACTATATTTTTGGCGGATTTAAAAGCCGCGAGCAGCCCTTCACCGGCGACAGTCTTTCGGGCTTTCGATTTAATGGCGACGAAGGACAGCAATATATAAAAATCGCCAACAACACCTATGTGCCAACCACTGACTCTGGTAAAACGGCGTTTGTGGAAATAGAGAGTGCCAACAAGACCATTAACACTTACCCTAGCCCATCTAACCAATCCAACCCACCGGTGACTATCAGTGTGGGGCGCGTGTACGATCAACAGGCCTATGACGATTTTTACCCCGAAGATATCGTGATTAGCTTTAATGCCGAAGGCAATATTGTGCCGCATGGGAAAAACTTTACCGCTACCGAAAAATCCACCGGCCGCATTATTTTGCAGGATCAGCCTTATGTAGCCGGTCGCGAGGTGAAAATTAAAGGCGTGGCGGTAAAAATTAACGGTAATCCTATTTCGGGTACTGCCGCCGTACCCGCCACTTTGGATTTTGGTAGCCTGGGCGCCACCAGTGGCTTTAATTTTACTGCCACCCCCGAAACCTTTCGAATCCGCGCAGGCGGAATAACCCAAACATTTGTACTCGATGCCAATATCACCAATACCGCAGACCTAGCCGCCACACTCAACGAGCCGACTAATGGCAACGCCGCCAAGCTCACGGCCATGGGTTTGCGTGTGGATCGTCAGGGCTTCCACATGGACTCGGGGGTAAATATATCCATTATGAATGGCTCGGCCAATATCGACGCAGTGATGGGATTAACCTCCGCCATGGGCACTAAATCGGTGGATGGCGTTGCCGCTAAATCGGTGGATCGCGTGTTTATCGATTCGTCCTCTCGGCAAGATATAGTCACCACCTTGGCCCGTTTTAGTGAAACGCTAAAAGCTTATGATGGCGGCCCAGACGCCAAAAAACAAATTTCAGCCATGGTTGCCACCACGCTAAAAAATCTCACTAATGCGCAAACCAGCGTACTCAATGTTACGTCTAAAATTGGCGCAAGGGTGAATACTCTGGAGGCTACAAAAAGCATTCATTTGGACACCTCCGTAGTCAGTCAAAAAGTGCTAAGTGATATTAGCAGTCTTGATTACGCCGAGGCCTCAACGCGCCTCTCGCAACAATCCATGATATTACAAGCCACTCAACAGTCATTTATCCGCGTTAGTCAGCTAACGCTGTTTAGTAAATTGTCCTAATAAATAGTGTACTGGCAGTAATTTATGCTGCTGCCGATACAGGCAATTTTCCTCTGGTTACGCGTGGTACAGGGGGCAATGTCATTCATTTAGGCGCAAAGCTGATTTCCTGAGTGATTTTTAGCCATTATTTCGCCCTCCTGGGCGAGTAACTTTTTCTTTCATGAAGGCCTTCGTGGCCTTCACCCTTCGGGCAGCTCCGCTGTGGCAATTTGCTCCCAGCAATTTGCTGCGTGGCCAAAAAATTGCCGGGAGCAATTTTTAATCGCGAAGCGACCCGCAGGACCAAGTGCATGGATGCACTTGGTAAAGAAAAAGTCACCAAAAAGAAAGGCCACCCGACTTTTTGGTTTTTGCTGCGCAAAAATACCCTCCCTCAAGAGCCACGGATGGCGCGAATGCAGAAAATGCAGGAGCAATTTTCTGCCGAGGCGATTTTGAGGGTCGCCGTGGCGTGACATCCTGTCCCGTCACGGCTCAAATGGACGTCCTGTCCATTTGCCCCTAAAAATCACCTCTCCACTCGGCCAAAAAACGG
>CAMCXE010000139.1 GCA_945882995.1 Thalassocella blandensis | reverse complement strand
AGGGTGGGCAAAGCGCAGCGTGCCCACGCAATGGAGAGTCGAAACATGACTGCCACGCGCGATCCGGGTATTTAAAATTGCCTAAATTGTTATGCAAGAACGGCGTGGGCACGCAAGCTTTGCCCACCCTACGAACTAGACATAGCAGCCCGCGTAGGATTAACAAATGCGGCCCGAGGAGATAAATAAACCCCTATGAAATACTGCCCCTACTGCACAAAACGGCTACCATTTTTTGGGATTGTAAAGCAGCGACTCACCGCGTCAAAACACGAGGCGCTTAAATGTCCCCATTGCACTTCCACCATTTCCAAGCAGGGCCATGCCAGTCTCTGGACGGCATTCGCTTGCTGCGCCAGCTGCGGTTATTTTATTGGCACTCTACTGGGGTCTTTTAACCTAGATTCGCTTAGCCTAGCCAGTCTTGCGCTTATCGCTCTTGTATCGGCAGTGGTGTTTATCATTGTTGCCTATATAAGCGCCCCCATCAGAACCTCGTAACGCATAATCACAACCCATCACAAAAAACTCCGCCACGGAAAAAGTTAAGCAGCGCCCACACCAAGTACTTCTGCATCCTCTAAAATCATCAAGAACCGGCTCGCCTAATCCCTTAAAAAATTCTTCGGCCGTTTAACCGGAAAACCCCACCAATCATCCCCGCTGACCCGCGCCGCGCTTTCGTTTGCCGGTCACCTGTGGTATAAAGCGCGCCCTGCCGTTATGGCGGGTTCACTTTACTCTATGTCACACATACATCGACACGCTACTCTGGGTGCCCTTCGGGGTTGAGCTGCGGGATGTATGGAGGCTTAACCCAAACAGGAAACTACAAATGCCTACTATATCAATGCGTGAAATGCTCCAAGCCGGCGTCCACTTCGGACACCAAACCCGCTACTGGAACCCCAAGATGGGCAAATACATCTTCGGCGCCCGCTGCAAAATCCACATCATCAACCTTGAGCACACCGTACCCGCGTTTAACCAAGCCTTAGAAGTGGTTAAACAAATGGCCGCTCAAAAGAAAAAAATTCTCTTTGTCGGCACCAAGCGCGCCGCACAAAAAACCATCGTTGAACAAGCACAACGCGCCGGCATGCCATTTGTCAGCCATCGTTGGTTGGGCGGCATGTTGACCAACTACAAAACCATCCGCGCTTCTATCCGTCGCTACCGCGACTTAGAAATCCAAAGCAAAGATGGCACCTTCGATAAACTCACCAAAAAAGAAGCCCTGATGCGTGCACGTGACATGCAAAAGTTGGAGTCTTCTATCGGTGGTATTAAAGATATGGGCGGCTTGCCCGACGCACTATTTGTTATCGACGTTGACCATGAGCGCATCGCCATTCAAGAAGCCAACAAACTCGGCATCAAAGTGATCGGCATTGTGGATACCAACAGCAATCCAGACGGTATTGACATTGTTATCCCCGGTAATGACGACGCCATTCGCGCCATCAAACTGTACGTAGCCGCCATGGCTGACGCCTGCTTAGAAGGCATCGCCAGCAAAAGTGAATTTGTTGAAGTGGCTGACGAACCTGCTGCTGAAGCCTAATTATTACCAAGATTGCCCGCACCACTAGGGGCAGGAGCAAATAAAGGGGGCAGCGCCCCCTTTTTGCTGATTGGTTTGTTTATATCCATTACTCAAAAACTGTTGATTGAGGACTGACACATGATTATCTCCGCTTCCCTCGTAAAAGAACTGCGTGAACGCACCAGCCTAGGCATGATGGAGTGCAAAAAAGCACTGGAAGCCAGCGACGGTGACATTGAACTTGCCATTGAAAACCTACGCAAAGTTAGCGGATTAAAAGCGGCCAAAAAAGCCGGCCGTATTGCGGCTGAAGGTATTGTTGCCGTAAAAGTAGCCGATGACGCGTCTTCTGCCATGGTGCTTGAAGTGAACAGCGAAACCGACTTCGTAGCCAGGGATGAAAACTTCCTGAACTTTACACAGGCCGTTATAAACGCGGCCTTTGCCAACAAACAAACCGACATCGCCGCCCTTATGGCTGGCGACTTGGAAAGCTCACGCGAAGCCCTAGTACAAAAAGTTGGCGAAAACATCAGCGTGCGCCGCGCCAATTTCGTTGGCCAAGCCGGCAACATCGTGGGCGCTTATGTGCACAGCAACAACCGCATCGCCGTGGTAGTTGAATTGACCGGCGGCTCGGTGGAACTGGCTAAAGATATCGCCATGCATGTTGCCGCCTCCAACCCGCAGGTTGTGCGCCCTGAAGACATGCCTGCCGAAGTGGTGGAAAAAGAGAAAGAAATTATCCGCGCCCAACCCGACATGCAAGGCAAACCCGCCGAAATCGTTGAAAAAATGACCATGGGCCGCATCAGCAAATTCCTGAAGGAAACCAGCCTGCTGGAGCAACCTTTTGTGAAAGACCCTGAAATTACCGTTGGTGCTTTGGTTAAAAAAGCCGGCGCTTCTGTAGCCACCTTTGTGCGTTACGAAGTGGGTGAAGGCATCGAGAAAGTGGAAACCGATTTTGCGGCAGAAGTTGCGGCGCAAATTGAAGCTTCAAAAGGTTAGGCCTAAATAGTCAGGGCCAGAAAGGCGGGTAACCCCCGCCTTTTTAGCGTCGGGCGGTTTTAAAAACGTTGCTTGGAATTGCCGGAGCTAGCCCCCAGTGTTGGGAGCGACTCGGCGCCGCCAGGCGCGTCCCCAGTCATTCAACCCACCCTATCCAGAGGAATTGAATATGCCAAGTGTGCGCGATCGAAAATACAAACGTATTTTACTTAAGCTCAGCGGCGAGCAATTAATGGGCGAAGAGGGTTTCGGAATAGACCCTAAAGTGCTGGACAAAATGGCACTGGAAATAGGCCAGCTTGTGGGCATAGGCGTGCAAATTGGTTTAGTAGTGGGCGGCGGCAATTTATTTCGCGGCGCCGCATTAAACAAAGCCGGCTTAGACCGCGTAACCGGCGACCATATGGGTATGCTGGCCACGGTAATGAACTCCCTAGCCCTGCGCGACGCCCTAGAGCGCTCGAATATTTCCTGTACTGTAATGTCGGCCATTCCCATGAGCGGCGTGGTAGAACATTACGACCGCCGCCGCGCTATCCGCCTGCTGGAAAACGGCGAGGTAGTGATTTTTTCTGCGGGTACGGGTAATCCGTTTTTTACCACCGACTCGGCGGCCTGTTTGCGCGGCATTGAGGTGGAAGCAGAATTAGTGCTAAAAGCCACAAAAGTGGATGGTGTATATACCGCAGACCCCATGAAAGATCCAACTGCCACCCGCTACTCGCGCCTGAGTTACGACCAAGTGCTCCGCGAGAAGCTGGGCGTAATGGATCTAACCGCCATCTGCCTGTGTCAAGAACACCAAATGCCCGTGCGGGTATTCAAGATGGATAAACCAGGCGCGCTCCTTCACATAGTGGTGGGCGGCGACGAAGGCACATTGATAGAAGAGGCTTAACCCATGATTGCTGATATCAAAAAAGACGCGACTGAACGCATGAAAAAAACCGTTGAAGCCCTGGGCATCACCTTCAACAAAATTCGTACCGGCCGCGCACACCCGAGCATTTTGGACACGGTTTACGTGCCCTATTACGGCCAAGATGTACCCTTATCGCAAGTGGCCAATGTTAGCGTACTGGATGCCCGTACCCTGTCGGTAAGCCCCTGGGAAAAAGCCATGGTGCCGGCCATTGAAAAAGCCATTATGAAGTCCGACCTCGGCCTGAACCCATCAACCATGGGTGAACTCATTCGTCTACCCATGCCGGCACTCACCGAAGAAACCCGCAAAGGCTATATCAAACAAGCTAAAGGCGAAGCCGAAAATAGTCGCGTGGCGGTGCGCAATATTCGCCGCGACGCCAATGCCACCCTGAACAAATTATTGAAAGATAAAGCGATCAGCGAAGACGATGAGCGCCGCGCGCAGGATGACATTCAGAAATTAACCGACAAAGCCATCGCCGAAATCGAAACGGCATTTGCCGCGAAAGAAAAAGGCCTGATGGATATCTAGGGGCGACGGAAGTAGCAGTGAACACTGAATCCTTGCGCCACATTGCCATCATCATGGATGGCAACAATCGGTGGGCCAAACGCGAAGGCCGGCAGGGTATCGCCGGTCATAAAGCGGGCGTGGAGCGTATTCGCGATGTTCTAGCGGCGGCCCGCAAGCGCGGCGTGAGCACACTCACTCTATTCGCTTTTTCCTCGGAAAACTGGCGCCGCCCCCCTAGGGAAGTGGAGGCCTTATTGGGTTTGTTTTACAGCTACCTCAAGCAGGAGGCGCGAGAGCTGGCAGAAGAAGGGGTGCGCTTACGAGTGATTGGTAACCGCACCCGTTTTAGCAAAAACCTTGTGAAAGCCATCGACGAAGCCGAAGCCATCGCCTGTAACGGCTCCGATACCCTAGTGATCGCCGCTGACTACGGCGGCCGCTGGGATATCATCGAGGCCGCTAACCAAGCCACGGCGGCCATGCAGCAAGGGTTGATTCCCAATCAGCTCCTCACCGAAGAGCTGATAGACCAATACACCTCTACGGCCGATCTGCCGCCATTGGACTTACTCATCCGCACCGGCGGCGAGCAACGCATCAGCAATTTTCTGCTGTGGCAGGCGGCTTATGCAGAACTGTATTACACCCCCCTTCTCTGGCCGGAATTTGATGCTGCTGCACTTAATGCCGCCGTGGATGACTTTTTTGGACGCCAACGCCGATTTGGGCAAACCAGTGAACAAATTGACGCTATGCGCTTAGGAGCTGAACGTGCTTAGGCAGCGAGTGATCACCGCGCTAGTGCTCGGCGCCTGCGTATTTGGCATCTTATTCTTTGCACCGCGAGAAGCCTTTAACTTGCTGGTTGCCGCCGTGTTTAGTTTGGCCGCTTGGGAATGGGGGCGCCTCTCCGGCATTCGTTCTCGCCTCGGGCAGCAGGTTTACCCGATAACACTACTGGCAACGACAATGGGCATTCTTGCCCTACAGGCACAATTCGGCCTCCCCAATTGGCTGCCCTTTGGCGTAGCCGCCGTTTGGTGGTGCACAGCACTGCTGCTCGTAAGCCAATATAAAGGCGGCCAGGTTTGGTGGGGTGGTGTGGAGTGGCGCTGTTTAATGGGCGCGCTGGTGCTCATTCCCACCGGTCTCTCACTGGTATTTTTGCGCCAGCTCCCCAAGGGTGAGTGGGTTGTCGCCCTCTTGTTTGGCGTAGTGGCGGTTATGGCTATCGGCGCCTATTTCACCGGGCGCGCCTTCGGCAAACTCAAACTCGCGCCCTATGTGAGCCCTGGTAAATCCTGGGAAGGAGTGGCTGGCGGACTGTTCTTCACAGTTGTGCTCGCCGTGCTCTTAACGCTCAAACAAAACGCACACAGCTTTGTGGCCTGCGCACTTTTGATTATGCCCGCCGCCGCCGCGTCGGTGCTGGGCGATCTGGTTGAAAGCATGGTTAAACGTCACCAAGGTGTTAAAGATTCCAGTCAACTGTTACCGGGGCACGGCGGGTTTATGGACCGCATTGACGGCCTTACGGCGGCCGCGCCCATTTTCACACTCAGCCTGCTATTAACCGGCTGGTCACTGCAATGAAGGCCCTGCAGCAAATCACGGTACTCGGCTCCACCGGTTCAATTGGCGTCAGCAGCCTAGACGTGATAGCGCGTCATCCGGAATCCTTTGCTGTATTTGCTTTAACGGCGCATCGCCAAGTTGACCTGCTCATTCACCAATGCCTAGTGCACCGGCCGCTGTACGCGGTTATTGGCGATGCAGAACAGGCCGCTAACGCACGCCATGCGCTGCGCGCTCATGGCCTCAATACACAAATCCTCACCGGCCCCCAAGGCTTGATCGATGTGGCGGGTGCCAGCGACGTTGATATTGTCATTGCCGCGATTGTAGGCGCAGCGGGGCTGCGGCCGACCATGGCTGGCGTACAAGCCGGTAAGCGTATTTTATTGGCCAATAAAGAATCCCTAGTGATGGCCGGCGGCCTGTTCATGCAACAGGTAGCCACGCACAATGCGACCCTACTGCCAGTGGACTCCGAACACAACGCCATTTTCCAATGCCTACCCACCGGCTCTACAAGCCTTGAGAAGGCCGGCGTTAAACGCCTTTTGCTCACCGGCTCAGGCGGCCCTTTCCGCACCACACCGCTCGATCAATTGGCTGGCGTGACTCCCGAAGAGGCCTGCGCGCACCCCAATTGGAGCATGGGCCGTAAAATTTCCGTGGACTCGGCCACCATGATGAATAAAGGGCTGGAATATATTGAAGCCTGCTGGCTGTTTGGCGCCCGCCCCGAGCAAATTCAGATTCTGCTGCACCCACAGAGTATTGTGCACTCCATGGTGGAATACACCGACGGCTCGGTGTTGGCCCAGCTTGGCGTGCCCGATATGCGCACCCCCATTGCGCACTGTTTAGCTTGGCCAGCGCGAGCGGCTTCGGGCGTGCCAAGTTTGGACTTTTTAAACATGCCGCCGCTAGAATTCTCGCCGCCATCCGAGGAGCGGTTCCCCTGTTTGAATTTAGCCGTGGCGAGCTTTAAAGCGGGCGGCACCTGCCCCGCCGCTCTCAACGCCGCCAATGAAGTGGCGGTTGACGCGTTCCTCGCAGGCAGCCTGACCTTCACCCAGATTGCAGAGGTGGTCGACAACGTTATGCAGACTTGGCAGAACAGCGAACCCACCAGCCTTGATGCGGTCGAATGCGCGGACCGCGAAGCACGTCTAAGCGCCCGCAAACACATTCAACAATTCGCAGGGCACCCACTCACATGATGACTCCGACGCTGGATTCAGGCATAGAACTGCTACGCACCCTAGTGGTATTTTTTGGGCTGCTCATTCTTCTCGTGGGTGTTCATGAATTCGGCCATTTTTATATCGCCCGACGTTGTGGCGTGAAAGTGTTGCGGTTCTGTATTGGCATGGGCACGCCAATGGTCAGCTGGTACGACAAACAGGGCACCGAATTTGCGCTGGCGCCCATTCCTCTCGGCGGCTACGTAAAAATGCTCGACGAAAGCGAGCAGCCGGTGGCCAGCCACGAACGCCATCAAGCCTACAACCAAAAAAACGTCTGGCAGCGCATCGCCATTCTCTCCGCAGGCCCAATGGCCAACGTCATACTCGCCATCCTCGTGTTTGCCATACTGGGTTTGCAAGGTGTGGTCAGCCTAACGCCGCAGGTTGGGAAGGTAATATCGGATTCACCCGCCGCGCGCGCAGGCCTAGAAACCGACCAAGAAATCGTGGCGGTGGACGGCACCTTAACCGCAACCCGCGAAGCCGTGGCCGAACAGCTACTCAAACGTCTCGGCGAGTCAGGCAGCCTAGTCATTCGGGTCAAGTATCCCAGCGACGACAGCCTAACCTATGATCTCAGCATTCCGCTCACCGACTGGCTGCAACAGGATGAGGCGCCGGACCCCTTCACTAGCCTGGGCTTTGAGTTCTTTCATCCGGCCATTCAAACCACAATTGGCAAAATAATGCCCGGCGGTGCCGCTGAAAAGGCTGGCATGCTGGTTGGCGATCAACTCATCGCTGTGGACGACGAAATCATAGTCTCGTGGGATCAGTGGCTACATAAAATTCAAGCCGCGCCCGGCAAGCCGCTAAAAGTTGAACTTAAACGCGACGCCCAGAGTCTGCAAGTAGCCTTAACACCCAGCCCCGAAACGGTTGACGGCAAAACCATTGGCCGAATTGGGGTTTACCCACAACAGGCTGCATGGCCTGAAAACATGAAGCGCACTCGGGATTTAGGGCCGCTACAGGCCATAAATTACGGATTCGAACAAAGTATCAGCACAGCCAACATGGTGCTGATATCCATTAAAAAACTGTTAGTCGGGCAAATCTCCACTAAAAACTTGAGCGGCCCCATCGGCATTGCTAAAGTGGCGGGCGATTCCGCCAAAGCAGGGTTGAGCTATTATTTTGGCTTTCTGGCGCAATTGAGTGTGTATTTGGCAGTACTGAACCTTCTGCCCATCCCAGTGTTGGATGGTGGCCACATTTTGTACTGCCTGATTGAGGCGGCTAAAGGTTCCCCCGTTTCCGACAAGCTCAAAACATTCAGTACGCAACTGGGTTTATTGCTGCTCGGTGGCGTGATGATAGTGGCGTTCTACAACGATCTTTTGCGCCTTTAAACAGCAAAACCTTGGTTGTTACTAGTGCCCTACCCACAATCACTAAAGACGGTCAGTGAATTCAATGCATTAAGCCATCCCTACAAAACGCCAGCGTAAAGGCGGCTGACCGGAACCACATCTTTATAAGATTTGAGCATTGCGAACATACACCACTCGGCCAGACGCTGATTTGCGCCGCTAACAAAAACTCACCATAAGATTTAAATATCCGTGAAATCGATATTCTCCCTGCAGCGCAGTTTCGCCATTTTGTCACTCGCAGTTGTACTGCCCACATCCGCGCTAGCGGCCAGTTTTCGAGTCACCGATATTCGCGTAGAAGGGCTACAGCGCGTGTCCGCCAGCCCCGTGTTTGCGGCCATGCCCTTGCAAGTTGGCGACTTTGCCGACGATGACGCGATTCGCACCGCCATAAATTCTTTATTTGCCACGGGCTTTTTCTCCGACATCCAAATCGCACATGAAGATGGCATTGTCATCATTAATGTCAAAGAGCGGCCGGCCATTAGCGAAGTGAAGCTCGAAGGTAATAAAGCCATAAAAACCGAGCAGCTGAATAAAGTTATGAAGGATCAAGGCTTAGCGGTTGGCCAAATATTTCAAAAAGACACGCTGGAAGGTATAGCCCACGAGCTGGAACGCCAATACATCTCACAAGGCCGTTATGGTGCCAAAGTGGACGCCCAAGCGGTGGAACAACCCAACAATCAAGTTAAAATCAATATCAAAATCAATGAAAGCTCGATATCAGGAATTGTCAACATTCAAATCGTCGGCAACAAAACGTTCAGCGATGACAAATTAAAAGACCTGTTCGATCTAAAATCCAAAGGCTGGTTTTCATTTCTCAATGGTAACAACCACTACGCCAAAGAAAAATTAAAAGGCGACATCGAAAAACTCGAATCTTTCTATCTCGACCGAGGCTATTTGGACTTTAAAGTCACCTCATCTCAAGTTTCATTAAGCCCCAACAAGAAAAGCGTATTTATCACCCTGAATATTTCGGAAGGCGAAATATACACCGTAAATAAAGTCGAGTTGGCGGGCAACCCAATCTTGTCTGAAGCAGTTATTCGGCAAGTGATTCTACTTAGAACGGGCGATACGTTTTCACAAAACTTGATGACTACAACGTCTGAATATATCACCACCCTGTTAGGCAATGCAGGCTACACCAACGCTAAGGTCGAAGGTATTCCCCAGTCCAATCCGGACAAAAAAACGGTGGACATTAATTTTTTCATCAACCCAGCGCAACGGGTTTACGTGCGCCGCATCAATTTCAAAGGCAACACGCGAACCACCGATGAAGTATTGCGCCGCGAAATGCGCCAAATGGAATCAGCCTCCGCCGTTAAGGCCAAAATTGAGCAGGGTAAAGTGCGCCTTGAACGCTTAGGATTCTTCAAAGAGGTCAGTGTTGAAAATAAAGATGTGCCAGGTACCAGCGACCTCATTGACGTAGAGTATAAAGTTGAGGAGCAGCCTTCCGGGTCAATTAATGGCAGCGTGGGTTATGCTCAGCACACTGGCTTTATTTTTCAAGCCGGCTTAGATCAAAAGAACTGGCTAGGCACCGGCAAAGAGGTGGGCATTTCCGCCAGCTACAATAAATACCTCAGTATGTATAGCCTGTCCTACAACGACCCCTACTTCACGCCGGATGGCGTGAGCCGCGGAATATCGTTGTATTATCGCCAACGGGATTTCGGAGTTTATGGCGTAGCGGATTACACCACCAATGACTATGGCACTACCGTCAATTTTGGTTACCCGCTTTCTGAAATTCAACGCTTAAACTTTGGTGTGGGGCTAAGCCATATTTATGTTAAAACCGGGTCCTACGCCAGCCAAGAGATTCGGCGCACACCGGGGCATTTGAATATCGAAAACTACCCCTATCTGTATACCAACTTGTCCGATTTTGCTCGCTCGGGCTCCAAGCTAGATCCGGATGGCGATGGCATCATCGAAGACTATTCAACCGTAGGCGGTTTAGTGACCAACGACATGCTGGCCAGTACTAAACCCGGCTTTTTGGATCAGTATGGCGACACGTTTAATTCAGCGACATTAAGCGCTTCTTGGGTGCGTAGCACGCTCAATAAGGGCATATTGGCTACGCGCGGCAACTATCAATCACTCAACCTCACCGCTGGCATTCCCAGTACAGACTTAGAATATTTCAAACTGGAATATAACGGCCAGTATTTTCAGCCTTTAACCAACAGCCTAAC
>CAMCXE010000138.1 GCA_945882995.1 Thalassocella blandensis | reverse complement strand
TGAACAGCAACAGCAGCATGATGGCGGCCATCAACCCATACAGTTGGGGCCATTGCCAGTGCGCGTCAGAGAGCCACAGTGGCAGGCCGCCGATGCCCGCATAACCAGTCCACCAGCCGGCGGTAACGGCGGCGGATGACGCCGAGAGGGCTTTGCTGTCGGCGCCGTAGAAAATGTCGATGCGGTAGGCGCCCACCGCAATATCTTGAGTGGCCGAGCACAGCGCTAAAACAAACGCTAGGGCTATAAGCCCCTGTGTGGCATCGGGCGGCGGAAAATAACTCATCAGCAGACAACATAGGGCTACGCCCAGTTGGCAATATAAGATCCAGCTGCGCATTTGCCCAATACGCCGGCTTAGCGGAAGACGGTGCGCATCCACCAGCGGCGACCACAAAAAGTTGATGGCATAGAGGCTGAAAATTAACCCAGCAAAGCCGATTTGCGTGCGACTGATGCCGGCTTCCTTCAGCCATAGGGTCAGTGCCGACCCAATCATTACCCATGGCAACCCACTGCTGACGCCCAGCGCAAACACGCTCAGCACGGGCGGACTGATCCAGGTGCGGTAGGGATTGTCGACTCTGGACATGGTGAACCTCGCATAACGGGGCATCGATGGTAGGTTGCTGGCCGGTTTATGGGAAGGGCCGCAGGCTTGAATTTGCGTGACGCGCCCACAGTTTGCTCAGGCGGCTGGCCAGTGTCGGACCTTCGTCGACTAGCTGGGGGTGAGTCCTTGGGGTAATAAATGCGCAAAATTGGTTATGGTTTGTTGGCGTGGCTAGTGTCGGAAGTTGTGTTAATGAGCCTTGTTGGCAAGCTTCTCGGCGGTTGGGGGCTGCTGGCTATGCTACTGGGTGGGGTAGTCGTAGGCCGTCAGCTGCTGCGCGGTCAGTCACTGACCAGTATTCGAGCCTTGCAGCAGGCTGAGCCTCCCGGTGTGGGTGTGCTGCGGGTGCTGGCTGGGATGTTATTTATTCTGCCGGGTTTTTTGTCAGATCTGCGTGCGCTGCTGTGCCTCTATCCCGCCACCGGGCGCTGGCTACAAAGCCGGTTGGTTGCTGGTTTTGCAGCGCATCAAGCGGGTGGATTTGGCGCCTCGGGTGGCAATCTTTATGAAGGTGAAGTGGAGCGCGAGGACGCGAAGACACCGCTCCCTCGGCCCTAGGACCAAAATCCTACGCCGTGGCCACAATCATTTTTTTGTGCCAACAGGTGTTGAAAACCCAAAATACGCACCCATCTTCTCGACCACAGCGCTTTAGCCTTGTTGCGTTGAGCAGCAAGCTAGCTTGGCTTCCAAGCAACTCATGAGGGCTCGGTGAACACACTGATTCGGTTTAATCAATCGTTATTATTGGAGATCACTAACAATGAAAATACGTCCTTTACATGACCGCGTCGTAGTGCGCCGCAAGGAAGAAGAAACCAAAACTGCTGGTGGCATTGTGTTGCCAGGCTCGGCTAAGGAAAAGCCCAATCAAGGTGTAGTGCTTGCCGTAGGTACCGGCCGCATTCTGGATAACGGCGACGTGCGCCCTGTGGATGTCAAAGTTGGCGATGTTGTGGTATTCGGCAAATATGCCGGTAGCGACACCATTGAAGTCGACGGCGAAGATCTAGTTATCCTCAGCGAATCCGACATTAAAGCCGTTCTCGTTTAATCCAACCCTCCCTTTAACATTTCATTAATTCGTAAGGAATTAAGATTATGGCAGCTAAAGAAGTAATATTCGGCGACAAGGCTCGTCAAAAAATGTTGGTCGGCGTAAACATATTGGCTGACGCCGTTAAAGCCACCTTGGGCCCCAAAGGCCGCAATGTTGTGCTCGACAAATCGTTCGGCGCACCAACCGTAACTAAGGACGGCGTATCCGTAGCCAAAGAAATCGAGCTGAAAGACAAATTCGAAAACATGGGGGCGCAAATGCTCAAGGAAGTCGCTTCGCAAGCCTCCGACGAAGCTGGTGACGGCACCACAACTGCAACGGTATTGGCTCAATGTATCGTTAATGAAGGCTTAAAAGCTGTGGCCGCTGGGATGAACCCGATGGACCTTAAGCGCGGCATCGACAAAGCCGTTATTGCCGCTGTAGCGCACATCAAATCCATTGCTCAGCCTTGCACCGACAGCAAATCTATCGCTCAAGTGGGCAGCATCTCTGCTAACAGCGACACCTCCATCGGCGCCATCATTGCTGAAGCCATGGAAAAAGTGGGTAAAGAAGGTGTTATCACCGTAGAAGAAGGCAACGGCCTCGACAACCAACTCGACTTGGTTGAAGGTATGCAATTTGATCGTGGTTATTTGTCGCCTTACTTCATCAACAATCAAGAAAGCATGAATGTTGAGCTGGAGCACGCGTTAATTCTGTTAGTTGATAAAAAAATCTCCAACATCCGCGAGTTGTTGCCCGTACTTGAAGGCGCCGCTAAATCTGGCAAGCCGTTAGTGATTGTTGCCGAAGATGTAGAAGGTGAAGCTTTAGCTACCCTCGTAGTTAACAACATGCGTGGCATCGTTAAAGTTTCCGCGTGTAAAGCGCCTGGCTTCGGTGATCGTCGCAAAGCCATGCTGCAAGACATCGCGGTACTCACTGGCGCCACGGTTATTTCTGAAGAAGTGGGCTTGGATCTTGAGGGTGCAACCCTTGAGCATCTTGGCCAAGCCAAGCGCATTACCATGTCGAAAGAAAACACTACCATCGTTGATGGCGCTGGCGACGCCGATGCTATCAAAGCGCGTGTTAATCAAATTCGCGTTCAAATCGAAGACACCTCATCCGATTACGACCGCGAAAAACTGCAAGAGCGCGTAGCGAAATTGGCCGGCGGTGTGGCGGTCATTAAAGTGGGCGCCGCTACTGAAGTGGAAATGAAAGAGAAAAAAGCGCGCGTTGAAGACGCCCTGCATGCTACCCGTGCGGCGGTTGAAGAAGGCGTAGTGCCTGGCGGCGGCACCGCACTGATCCGTGCGGTGGCAGCTATTGTTGATCTACGTGGCGACAATGAAGACCAAAATGCCGGTATCGGCATTGCGCGTCGCGCCATGGAAGCGCCATTGCGTCAAATCGTAGCCAATGCTGGTGAAGAAGGTTCAGTTGTTTGCGATAAAGTTAAGCAACAAAACCAACCCAAC
The DNA here is from genome assembly GCA_945882995.1 of Thalassocella blandensis. Classification (GTDB taxonomy): domain Bacteria; phylum Pseudomonadota; class Gammaproteobacteria; order Pseudomonadales; family Cellvibrionaceae; genus CAMCXE01. Next base: position 7,450 of record CAMCXE010000138.1, on the reverse strand, counting down.
TATGGTTACAACGCGGCTACTGGCGTTTACGGCGACATGCTGGAAATGGGAATTCTTGACCCAGCGAAGGTTACCCGCAGTGCATTACAAGCCGCGGGCTCTATTGCTGGTTTGATGATTACCACTGAAGCTATGGTGGCTGATGCACCTGCAGACAACAGCGGTCCTAAAGAGCCTATCCCAGGAATGGGCGGCATGATGTAATTTAGCCCACTGGCTAAAACCGAAAACCGGCCCTGCGTGAGCGAGGCCGGTTTTTTTATGCCCTGCATTTTGAACCTAGAAACCTCAATTGGGCGCCAAAAAGCTGTGTAATCCATTGGTGTGATTAGTGAAAGTTAAATTTGGCGGGCAACCGGGTTGGTTGTTCACCAAATTTAAGTTTTGCCAGGCGCTGCCGGGGGCTGCGCAGACTTTGGTGATCCAACTGAGGTTTCTGGGTTGAACTGGCCGCTAGGGGCAATCGATAGCGTCTTTGCTCGCACCCTCTTTACGCACTTCACCAAATGCCGCCACGGGTTCCGCAATGTAGGCGCGGCCCACATTGTTGGTGGTAATGCGCTGGATAAGTTGTCGCATGCTGCCATCGCGAGGGCAATAATAAAAGCTGCCGTAAGGATTGGCGTAGCCTTCAGGGGTATATTGTAAGTATGGGCGGCCCAGCGATGCCGCCAAACGCAAGTTGCCAGCCGAGGTGCTGAGTCCGCGTAGGTTTAGATGCACTTCGTCGCCATCGCGGCGGTAATTATGATTGGTGTCCACAAACACCATCACCTTGTCAAAATTGTTTTTGATGCAGTTTTCACCGTCACTGGTGCCGCAGAGAATCGTGGGCTTACCACTCACCACGGCCAGTTCCCGAGCCGCGCGCATCTGCCCCGCGAGTGTTTGGCTAGTTTCAAATGCTTTTTGTTGCGCTAGGAAAGTGGTCATGGCCGGGGTCCCAACAGCGGTTAAAATACCTACCACTGTCAGCGCGACCAATAAGTCGAAAAGAGTGAATCCTTGTGTCGTGTGTAAGTTATATCCTTGCATGGGGCGCCTCCTGGCCGTTGATCCTGTAATTTATTGTGCCAACTGCCCCATGGCGGCGCTAGCCGTCATATTCGGAGTCTGCTGTGGGCAGAAGCTTACAGGCCACAGAAATCGCGCCTATTGGGACTTGATCCGCGTTAATGACAGGAAAATAGTAATTTTGGAGCGATTTCTGAGCTGGGTAGCTTTAGGCGCCCGTTTATCGCTGCTAGAATAAGAGCCTTAAGGCCAGAATTGATGGCCTATACCTTTCACCGCGCCTGCTTTAGGATGGGCGTTTGGCCGAAGTGGGGGGCGCTATGGATCCGGTTAGGGTTGCCGCTGTTTATCAGTCGCCCGTTCAACAAAAAGAAGTGAGAAAATTATGAAGTTGTTTGTTGTTGGCAAAGTTGCCGCTGTAGGTTTTCTGCTTATCTTGCAAGGTTGCACGCCTGTTGCGCCCTATCAGCGTGGCAATTTATCAAAACCTGAAATGGCTTGGACCCCTTGTCATTTGGACGCCACTTTACAAAAGCACATTTATTTTGCTAAAGAAGCGTCTTCCGGCGGTGCTGAGCCCGCTGGCGGCGGTTGCGGTTGTAACTAATGGCCCTTATCACTATGAAGCTGAACTCTATGTCCCTCCAAAATAATCGTTTATTGGCCTTATCCGCGGCAGCTTTGGCGTTGCCTGCACTTGCTCCCAGCGCACAGGCAGTTGCCCCCACGGAAACTGTATTGAGTTATCGCTACTCACAATACCGTGAAGAAGACCTAGACCGTGCTGTAGTCAGTGATATTAACGTCGAGCAAGGGGGCGCCAGCACCCACCGTTACAATATTGATGTTAATCAGTATTCATTTAGCACGCCTGTGGGCCAGCATTTCGCCATGAATCTTGATGTGCAGGATGAGACCCTGTCAGGTGCTACACCTTGGGGCACTATCATGAATAAAAATGGCACCCCGCAGACCGACGACGATCGGGTGCAGGTGGTGATGAGCGGCGCGAGCATCCAAGAGCACCGCACGGAAGCCAACCTAGGGGGTACCTATTTTTACGATTCCGGCACGATTGGGGCTGTGGTGGGAACCTCCCATGAAAATGACTACCACTCATACAGTGGTGGCGTGAGCTGGGGCGGTGAGTTTGATCAAAAGCAAACGGGTGTTAGCGTTGGCGTAAGCGGTTCGTCTGACACTATTGACCCCACGCGCCAAACCATCCCAGATCGGGGCGGGTGGATAAACGGCAGCGATCCTTTTTCCGGCACCGAATCCAAAACAAGTTTTTCTAGCTATGTCAGCGCCTCTCGTATTATCAACCCGAACTCCATTATTCAAGGCGGCGTAAGCTATACCCAAAAGTCTGGCTATCTAAGCGACGCCTACAAGCAAAATGACGCACGGCCCGACGAGCGCAATCAGTACACGTTGAATGGGTCCTATCGTCTGTGGTTGAAGCCTATTAAGTCGGCATTGCACGCTGACTACCGCTTATATAATGACGATTGGGGAGTGGCATCGCATACCCTCAGCATGGCGCTCTATAAAAACTGGCAAAAACTGCAAATTATTCCTTCGGTTCGCTATTACACACAGACACAGGCCGATTTTTATACTGTGAATGTCAATGGTAGCGACTTCGCCAACTTGTATTACTCGGAGGATGCGCGTCTTTCCCAGTTTGGCTCTATAGCGACTGGGCTTAAAGTGGTATTTAAGCAAAAGCCTGTGGAATGGATGCTGTCCGGGGAGTACTACACGTCTGGAGCCGATCTATCGCCAGGTACTAGTAAATATTTGGAAAATCCAGGCTTGGTGAACTACGTTAAAGTCACTGTTGGTGTTGACCACCGGTTCTAAGTTGTGCGGCAGGAGCGCCTGTTTTCCGTAAGGTTTACGGCTATGGGCTCACCCTGCCAACTGCGTCTTTATCACACCCATCAAGCAGCGGCAGATGATGTCGCTGCGCCCCTTATGGCAGAGGCGCGTCGTCTCGAAAGCCTTTATAGCCGCTATTTAGAAAACAGCCTGATCTCCCGCATCAATCAGGCCTCCGGTCTTGCGCCGGTTGTGCTCGATGCGGAAACTGCTCACCTTATCAACTACGCGCAAACGGTCTACACGCAAAGTGATGGCTTGTTCGATATCACCAGTGGTGTACTGCGTCGCGCATGGAATTTTCAAACCCCTCGATTACCTGTGCAAAGTGAATTGGATACCTTGCTGCCATTAGTGGGCTGGGAAAAAGTACAGTGGCAGACTCCAAACATTCGTCTGCCACTGGCTGGTATGCAGGTGGATCTCGGCGGCTTCGTGAAGGAATATGCGGCCGACGCCATAGCGAAATTGGCGCTAGAGCAGGGTATTTCACGCGGCTTGGTGGAGTTGGGCGGAGACATTCGGGTAATTGGAGAAGGCCGCTGGCCGTTGGGCGTGCGCAATCCGCAACAGCCCGATCAAGCCCTATGGCGCTTAGAACTGGCGGCGGGCGGCTTCGCCAGCAGTGGCAACTATGAGCGCCACTTCGACCTAAATGGCAACCGCTACAGTCATATCCTCAACCCCAAAACCGGCTGGCCGGTAATTACCCCGGCCAGCGTTTCGGTGCTGGCGGACAGCTGTTTGCTGGCCGGCACCGTCACCACTGTGGCCATGTTAAAAGGCGAGGAGGGGTGCTTGACTTGGTTGGACGAGATCGGCCTGCCGTATTTGTGTGTGTTCAACGATGGGCGGATAGTGAATCGCTTTTGAGGTTACCCACAAGCCTTGGCTGAGCGCCAAAGGGTTGTGCAGCTTTTGGCGCCCAACTGAGGTTTCTAGGTTCAACTGACCACCTGAGAAAACACCTCAAAATACTCCGGAAAGGTTTTGGCCGTGCATTTAGGGTCGTTAATGCGCACCGGTACGCCGGCTAAGCTGGCCAATGAAAAACACATCGCCATGCGGTGATCGTCGTAGGTGTCTATAGCGGCACCCGCGGTGAGTTGTGGCGGCGGCGTGATCGCCAACCAGTCTTCCCCTTCCTCCACCATAGCCCCCAGCTTGCGCAACTCCCTAGCCATGGCGGCAATGCGGTCAGTCTCCTTCACGCGCCAGCTGCCAATATTGGTGAGGCGCGAGGGGCCATCGCAAAATAAGGCCACCACCGCCAAGGTCATGGCCGCGTCGGGGATGTGATTAAAATCGCGATCAAATGCCCGCAGTGGCTGCCCCGCTGGACGTGAGGCTTCTACCCAATTATCGCCTTGGCTTATGGTGACGCCCAGTGCGGCCAAAGCTTCGGCGAAGGCAATATCGCCCTGAATACTCTTTGCACCCACGCCCTGCACCCGCACTGGACCGCCGCCAATGGCGCCAGCCGCTAGGAAATAAGACGCCGAAGAGGCATCACCTTCTACAAACACCTCGCCGGGGGAACCATAGGTTTGACCCGCGGGGAGTGAAAACTGTGACCAGTCCTCGCGTGTCACCTTCACGCCAAATTGCGCCATCAATTTTAGGGTGATTTCGATATAGGGTTTGGATATCAGCTCGCTCACCAACTCAATGTGTGCCGCCTCGCCAACCATGGGCAGCGCCATTAGCAAGGCAGTTAAAAACTGGCTGGAGACATCGCCGCGCACCTTAATCGGCGTTTGCGTGTTAATGCGAGCGGGTTTGATCAGTAGGGGGGGGAAACCCTCGGCACCTAAATAGGTGATATCCGCCCCAAGCTGCCGCAAGCCATCTACTAAATCGCCAATGGGTCGCTCATGCATACGCGCCACACCGTGCAAGGTGTAAGTGCCACCGTTAAACGCCAGGGCGGCGGTTAAGGGGCGGAAGGCCGTGCCGGCATTGCCGAGAAACAAGTCCGCATTAAGGTTGGAAAAACGCCCGCCAGTGCCTTCGATGCGATAATCATGTGGGCCACTGGCCGTTACGCTTACGCCCAGTGTACGCAGCGCGTCCAGCATGCGGTCGGTATCGTCGGACTTCAGTAGGTCGCGAATCTCCGTAGTGCCTTGGGCTAGAGCGGCGAGTAGTAAGGTGCGATTGGAAATACTTTTGGAGCCAGGCAATTGCACAGTGCCGAGGGCGCGGGAGTGAGCAGGTAAGTCGAGAAATTCCATAAAATCCTAAAGCGCCTATGCGCTAAAACTGGGTGAGAGTGTTTGGGTAACGCCAAACATCTAAATGCTGGAAGCACAATTTAACCTAGAAACCTCAGTTGGATCACCAAAGTCTGCGCAGCCCCTTGGCGCGCCTAGCAAAAGTTAAAAATGACGAACAACCAACCAGGTTGCTCGTCATTTTTAACTTTCACTAATCACACCAATGGATTACACAGCTTTTTGGCGCCCAACTGAGGTTTCTAGGTTCAACAGCCGGAAATTTTGGCGTAAAAAGGTACAAAGAACAACGTGGCATGGCGGATTAACGCGAAATACCCGCCTGTTGACTTGCCGGACCTGTGTGCCCCGCAGGGTTGGATACTGGCTGTGTGTGACGCTGTTTTTGGTGCAGGCTAATTGGAGCGGCATGCTTGCAGACAGAACCATAACCCTAGGCATATAATCAACCGCTCTCGGCCTGCGCAGCGCGTTGCGCAGTCACAAACTTCACCTGTTATTTTGTTGGCGAGTGAACGTAGCTCGTTGCAAGAGGAGTTAGCCATGTTCAAGCACATCCTGGTTCCGCTCAGTATTGAATTGTCCAACGAGAAATTTTTAGAAAGCGCCTGTTTGCTCGCCAAGGAAAATGGGGCAAAAATAACCTTTTATCACGCCATACCGCCGTATTTCCCCTCGATAATGGTGGCGGATAACGTGGTGACTGATAGCAATGTTTACGACGCATTTAGTGTGGCGGTGAACAAGCAGGCGGCTACGCTTTTAGAGGCAGCAGAGGCCGCGGCCAAAAACATGGCTGTACCCTGCGCAACACTCAGCACGCTGCGCGACTCACCCTACGAAGGCATTGTAATTGCCGCCACTGAGCAGGGCTGCGACCTCATTTTTATGTCGTCTCACGGGCGTCGCGGTATGAGTGCTTTACTGTTGGGCTCAGAAACTCAAAAAGTCTTAACCCACTGCAAAATTCCGGTATTGGTTTACCGTTAACTCCACAAGCCTCCATGGCATCTCCAATATTTGCGCTCACTTGTCGCCTAAAGTTTCTGGGGCGGCAGTTTACATGAGGGAATTTTCCCCCAATAAAAAAGGCCCAGCGGGCCTTTTTTATTGGGGGCTTCCCGTTGAATTAGTTCTTTTTGGGTGGGTAAGCCCAAAACACCTGGGTGACATTGATGCCTGTGCCTGCGCCCGTTTGCCCTGCCACACCGGTCACCAGCAGTGCGCCACTGGCCAGTTGCGCCCGCGCCGCCTGTTCCTCTTCCGCGGATAAACCGGCTTTGGCAAAAGTTAAATCGTGGAATTCATACACCATGTTGGAATTCACCACATCGGCTGAAAAATACGGGCAGGGTGTGGTAACGCAGGTAATACCAGACGGCTGCACGCTCAAATAAGGCCCCACCGGCAAGTTTTTACTGGCGGCGGTAAAAGCATCCCGCACTACAAATAAGTTGATAAACCCATTGCTAGCAGCCGCACTCGGCCGTTCAATCATCTGCCCAGAAACCAAGGCCGCCCCCTGCAGCGCGGCATGCGCAAACTCGGCTTTTTCGGCTTCGCTCCACTGCGTGCAGCTGAACTCCAAATCGGCCACATACATGGCAGCAGGCGACACAGCGCTGGCCATCTTTAAGGTTTCGGTTTCTGACAGCAGGCCCATGGTCAGCATGTTAACTGGGGTTATAAACCAACCGCCGCACAGGGGCGAGGGGCAACGGCGTAGATCCGGTGTGATGCTGTAGGTGATATTGGCGGGCTTAATGGGGGCCACATCCGTTGCCGCGGCAGCAAGGGCCGTTAGCGGCGTGAATAGAATGACTACTAATTGAAACAATCTGGCACGAGTTATTTTCATGGGGCACCCTGTGGTGGACGAACTCTGTGGACGTTAAGGAGCCAGTAAGGCCTGCTCAGTATTTTACGTGGCGCGGGACCTAAAAATTCAGCATTGCGTCACATTCGCGAGCTTGCCAATGCAAATTTAGGGGGCTGGGATAAGCGGCGTGGTCGGTGATTTTGTTTGGTGTTGCCTCAGGCTGGTTGTTACGCGGGCGTCCGAATCTTTCGCTTCGGGAACCCTTGCTGGCGGCGGAATCGTCTTTACTCGGTTTGTCAATGGGTTTTTAGTTTGTGGATGGTCCCCTACTTGCGGTTCCCCACATTATCCTTCCTAATTACCACTATCCCTAAGCCGCACAATGCTGTATATTTAACCAGCATAAGCAGCATTCTCGCAAGGGGTAATTTATGGCTCGTAACAAAATCCAGTTCCAGAAGGGGTTCGGTCTGGTCGACTTCCTGAAGGCGTACGGTAC
>CAMCXE010000137.1 GCA_945882995.1 Thalassocella blandensis | reverse complement strand
GCGAAGGGCTGGCCAAACAATTTATGAAGGTTAATGTTTTGAGCTGGTGGGATACGACTTTCAAAAAATTCGCGCCACCAAATTAGCGATTTTAGTCAATTTGACCGCGAACCTTGATTTTTGCGGAAAAATTAGGGGTTCGCCGTGATACGGAAAGCAGTTTCATGCTAATTTAGATATTTGGCAGGTGGGGTGACGCTCTAATCTCTAGATACGAAAGAATCCGGCAGTAAAGTAAAGGTTAGCATCATCCAGTATTTTTGGGGGTGGCTACCATTTCAGAGGTTCGTTGGTACAGTAAGCGATGTTGGGCTATCAACTCTTAGCGCAGTCCTATCATCTAGAGTAAATAGCATTGTTTAGGCAAATACATAATAAATAACGCCAACTAGCGCGCAGCCGCTATTTGGCCGGCTTGTTTATCAAGCCCGGTGTTGATCGAAGGTTTTGCGCTTTATTTATAGGAAATTGCTTAGGCGGGGTGTGATCTGTCAAAGATTAAATGGCGATGCTGGTCGCCATTTTTTATGCCTCAAAATCGTGTTTCGGAGTCTCTGCGGTGAGGTTTTGGTGTTTTGTGATGGGCACATATGTCAATAAGGGCCTATTTTTAACGTGTTTTAAGGTGTTTGGCGGCACGTAAACTTTGGCCCCTTTGGCCAATTAGAAATGGGTTTTTAGTTTATGGATGTCCTCTCGTTCCTAGTTCCGCAATGGCCAAGATCTCGTTATTATCGATTCGATAGTTCGCACGCAGAATTACGGCGACGAGAAGCATCAAAGAAAGTGAACAGCCAGCCTTGAATATACATCTCATAAGTTGCCCCCAAAGCTACAGATACTGATGTGGCCGACTCTCCGCACGGAAATGGAACTAAGCCAGCCATTACCCCCGCTGGATCATGGGCCATTAATGCGTATCTACTACGCCTTCGACAATTATTCCCTTCGGCTTCCCCCTGAACCGCCTCGCCACCCCATCAAACCAAAGATGAATCACCGGCGTTGTATAAAGTGTTAACAACTGGCTCACAAGCAAACCACCGATAATCGTAATACCTAGGGGGCTGCGCATTTCCGAGCCTACGCCGGTGCCCAGTGCTAGCGGCAAGGCGCCGAATAGGGTGGCCATGGTGGTCATCAGGATGGGGCGGAAGCGTTGGGTGCAGGCTTGGTAGATGGCATCTTCGGCGGATTTACCGTGTTCGCGTTCGGCAGCTAAAGCGAAGTTGACCATGATGATGGCGTTTTTCATGACTATGCCGATTAGCAGAATAATGCCGATCATAGCGATAACGCTGAGGTCCAGTTTGCACAGCATCAGCGCCAGCACACCACCCACACCGGCGGAGGGCAGGGTGGATAGAATGGTGACGGGATGGATGGCGCTTTCGTACAACACCCCCAATACAATGTAAACGCAGAAAATCGCCAAGCCAATGAGCAGGGGTTGGCTGGCTAAGGAGGCTTGAAAGGCGGCAGCGGCGCCTTGAAAACTGCCGTGGACCTTGGCGGGCATAAAGATGTCCCGCTCGGCGGCTTCCACTATATCGACTGCATCGCCCAGGGAAATACCCGGCATCAGGTTGAACGATAGGGTAGCGGCGGGAAACTGGCCGAGGTGGTTTACCGACAAGGGCGCGATGGTGGAGGTCCAGCGGGCAAAGGCGGATAAAGGCACTTGTTCGCCGGCGTCGGATTTCACATAAATGTCCCGCAGGGATTGCGGGTCACGGGTGAATTGCGGGGCGACTTCGAGAATGACGTGATATTGGTTGAGCGCGGCGTACATGGTGGACACCGGGCGCTGACCAAAAGCCGAATAAAGCGCGTTGTCGATCATCTGGGTGCTGACGCCCAGCCGCGCCGCCGTGGCGCGGTCAATGTCGATGAGTTGTTGCAGGCCTTTGTTCTGCTGGTCGCTGGTAACGTCCGCCAATTGCGGCAGGGAGCGGAGCTTTTGCATCAATTTCGGTGCCCATTCATCCAAGTCGGCCAGACTTTCCCCCTGCAAGGTGTATTGATACTGGGCCGCCGCCTGCCGTGCGCCCATACGGATGTCCTGCACCGCCTGCATGGAAACGGTGGTGCCGGGGAACTTGGTGACCTGCGGGCGCAGACGGGCGATTACCTTCTCGGCGGTATCCGGCTTGCGTTCGTCCCAGGGTTTCAGGGTTAGCGACATACGGCCCATATTCATCGAGGAACCACCACCGCCTGCCCCGCCGCTGCCGGCCCATTGCCCGGTTTGCCCCAGTACCGATGCCACGGCGGGATCAGTCTTGACGATATTGAGGATGCGCTCCACTCGCTCGTCGATCGCCTGAAATGACGCCGACTGGTCGGCGATGATAGAACCTTGGATACGTCCGGTATCCTGGGTGGGGAAAAACCCCTTAGGTACTTCCCAGAACAGGTAGGTGTTGAGCGCAATGATGGCCAAAGTGCTGATGAGTACTGCAGAGGGATAACGCATTAACCAGCGCAGACTGCGGGCATAACCTCGCTGAATTCCGCCGAACAACCGCGAGGCGCGAGATAACCAGCCCTTGTTTGGCGCAGCGCTGCCCGGCACAGCGTTACGCACAAGCACACCGGTTAAGTTGGATGTTTGCGCCCTGAGCAGACGCGAGCAGAGCATAGGGGTCAGGGTTAGTGACAGCACCGTAGAGATCACAATGGCCGCGGTTAGCGTCACCGCAAATTCCCGAAACAGCCGCCCGATAATGCCATCCATGAACAACAGCGGGATAAAGGCCGCAAACAGGGCGATACACACGGTGAGCATGGTGGAGCCCACTTCAGTGGCGCCGCGATGGGTGGCCAACAACGGCGGCAGGCCAGTCTCCATATGGCGTTTGGTATTTTCCACCACCACGATGACGTCGTCGGCAATAAAACCGACCGCTACGGTTAGTGCCATCAACGACAGATTGTTGAGGCTAAAACCGCACAAAAACATCACCACACAGGTGCCCAATAGACACACCGGCACCAGGATGCTGGGAATCAGAGTGGCGCGCAGGTCCCGCAGAAATACAAACACCACCAGAATCACTAGCGTGATCGAGATGAGCAACGCCGTTTCAATGCCGCGAATGGACGCGCGGATGGTGACCGTTTGATCCACCCAGGTGCGAATTTCCACCAAACCCGGCGCCGCCGCTTGTAACTGCGGCAGGATTGCTTTGATGCGGTCTATGGTGGCAACAATGTTTGCGCCAGTCTGGCGGCGGATATCCAAGTTGATGCCCGGTACACCACTGAGATAAGTGGAGTTGCGTGCATCCGCTACCGCATCCAACACTTCGGCCACATCGCCTAGGCGTACCGGCGCATTGTTGCGATAGGCCAGCACCAGTTGGCGATATTGCTCAGCGGTGAACAGCTGATCATTGGCGCTAATGGTCCAACTGAGGGTTTCATCCGCCAAGCTGCCCTTGGGCCGATTCACATTGGCAGCGGCTATGGCCGCGCGCACCTCGTCCAAACTTAGGCCGTAGCTATTTAAATAATTGGGGTTAACCTCTACCCGCACCGCCGGCAGGGACGCACCGCCTACATTGACTTGACCAACACCTTCCACCTGCGCCAGTTTTTGTTGCAGCAGGGTGGAGGCTACGTCATACACCTGGCCGCGCCCAAGGGTGTCGGAGATCAGGGTCAGAATCAGAATGGGGCTATCGGAGGGATTTACTTTTTTGTAGTTGGGGCTGTTGGGCAGATTCTGCGGCAGGCTGCCCCGCGCGGCGTTAATGGCGGCCTGCACCTCGCGGCAGGCGGCGTCAATGTCGCGATCCAAATCAAATTGCAGGGTGATGGTGGTGACGCCAAGAAAATTGGTGGCGGTCATTTCGGTGATGCCCGCAATGCGGCCAAACTGGCGCTCCAGCGGCGTCGCCACCGCCGAGGCCATAGTCTCCGGGCTTGCACCTGGCAGCACGGTAGTCACCGAGATAGTGGGGAAATCCACTTCCGGTAGGGGTGACACCGGCAGGCGTTGAAAGGCCAGTATGCCCAACAACGCTAGGGCCAGCGTCAGCAAGGTGGTAGCGACCGGCCTGCGAATAAATGGGGCGGACAGGTTCATGGCGAACCCGGCAGTTCAACTGGCGTGCAGCCCTTACGGCCAAAACGCTGGGCCAGGCGATCAAACCACAGGTAGATTACGGGTGTGGTGTAGAGCGTAAGCACCTGGCTAACAATAAGGCCGCCAATAATGGTAATGCCCAAGGGTTGGCGCAGCTCGGACCCTGTGCCAGTGCCAAACGCTAGGGGCACGGCGCCAAACAACGCCGCCATGGTGGTCATCATAATGGGGCGAAAGCGCAGCAGGCAGGCTTGGTAGATGGCATCAGCTGGCGTTAGGCCCTGATTGCGCTGGGCGTCTAGGGCGAAATCCACCATCATGATGGCGTTCTTTTTGACGATGCCGATCAACAGAATTATGCCGATGAGCGCGATGATGCCCAGGTCGCGGCCGAACAGCATTAGCGCCAACAACGCCCCTAAACCCGCTGATGGCAGGGTCGATAGTATCGTGACTGGATGCACAAAACTTTCGTAAAGCACCCCCAACACGATATACATGGTGACCAACGCGGCGAGAATCAGCAGTGGTTGATTGGCCAGGGCCGCCTGAAACGCCCGCGCCGCACCTTGATAAGCGGTGCGAATGCTCTCCGGCAAACCTATGCTGTTGCGCACTTCATCGATCTGTTTTACCGCATCACCTAGGGAGGCGCCGGGCGCTAGGTTGAATGACAGGGTCACCACCGGAAACTGGCCCTGATGGTTGATCGTCAGCGGCGCGTTGGTTTCCTCCCAGCGGGCGATAGCACTCAGGGGCACCGAGCGACCGCCAGGCGGCGTGATATGCAGGTTTTCCAGCGCGGCGGGTGTACGCCGGTATTCGGGTTGTAACTCCAGCACCACCCGATACTGATTCAACTGGGTAAATATTGTGGAGATTTGGCGCTGGCCGAAAGCGTTGTACAGAGCGTCGTTGATCATCAACACGCTGATGCCAAAACGCGCAGCGGTGTCGCGGTCAATCACTAGGGCCGCACGCAAACCGCGATCCTGGCTGTCGCTGGCCAGGTCACTCAGCTCCGGCAATGCACTCAGTTTTTCCACCATCAGCGGCGCCCACACACTCAAATCCGCCGCGCTGGGGGATTCCAGTGTGTACTGAAACTGGGTGCGGCTGGCGCGATCTTCGATGGTGAGGTCCTGCACCGGCTGCATATACAGGGTAATGCCCGCCACTTCCGCCAGCACTGGCTGCAGGCGGCGAATGATCTCGGTGGCGGTGGCGTCACGCTCTTGGGGCGGCTTGAGGTTAATCTGGATACGGCCGCTGTTGAGTGTGGTGTTGACGCCATCCACCCCCACAAACGAAGACACATTGGCCACCGCCGGGTCGGCCAAGATGCGTGTTACCAATTCCTGCTGGCGGCTGGCCATGGCGGGGAAGGAAATCGACTGTGGTGCCTCGGATACGCCCTGAATCAAACCCGTGTCTTGAATCGGGAAAAACCCTTTGGGCACCAGCAGATACATAAATACCGTCAACACCAGCGTAGCGGCGGCCACCAGCAGCGTTAGGCCCTGGCGCTGCAAGACCCACTGCAGGTTGCGGCCATAAAAGGCAATCACCGCCACAAAAAAACCTTCCGAGCGCTGGAAAAAGCGCCCTTGCTGGGCCGGCTTCTTATGTTTAAGCAGGCGCGCGCACATCATGGGTGTGAGCGTAAGCGATACCACCGCCGACACCAAAATGGCCACGCTCAAGGTGATAGCAAATTCGCGAAACAAGCGGCCGACGATATCGCTCATAAACAGCAGGGGAATCAGCACGGCGATGAGGGAAATCGTCAGGGATAAAATTGTAAAGCCGATCTGGCGCGCACCCTTGAGCGCGGCGGATAAAGGATCTTCACCCTTTTCCACGTAACGGGAGATGTTTTCAAGCATCACTATGGCGTCATCGACCACAAAACCGGCGGAAATGGTTAGCGCCATCAGCGATAGATTATTGAGGCTATAACCCAGCATATGCATAACGGCAAAAGTGCCCACTAGGGACAGAGGTACTGCCACACTGGGAATTAGGGTGGCGGACAGATTGCGCAGGAATAAAAAAACCACCATCACCACGAGGGCAATGGTGAGGCACAGTTCGAACTCTACGCTGCGCACCGAGGCGCGAATGGTGCGGGTACGGTCGGATAAAATATCGATTTCAATGGCGGCGGGCAGGCTGGCGCGCAGGGTTGGCAGCAGGGCCTGAATGCTGTCAACCACCTCAATAATATTGGCGCCGGGTTGCCGCTGAACATTCAAAATCACCGCCCGGTCGTTGTTTTTCCACGCGGCCTGACGCTGGTTTTCCGCATCGTCCACCACCTGGGCCACATCCGAGAGCCGCACGGCGGCGCCGTTTTGGTGGGCGATAATCAGCTCGGCAAAATCGCGGCTGGCCAATAACTGATCATTGGCGCCAATCTGAAACGATTGGCGCTCGCCGTCAAACGTGCCCTTCGCTTGGTTCACGCTGGCGGCGGTTATGGCGGTGCGCACATCTTCCAGATTGAGGTCGTGCGCCGACAGAGCAAGGGGATTCACCTGAATACGCACCGCCGGTTTTTGGCCTCCGCTGAGCGTGACCAGCCCGACACCCGGCAACTGGGCAATTTTTTGCGCCAAGCGGGTGTCGGCGAAATCGTGCACCCGGGACAGCGGCAGGGTTTTGGAGGTTAGCGCCAGGGTCAGAATCGGCGCGTCGGCGGGGTTGACCTTGCTGTAAATCGGCGGGTTGGGTAGATCCTTGGGAAGGAATGGTTGTGCCAGGTTGATGGCCTGTTGCACCTGCTGCTCGGCCACATCAATATTGAGTTTGAGATCGAATTGCAGGGTGATGACTGAACTGCTGTCCGAACTGGTGGAGGTGAGCTGTTGTAACCCCGGCACCTGGCCGAACTGCCGCTCCAGGGGCGCCGTTACGGCTGAGGCAATCACCTCGGGGCTGGCGCCTGGGTAATAGGTGACCACCTGCATGGTCGGGTAGTCCACCTGCGGCAGCGCCGCCACCGGCAACTGGGTGTAAGCCAGGGCGCCGATCAACACCAAAGCCACCATCAGCAAAATGGTGGCCACGGGCCGCAGAATAAAAATGCTTGAGATATTCACGGCACAGATACCGTAGATGTCGCCTTAGGCAACTCCGGCGTCTGGGCTTTCATTTGCACCGCCACTTTGGTGCCGGCTGACAAACGGTCCACCCCTTCCAGCACCACCACTTCACCCACCGCAAGCCCGCTGGCAATTTCCACCTTGCCGCCCTCGGCCGTGCCCAGCGTAACCGAGCGGATTGACACTGTGGACTCAGCATCCACCACATACACAAAGGTGGATTGCTCGGCGCCACGCTGGATAACCGCCGTGGGTACCAGCGTGACAGCCGTTTTGGTCGCCACTAACAAACGCGCGTTAATAAACTGATTAGGAAACAACGCCGCATCCGTATTCGCAAATACCGCCTTGCATTTAAGGGTGCCAGTGGCCGCATCAATCTGATGGTCCACCGTCAATAGGCGGCCATCAGCCAGTTTGACTTTTTGCTCGCGATCAAAGGCCTCAACGCCCAGTACCTCACCGCCCCGCAATTTTTTGACCACCATGGGCGCTTTGTCTTGCGGGATGGCGAACACCGCAGTTATCGGCTCCACCTGAGCGATGGTCAACAGGCCATCGCCGGTACTCACCATATTGCCCGCATCCAACTGGCGCAGGCCAACGCGCCCGCTAATCGGAGCGGTGATGCGGGCGTAGAGAAGATTGAGCTTAGCGCTGTCCAGCTGGGCGCGGTCGCTCTGCACCATACCCTGATGCTGCGCCACTACCGCTTCTTGGGTGGAGAGCACCTGTTTGGAAACCCCATTGGATGAGCCAAGTGAGTTGTAGCGCTCCATATCCAGCAGAGCGTTTTTTAACAGCGCCTGGTTGCGCAGCAACTGGCCTTCCGCCTGCGCCACCAACACCGTATAAGGCCGAGCGTCTATTTCCGCCAGCAGTTCGCCCTCTTTTACAAACTGACCCTCGGTGAAAAACACCTTCATCAATTGCCCAGCTACGCGGGACTTCACCACCACCGTATTCAGCGGAGTGATGGAGCCCAGCCCGGTAAGGTAAACGCCTATATCACCGGCAACCGCTGTGGTGGCCAACACGGGAATAACCGGGCTGGGCTTTTTGCCGCCTTGGCCCGGCGCGGCCTTAGTGCCCTCGCCGGGTGAGGCTTTTTTGCCTTCTGCAGAGGAGGCTTTGGCGCCCCCGCCGGACGAGGCTTTAGTTTCTTGTGCCGCTGCCGTTTTTGGTGGTGAAGACCCTGCTTGCGGTTGAGTCCCTGAAGTTGGTGCCGTCTCACCCCTGCAGCCAACCAATAGACAGGCAACAACAAGCAAGCCAAAACACCGGCACCGAGTAGTTGCCGAATATACGGCACCTCCAAGGCTGGAAACTGACGTTAGGGGTAGGTTCACTGAAAATATCCGAGCGCGTGAGTCTGGCGATGGACCGGGCGCGCGGGTTCATCGCCAATGCGCAGCGGTGTGATGCTATAGGGGCCGAGCGAAAAATCGCAGCGCCCCAAAAACTAGACGCTGCTGCAGCTGCGCTCCCTACGTTGTTGGGGTTTAGCCGTGGGAAGAGCGTTGCAGGCGAGGGGATGTGGTTTGTGTCGGGGCGAGCGGGTTAATCTTTACTGGGTGGCTTAACACCATAAAGCTCCAGCAAAAACGCCAGCAAATACTTGTCGGGATTTTGTTTGCAATTGTCGTAGGGTGGATTCGGAGCGAAGCGACAATCCACCGTTTGGGTGTGGCTCAAAACCAAAAAATTCATTTCCGTCGTGTCGCGGAATGGTTTATTTGCCAAATGGCGGATCGCCGCGCGGATCCGCCTTACGGGTTACGCATTGCGCAAACAGATATACAGCCCGTAGGGTGGGCAAAGCGCAGCGTGCCCACGCAATAGAGAGTCGAAATGCGCATGCCACGCGCGATCCGGGTATTTAAAATTTCCAAAATTTTTACGCAAAAACAGCGTGGGCACGCAAGCTTTGCCCACCCTACGGAGTGCAATTTAATGCGGGTTAGGTGTTGCGCAGGGGAGAGGAATTTGGCTTGGCAATCGATTTTTAGATTGTGAATGCCCTTATTTTGTTACTCACACATAATGGTAATAATTCGCGCATCTAAACACGAACGCAAGAAATTATTCATGGGTATTTGGTTGTTTGACTCATAAAACTCAATCATTAATTGATTAAACTCCTGCTGGCGCTTAAATGGCACATTTATAGCGGGGTAACCCGCAGATAACAAAACGCCATTCATCATAAAGCGCCCCATTCGCTTGTTAACATCGTAGAAGAATTGATTTCGCGCCATATCCAAAAAAACATGGATGGATTTATCATAAACGTCTGGTATTTTTGAATATTTTTCAATAAGCCGTTCAAATTGTTTGCCAAGGCTTGCGGCTTCTGGGGGCATATACTCAGTGCCCGAAATTGTTACCCCGCCACTACGAAACCTCCCCCAATCCAGCGCCTCTTCTTTTCCAGCTATGCGGTGCAATGTGCAAACATACTGGGTGGAAAGTTCAAAAGCGCCAGCGCTAATATCCGCAAATAATTTACGCCAAGCATCACCTTGATTCACGGCAATTTGCTGATCGCTTAGCTTGCGTCCTCCGACGGTTACACCATCCAGCAGTGTTTGAATCTCTGGCAAGGTGAAGTTAATGCCCTCAAGCTGCACAGCTTCGTATACAAAAGAGGGTAATTCCCGTTTTGCTAGCATCAGCGCTTTTGCCACATTTGGCTTTATTTCGGATAGTGATACAGACACTTTTTGCCACCAAAAAGTTATTTAGTTGCCTGAGTTTGGGGTTGTATTTTGGGGATGTCAAGTCTGGTGGAAATCATGGTCAAGTTTGTGTATGTCTAATTTCGCGTGCCGGCATCACGGTAATTTGGCGATGGTTGGTGATTTGCCGGCGGTGGTTGTTGCGGTGTGTGTTTCGGCGCAGCGGCGAGGGGATGTCCCATTGTTTGTTAATAAAATGCGATTTTTTTTGCGCCTTGTGGCGATCGTAGCGGGCGTTTTGGATGTGTTATTTTCTGGTAAAAACTAATATATTTAAGCAGTTTACGCACTAGATCCGGAGTCTGATTGGCCGTGGCGAGCGCTGTGTTTTAAGGGGGGGTGGCGTACAGGCCGGACACCGTTGATTTATGGATGCCCCTACTTCTAGCGCAAACAGATATACAACCCATAGGCAAAGCGCAGCGTGCCCACGCAATGCAGACTCGACATACGCATGCCACGCGCGATCCGGGTATTTAAAATTGCCAAAATTGTTACGCAAGAACAGCGTGGGCACGCAAACTTTGCCCACCCTACGGTGTGCAATTTAATGCGGGTTACGTGTTACGAAATATTTATTGTGTGCGAGTTACGCATTGCGCAAACAGATATACAACTCGTAGGGTGGGCAAAGCGCAGCGTGCCCACGCAATGCAGAGTCGAAACACGCGTGCCACGCGCGATCCGGGTATTT
>CAMCXE010000136.1 GCA_945882995.1 Thalassocella blandensis | reverse complement strand
TTAAATTTGGCGAACAACCAACCAGGTTGCCCGCCAAATTTAACTTTCACTAATCACACCAATGGCTTGCACAGCTTTTTGGCGCCCAACTGAGGTTTCTAGGCTGAACTGAATCACATCGCGCCCTCACATCCCCCACACAAAATAGTAGACATACGCGCCACCCCCTTTCGGTCTCGAATTCGGTTGCTACACTCATTAAAAGCCACGCCGGCGTATTTCGTACAACCTCCCCCTAACCCTGCTAGGGGTAAGACTCAGGCACAAATATGATGCAACATGCGTTAAAGAAATCTGCCCAACTGGGAAATCATTCACGAACTCGGTCTGCTGCCACCAAAGTTATGGCCCTTATCGGCTTAGTCTTCAGCCTTGCCAGCGTCGCCCACGCCGGCGCCATCCCCCAGCAAATCAGCTTCCAAAATGTCATGGAAAATAAGGATGTTGCCCTCGGCGAAGGCGCATCATTATTTCAAGACAGCGAAGGCTATATGTGGTTTGGCGGCAGCAATGCGCTCATTCGCTACGATGGCTACGACTTTAAACAGGTAGATATCAGTCTCAGCGCTGACGGCAAAGAAAAAGCACCGGTAAAATTTACCGAGCAAATCTTTGAAGACAGTCAGCACAACATTTGGGTCGGCTCCCGCGGGGGCTTGCTGAAATACGACCGCCGCAAAGAACGGCTCACCAAAGTTAAAGATGATGACAACCAGCCACAAAAACTAAGCGCCAGCCAGATTTTTAGATTTGCAGAGTTGACCAGCGGCGAAATTATTGCCTGCGGCGGGGTGGGTATTTACATCATCGACCCAGCCACCGATAAATATTCCGTGCTAATGTCAGACCCCAATAGCACTAACGGCTTAAGAGGCGTGCGGGTTTCGGCGCTCTACGTTGAAGACCCCAATACCATTTGGTTTGCCACCGACTCCGGTTTAGAAAAGCTGGACTGGAAAACCAAAACCTTCAGTTTTTATCAAATTAACAGCGAACACTCCAACAACGTAGCCGAAGGGCGAGTCACCGACCTAGTACCCGATGGAACCGGTAAATTCTGGCTAGCAACCCGCAGCGGTCTGGTGCACTACGACCCAGCAACCCGCACCGGCAAACGCTACCTCAACAACCCCAGCGACCGGTTTAGCCTCAGCAGCAACGACCTTTGGAAACTCCTGTTGGACTCGCAGGGCATTTTATGGATTGCAACTGATGGCGGCGGCGTGTCGGTTTACGACAAAGACAAAGACCGCTTTTACACGCACAAATTTGAACCCGGCCGCGCAGGCTCCCTTAATACCAATACCGTGCGTACACTCCTCGAGGATAAAGACGGCAATATCTGGATAGGTAACTACCCCGGTGGCATTAACTACTTCGACCGCGCCAGTGCCGCCATTACCACCTACACCAATGATGCTTCCAATCCTTACAGCATCAGCGCCTCCCGCGTCACCTCAGTAGCGGAAGATAAAAATGCTAACTTGTGGATAGGCACCGGCGGTGGCGGTGGTGTGAATTTTTTAAATCGGGAAACTGGTGAATTTATCCGCTTTAAAAGCGACCCCAGCGACCCCACCACCCTCAGCGACAACATCATCCACGACACCTACGTGGACCGAGCGGGCATTGTGTGGGTAGCCACCCACAATGGTGGCATGTCCACCTATGACCCCAGCACCCGAAAATTTACGCGCCTCCCATTTGATACCGAACGCAAAATCACCGAGCCGGTAACAAAGTCACAACGCCTCAATTCCGCAACCGTGTGGACCATCAAAGAAGACAGCACCCAGACACTATGGATGGCAACCCACACCGGAGGGCTTAGCGCCTACAACCGAGACACGAAGGAATACACGCACTACAGCCATATCGAAGGCAACGCCCAATCCATAAGCGGCAACCTAGTCTGGACCACATTGGAAGACTCGCGGGGCAATTTTTGGGTGTGCACTGCCTCCGGCTTAAACCTGATGGACCGTACCAAAGGCACCTTTAAAAATATTGTGCCTGACCCAAACGACCCCAATACACTTAGCGACGTGAACGTACCGAGCATTTACGAAGACAGCAAACACCGGCTTTGGGTGGGCGCTATCAACGGCCTTAACCTGTTCGACCGTGATACCGGCACAGTCACGGTCTTCAACAAAAAAAGCGGGTTCAATAACGATTTTATTCGTCATATTCTGGAAGATGCCGACGGCCTAATTTGGGTAGCCACCGACAATGGATTCTCCTCCTTAAATCCCGAAACCAAACAAATTAAAAACTACAACCGCGTGGCCGGCCGCTTAGTGGGCGATTTTGCGTACCGCTCCGGCATAGTTAGCCGCCAAGGTGAAATTATTTTTGGCGGCACCAATGGCATGCGAATTATCAACACTAAAGCCCTAACCGAAAATAAAAACCCACCGCCAGTGGCCTTTACAGACTTTAAATTATTTACAGATACCGTGGAGGTAGGCGGGCCAGACGGACTACTCAGCGACGCGGTTAACCATACCCAAAAAATTGTGCTGAATTACAAACAGTCCATGTTTGTATTCGATTTCACTGCACTGAACTATCGCGACCCCACCAGCAACAAATACGCCTTTAAGCTCGAAGGTTTCGATGAGGATTGGTTGAATGCCGGCAATCAACGCGCCGCGAAATACACCAACCTCAATGCTGGCACTTACATATTTAAGGTAAAAGCCAGCAATAACGATGGCGTCTGGAATGAAGACGGCAAGTCGATTACCCTAGTCCAGTTGCCTCCGCCCTGGAAAACCTGGTGGGCTTATTGTTTATACGCGTTTGCCGTAGCGGTAATCCTGCTGCAATTTATCCAGTCCCAGCGCCGCAAACGCCGTTTTGTGGAAGAACAAAACCGCTTGCTGGAAATAAAAGTCACCGAACGCACCGCCGAAGTGCGGGAAAAAAGCAAAGACATTCAAATCATGCTGGCCAACATGCGCCAAGGCCTGTTTACACTGGATGCTACCGGCCGCGTACACCCTGAATATTCGCGCTTTTTGGAAGAAATATTCGAAGCCGACAATCTCGCCGGACGCAATGCCTTGGTCATGTTATTCGGTTCCACCAATCTCGGCAGCGACGCCCTAGACCAAATGACGCAATCGGTCGGCTCGATTATTGGTGAAGACGAAATGAACTATACCTTCAATTCCCACTTATTGATTACCGAATACGAAGCGAACTTTAACGGTATCACCAAATGCCTATCCCTTGATTGGGCGCCGGTAATTGCCGGCGACATCATAGTTAAGCTGATGGTGTCGGTACGCGATGTTACCGAACTCAAGAAAATGGAAATGGAAGCGCGCGCCAAAAAACGCGAGCTGGACATTATCAGCCAATTACTCAATATTCCTGCCAAAAAATACCTCAGCTTTGCCGCCTCCACACAGCGCTTTATTGACGATAATCGCAAGCAAATTGAAGCCCACAGCCAGCGTGACGAGCCGGCAATTGCGCTGCTATTCCGCAATATGCACACCATAAAAGGCAACTGCCGAACCTTTGGGTTTGATCATTTTAGCAATGTCGTCCACGAAGTGGAGTCGCGTTACAGCGAATTAAAAAAATCCCCTGAAGCCACTTGGGACCGCGAACAACTATTAGCGGATTTAACGCTAGTAGATGAGATGCTAATAGAATATGAAGGCGTTTACTACGGCGTATTAGGCCGTGGCGATACCGTGTACGGCAACCGCGATGCCAATGGCTGCTGGGCCGACAGCCACGCCCTTAACAGTATTCAGCAAAGCATCGACCTCGCCTATAATGATTACCCAGCGTTACAAGCCACCAAACCACTGCTACCGGTGCAGCGCTGGCTGGACCGTGCTCTATCCACATCTCTGCAGGAAGTATTGGCCGATATTATTGAATCCTTGCCATCTATAGCCGTGCAACTGGAAAAAGACGCGCCCCAAGTAGTGCTGGACGATAACTATGTGCGCATCAAAACATCGGCCACCGAATTAATCACCAATATTTTCTCGCACATTTTGCGCAACGCCGTGGATCACGGCATTGAGCGGCCAGCACAACGTTTACACGCCGGCAAAGCCAGCAACGGCCGCATAGAAATACGCGCCCTGCCCCAGTCCGACAAGTTGTTGATACACATTAAAGACGATGGCCAAGGAATTAACATCGACAAACTTTTCGCCGTCGGCGTGCAATTAGGGCGCTGGCGAACCACGGATAAACCCAGCTACGCAGAGGTCGGGCAACTTATTTTTGCATCCGGCGTAACCACCAAAGACTCGGTGACCAATATTTCTGGACGCGGTGTAGGCATGGATGCCGTAAAAGCCTTTTTAGCGGCTCAGCAGGGTGACGTTAGGCTGCAACTCCTCGGCGCTAACGCTACAGCCAACCAGGTGGGCCAGGGTGATATGGTGGCGTTTGAGTTGGTTGTGGAGTTGCCGGTTGGGGCGTTTACGGTGGCCTAATTACAGGTAATCAACTTTCGCTGGAGGGAAAAATCTTGTAGGGCGTGTCGCGGCCTGCGCAAGCAAGCGTTGTTAAATTTTATTTTTCATTGATTGAGATTTCCTAATTTTTCTCCCCTGGGGCTGCGGGAATTAAATGACAACGGCGGGTTACGCCCTTGGCTAACCCGCCCTACGCGCTGTGAAATCTTGCGGAATAGCCTTGCAGCCTGGTAGGGCGGGTCGCGACCCGCGCGGGCGAGAGCTGTTAAAATTCATTTTTCATTGATTGAGATTTTCTAATTATTCCACCGTGGTTGTCCGCGGAAATTAAATGACAACGACGGGTTACGCCCTACGCGCGCTAATGCCTTTAATTTATCGCAAAATTGGTTAATCGAGTAATTTTTAGCCTCTATTTCGCCCTTCTGGGCGAGTCACTTTTCTTTGCTTGCCCAAAGAAAAGTAACCAAAAGAAACGGCACCCGACTTTTTGGTTTTTGCTGCGCAAAAATACCCTCCCTACGAGGCGATTTTGAGGGTCGCCGTGGCGTGAGAGGATTCGCCACATCCATGTGGCTCCTGTCCATTTGCCCCTCAAAATCACCTCTCCACTCGGCCAAAAAACGGGCTTATCCCGCTTCGGCAGGACTGTGGCTGTTACCTTAGAAAACATTTTGAAAAATCTAAAATCCTTGACTTAATGACATGGCCCCTAGCCCCCTTTTACAAAGGGGGGATGACTCCCTTCTTGTTGCAAAGTAAGGCGCAACCCCCTCCCTTTGAAAAAGGGAGGGCTGGGGAGGGATTTCTGGACAAGAGAAAATTACCTGAAAAATAGCTCGCAATCCTTAACTTAATCGCATTGCTGCCTAACCCGCCCTACGCCCTACAACCCTTCATTGAATGACACCGTCAACACCGCTGACATTTTTTTGCCCAACTACAGGCAGCAAATAATCTCAACAAATGGTATCGCCAAATTAAAACTGCTCCAATTTCACCAAAATTTATTACCGCACTATTCCACCCAAGGCTGCCCAGCTTCATATTTAGCTAGCTGCAATTTTTGCGTGGGCAAATTCAAACCATATTCCGTGGCCAAATCCACAGCCTTTTGTTGCGATTTAATCGCACTGGGGAAATCTTTAGCTGCTGCGGCAACGGCGGCTTGGGCTTCCCAGTAGCTGAGCTGGTCTGGGTGGTCGTCTTTCACTTGGGCTATGTAGGTTTTCGCTTTAGCGGCATCGCGAATACTGGCGTCTGTGCTGGTAGCGTAAATCCACGCTAGTTTTACGGAGGCGTTAGCGAAGCCATTTTTACTGGCTTTGTCCAACCAATAAATACCCTTAGTGGTATCGCGCTCGGTGATGCCCCCTTCGTAGTAAGTGGCGCCTAATTGGTACTGCGCATCGATAGTACCTTTGGACGCCGCCCGCTCAATCCAGCCAAGGCCAACGTCAGTGTTGAGGGTACACATTCGCCCAGCCAACATATTCATACCCATTTGCAATTCCGCAACCGGCATACCTTCCACCGCTGCTTGGTAATACCAAGTGTTTGGGTTTTCAAAAACAACCTTTGCTTTTTCTTTCTCCTCTTTGTAAATGCCGCTTACCATGCTCTGCAGGGCATCCGTTTGCAATGCGAAGGCATATTTATCTTGCGAGGTGCCGCCAAGTGCCTTCTCTTTTATTTTTGAAAGGTGTTTATTTAGCTTTTTTGCATCCAAGGAGGCTGCTCCGCCAGCGGCGTAATTGATGCGAACTTTTGTACCGTAGGTAGAATAGGCCATGCCATTTTTTGTTGCGGGCAAATATTGCCATTGCCGAATAGCTTTTATAGTCGCCATATTGAATTCGGGGTTCGGTACCAGTATTTGAATATCGCGAACACTGCCATCTTTTGCTACGGTCATACTTGCATCCACAATACCAAATTGGCCATCCTTTAACGCAGAAGATGGAAAAACCGGCGTGATTTTTCTAATGGATTTGTACTGTTCCACCGCATCAGACCCCACTGCAGTATTTGGCGCCATGCGTTTTTGAATGGCGGATTCTGAATAGCGCAGCGTTAAATCCTTCAGCAGCACCTCACCCGCGGCAATGTCCTCGGGAGTCATTTTTTTGCTGATAATCCCTAATGTTTTTTCCGCCGACTCCAGTCGCGGCTGATTGGCTAGGCTCAGCCATGCATAAGCTTTAGGTAAGCTTTTAGGGGTAAATTCACCGCGATAATGCATAACACCCAAGTTAAATTGAGAATCTTTGTCACCCAATTCGCCGGAGTACAAAAATTCTTTGTAAGCTTTTTCAAAGTTTTTGGCTTGGTAATACGTTAACCCCAATTCAAAATCGGCCTTAGCTACGGGTGCAAAAATAGCTAATAGATAGGCAATAACCAGTGCGTGAAAATTGTTCATAGGCGCCTCTATGGATCGATAACAAATGCTCCGCCACTAACATCAATACTGATTGATGTGGGCGGATAAGTTACTTTGAATGTTTTTAGCGTATTGGCAACACTGACTTTAACTTCGTGAGCATCCCAAGCGATAGTCAGGTCGACTTGAGGGGAGGCAATGGTGCCTGTAGGCCAATAAGCGCTATCGATGGCGTTACGAGATTCCGTGTAATCAGCGGCAACGCTATAGCCTGTGGTGCAAGATTGTTCCGAAGCAAGGTAAAGTGAAAAAACGGGACCAATGAGTGACTCGTCACTCCTTAATCGGATGAACACACTTTGCTTAACAGCCGGCAATTGATGCCCTTTAAGATGCAACGAACCTTTAGCCGTTAACTTGCGCTCCAACGTAGCCGCACCAATTTCCGTAATGCCTTGCAATGGCGAATTAGTTGGCTTTTGCGCCGGGGCAACTGCGCAAGCCGTTAAGGCACTGGCTATAAAAATTACCGCAATCGGTTTAGTCATGAACCTAATCTCCTTTAATCGAAAGCAACTATTCAGCACATTTTTCATTTTCTTACGTCATCCCCGCGTAGGCGGGGATCCAGATAGCAACCGCTCTAAAACGATTACAATCTCCACTTAAGTAAAAACCCACTATTTGCCGCTGGATCCCCGCCTGCGCGGGGATGACAGGCAAAACATGCTGAATAGTTACTAATCGAATTACCTACCCCTAAAAGGTTAGGTAATTATTCGCCACCCGCACCACAAATGTTTTGCAGCGCCAATGTTTACCCCGCCACAATATTCACCAACTTATTCGGCACCACAATCACCTTTTTCACTTGCAGTCCTTCCATAAATTTAATGGCGCCTGCATCGGCTAAGGCTAATTGCTCTAAGGCGTCTTTGCTGGAATCTACCGGTGCCTCAAATTGCCCACGCACCTTGCCATTCACCTGTACCACGATGGTCACGCTGGAGCGGGTGAGCGCAGCGGTGTCGACTTGTGGCCAGGGGGTGTCCAGCAGGTTGGCGTGGCCTAGCGCTTGCCAGAGCACATGGGTAATGTGCGGCACTATGGGGGAGAGCATCACCACCATGGCGTCTAGCGCCTCGCGCTCCACCGCCAAACCCAGCGGGGTGGAGCGGTCGGCGTAGCGGCTCAGTTCGTTGTACAACTCCATAATGGCGGCAATGGCGGTATTAAAGATTTGGCGACGGCCAAAATCGTCGCTCACTTTTTGAATGGTTTCGTGGGTTTTGCGGCGTAGGTCTAGCTGGGTTTGGTTGAGGGCGGTCACATCCAACGCGCTGGGCGTGCCGGCGGCCAAGTGGGCATAGACCGCGCGCCAGAGTTTTTTCAGGAAGTTAGCCGCACCGCTCACGCCGGAATCCGTCCACTCCAAACTTTGCTCGGGCGGCGCGGCGAACATGCTGAATAAGCGGATGGTGTCTGCGCCGTGGCTGTCGATGACCGCTTGCGGGTCTACGCCGTTGTTTTTGGATTTGGACATTTTCACCACGCCGCCAAATTCTAACGCCTCGCCGGTTTCTTTGTGGTAAGCCTGCACCAGCTTGCCTTTGTCGTCCCGCTCAATGCGCACGTCGGCTGGCGCAATCCAGTCCACGTGGCCTTCACCCCCTTTGCGGAAGTAGGTTTCGGCATTCACCATGCCTTGGCACAGCAAGCGCTCGAAAGGTTCGTCGCAGCTCACCAAACCTTCGTCGCGCATCAGTTTGTGGAAGAAGCGGGCATACAACAGGTGCAAAATGGCGTGTTCAATGCCGCCAACGTATTGGTCCACGGGCAGCCAATAATTGGCTTTTTCCGGGTCCAACATGGCGTTGGCGTCTGGGCAGGTGTAGCGGGCGTAATACCAGCTGGACTCCATAAAGGTGTCGAAGGTGTCGGTTTCGTGTTCCACTGCTTGGCCCAAATACTCGGCCTTGCGCCACTGGGGGTCCGCTTTAATGGGGGATTGGATACCGTCCATAATCACGTCTTCGGGCAACAACACGGGCAGGCGGTCCGCCGGTACGGGTATTTCGCCACCGCTGGAAAGGTTAAACATGGGAATGGGCGCCCCCCAATAACGCTGACGGGAAACCCCCCAGTCGCGCAGGCGATAATTGGTGGTGATGCTGCCTTTATCCGCCGCCTCCAGTTTGGCGGCGATGGCGTCAAAGGCGGCGTTAAAATCCAGCCCGTCGAATTCGCCAGAATTCACTAGCACACCCTTCTCGGTGAAGGCGCCTTGGCTTAAGTCGATGGCATCACCGCTCACCGGGGCAATCACTTGGTTAATGGCCAACTGGTACTTCTGGGCGAATTCATAGTCGCGCTGGTCGTGGGCGGGTACGGCCATTACCGCGCCAGAGCCGTAATCCATCAGCACATAGTTAGCCACCCACAGGGCCACGGCTTCGCCGGTAATGGGGTGTAAGGCTTTTAGGCCGGTATCCAAGCCTTTTTTCTCCATATTCGCCATGTCGGCTTCGGCCAGCGACTGCACCTTACAGGCCTGAATAAACTCGGCCAATTCATAATTGGTTTGCGCCAAGGCCAGGGCAATAGGGTGCTGAGAGGCGAGGCTTACGTAAGTGACGCCCATAAGCGTGTCGGGGCGGGTGGTGTAAACGTCAAAGCCCACATGGGCGCCCACGGGGCTGGCCAGTTTAAAGTGCATCTCCACGCCGCGGCTTTTGCCAATCCAATTGCGCTGCATGGTTTTAACTTGTTCGGGCCAGTTAGGCAATTTGTCCAAATCGGCTAACAGCTCTTCCGCATAGGCGGTAATGCGAATAAACCACTGGGGAATTTCCTTGCGCTCCACCAACGCGCCGGAGCGCCAACCCCGGCCGTCCACCACTTGTTCATTGGCCAACACGGTTTGGTCCACGGGGTCCCAATTCACGCTGGCCATTTTTTTGTACACCAAGCCTTTTTCGTAGAGGCGGGTAAAAAACCACTGCTCCCAGCGGTAATAATCCGGCTTACAGGTCGTCACTTCCCGGGACCAGTCAAAACCAAAACCCAGCTCGGTGAGCTGTTTACGCATGTACGCGGTGTTGGAGTAGGTCCAGGCGGCGGGGGCGGTTCTATTTTTGATCGCCGCGTTTTCCGCCGGCAGCCCAAACGCATCCCAGCCCATGGGGTGCAGCACATTTTTACCCTGCAACCGCTGGTAGCGGGCAATCACATCCGACAGGGTGTAATTGCGCACATGGCCCATATGCAAACGGCCTGATGGGTAAGGGAACATAGACAAGCAATAGAACTTAGGTTTGGAGCGGTCTTCAATGACTTCAAAACTTTTGTTCTCTGCCCAAAAGGATTGCGCGGCTTGTTCAACTTCACTGGGGATATAAGCGTCTTTCATGGGGGATTCGGCTGGCCTGTAAAAAAGGTAAAAGCGGGGGATTGTAGGGGCTTGTGGCGCTGGGGCCAAGCGGGCATTTGAGTTGGGGGGTGTTAAGGTCAATTCGAGGTTGGGCTGCGGTTGATTTCATTCGCAACAACGCCCTCGTGCAGGGCCGATGCAATCTAGTGCGCGCCTTCTCTATTCACTCTCAGGGTGCCAATAAAAGGGGTCAGAGCCTGAGGTATCCCCAAGGTATCCCCACAAAGTCATCCCGAAAACACCTTGTTTTGATAGCCGTGTATTTTCTCCATTGCATCGATAAACCGCGCTGGCGACAGGAAATCGGGTAGTAGTAAACCAAGTTTAAGAAGTTGCCGAGCTAAAAATACACTCGAATAG
>CAMCXE010000135.1 GCA_945882995.1 Thalassocella blandensis | reverse complement strand
TGTGCCAGCGCGGGGGGCAAGCTCCAGCGCTAAGCTGGCTAACCATTGGCGGGGGGTGGAGGGCAAACAGGTTCCTTAGCCGTTGGCGGTGGGTTTATGGGTCGATTGAACCAAGCATGCAGTGCAATAGCAACGCCAGATTGGTGTTTGCGGGTGTGAGCAGGTAGAGTTGAACCTCCCTTCCCCATTTTTGCTAGGCAGGTTAAGCATGCTTTTCGAATTTTCCAAACAATTAATGCAGGATTTTTCCCAATTATTGGCCGCCGCGCCCAAACCCACCCTAGACAACAGCCAAGTGCAAGCCGTAATCGAATCGGCCCTGCAGAAATTCCAACTGGTTACCCGCTCCGAATTTGACGCCCAAGCCGCCGTGCTGGCGCGTACTCGGCAGAAAGTTGAGCTGTTGGAGCAGCAGTTGGCGGTGTTGGAGGGGCGGGTTGTTGGTAAGGTGGTGGAGTGAGCGTTTAAAAATCGGGTGAGCCCAAATCTAGCCGAGCTGATCAGCAGTTTTTAAGTTGTTATTTTGTCACGCACTTTTGTGCAGCAAAATCACAATAGTGCGACGTAAAAACTGATCAAGGCGCGTAGCGACTGATGCTTGCACGACCTGCCAGGCGACTCCAACACCCACTTAACTCAATTTAATGCGGATAGAAAATCCAACGCCCAAAACGTTCAGCACTTTTTTCGTGTGAACATAACAATTAATGGAGTAGCAAGAACCAGAAATCCCAATTGATAAAGTGGGTAAAATACAAAAACAAGCCCCCCTTGTGCATCAGGATGGAAATACAATACGTCAGCCATGGCGACTACACCCACCCCACCAACAACCAATGTTAGGACTGCAATTACTTTGAGAAATTTTTCACTTACATTTACAGATGAGAGAAATATCACATAAAGCCAGGGCAAAATTCCCCACAGGCCAAAATACAATGCCACCAAAGAGAAAATTCTATTGACCATACTAAGAGTTAAAAATAGAACCAAGATAATGACAAGACCGGCCAGCAAATAACATATTTTTTTCATTCCGGCACCACTTTAACGCCCAGCACAGGGGCCTGCTGCAATTATCGTAAATTTGTTAGCGTTTGTTGGGCTGCACATGTTCAAAATGTTCTACGACTGGGAACGGGTCGTAAAAGTGATGAAGTAATTTTTTCCATTCTTGATATTGAGGAGATAGCCGGAAACCCTTTTCATGGTCTTCTAGCGTTTGCCACCGAACTAGAAGGATATATTTCCCGGCAACCTCAAGGCAACTCTGAAGCTCATGACTGATGTAGCCCGGCATTGACGCAATGATGATTTGGGCTTTTTCAAAAGCTGATTCAAAGTCGCGATATTGCCCCTCGCGGACTTGCAGCATTGCAACTTCTAAAATCATAACTCCGATCCTCGCTCTATAGCGCTGACGTAAAATCACGGGGCGCAGCAAGCGGCGCCCCTACCACCACAACCAAAATCCTTAAGGTAATGACACAGGGTCGAACCGCTTTTTGTTACGCCTTTTTATTAATCACAAACTCCTGCAATTCCTGCAGGTATTTTTGGTGCAACCAAGGCTCAATACGCATAAAACCATTTTCGGTTAACACTTTATAACCCGCAGAACCTTTGAATTCTTTGGGTTGGCCGCCTTCAAGCATAATTACGCCAATCAAATCTTCTTGCTGCGGTTCCTTGCCTTGCATGATGCTGCGGATGTCCACAATGTAGGTGGGGCCGTCGGGTTGTTTTTCGGCTTGGCTTTGAAACCCTGGTGCGGCGGGCGCGTGTTTGGCTAGCGCCCATTGCATAAAACGCACAAACTCGGGGTTGGGGGTAAAGTGCTCGGGGCCGTCGCCGTCAATAAATTCGCCGGCGGTGGCTTCGTTACAGAGGCCGTGTTGGTTGGTGAATTCGCTGGGTAGTGGCGAGGCTAAGCGGCGCGTACCGCCTTCGACGTTAATGGAATAAATGTAAAATTCGTCCGAGTTGGTCATGGTGGCGTCCGCAATCTGTGCTGTTAAAAAGGGCCACCATTTTGCTTGGGTTTTGGGCTTATGGCTAATAGCTTTTTTGCACAGCTGCGTAATACGGCCAACACTAGGCTTTAGCGGGCGGTGCCTTGGCCTCGGCAATTAAAGGCCCAAACACCTCGTCCAACCCACTCAGGCGCACCAACCCGGCTAATTTGGTGGGCAACGGCCGCAAGCGCAGGGTTTTGTGTTGTTGCTGCGCGTGGCGCAGCCAGCTTAGCAACAGGGCGATGCCCGCGCTGCTGCTGTAACTTACTTGAGTCAGGTCCGCGTAGCAGGTAGCCGGCGCCGTGTCGGCCAGCCAGGTGGCGCCTTGCGCTTCAAGGCTGAGTACGGATTCATGGTCCAGAACGCCGGCCACGATTAAGGTGTCGCCCTGCAAGCTCAGGCTGGCTTGGGCCGTCACTTTTGGCCGGCCTCGGATTCGCTAGCATTGGGGGATACGCGCCAATCGGCAATCACCTTTTCGAGATCGCCACGGTTGCGCTCGGCGGACTCGGCGAACTGGTTGCGGTAGCTCTGGCCTAGGTTAATGCCTTCCACAATCACGTTGAGTAACTTCCACTCCCCGGCGGCGTTGCGGCGCATGCTGTATTGCACCGTATAGCGTTTTTCCATGGCGCCATAAATGGTTTGCATCACCGTAGCGGACCCAGCGCTAGGGTCGTCGCCCTTTGGTGGTGGCTGGGTCTCGATTTTTTCGCCGCTGAATTTAAGCAGGCTTTTCGCGTAGGTGTTGATGAGGTCCTGCTTGAAGGTTCGACTAAAGCGTTCGATGCGCTCGTTAAAGGCCGCTCGTTCGGCGTCGGTTTTAAGGGCTTTGTAGCGCTGGGCACTAACATACTGCCCCATAACGCCCCGGGCAAAACCGTCGAAATCTATAACCTTATCCATTACGGCGGTAACTTCACCGTTAAAGGCAGCCATATCTTTGCGTTGCGCTTTTTGCGTGCGCTGCACTATGGCTAACACCTGCTGGGTGGTGTCTTCCACTAATTTATAGGGGTCTGCCACGCTAGTTTTGGCGGCAACCTTGGCTGCGGGCGCCTTGGCCGGCTCGGCCCCTTGGGCTTGGCCCACTACACCTAGCGCACAAATGAATGCGGCGCGGGCAAATACTGTAAGTGTGTGCATCATCATTACTCCTTTTTACTGCCGAAACTGGTGAGGAATTTGCCGATAAGGTCTTCAAGGATCAAAGCGGATTGCGTGTCTTGAATTTCGCCGCCGTCCGTAAGCAAATCCGGAGAGCCGCCGATGGAAATGGCTAGGTATTTCTCCCCTAATATGCCGGCGGTTTGAATAGAAGCAATGCTGTCTTGCGTTAAATAATCCACATTTTTTTGGATGACCATTTCAACTTTGGCGCGATTGTTTTTGGGGTCGAGGGTTACCGACGCTACCCGGCCAATAACCACACCCGCCACCGTAACCTTGGCCCGGGAGGCAAGGCCCGACGCGTTACTAAAGTGAGCATATAGCCGGTAAGTAGCCGCTTTGGAGTCGCGAACATTCAAACCACTGACCTGCAGAGCCAAAAAAGCCAAGGCCAACAGGCCGGCCAGCATAAATGCCCCAACGCTAATTTCTACAGTGCGCATACGCATAATTAACCTACTCCAAACATAACGGCGGTGAGTAAAAAATCCAGAGCCAACACGGCCAGCGACGAATAGACCACGGTGCGCGTTGTGGCCGCGCTAATGCCTTCGGAGGTTGGCAAGGCATCGTAACCTTGAAATACAGCGATCCAAGTCACTACTACGCCAAACACGGCGGACTTGATCACCCCGTTCATCACGTCTTCACCAAAATCTACCGAGCTTTGCATGTTGGCCCAAAACGACCCGGCATCCACGTGCAGCCAAGTAACACCAACCCACACGGCGCCCCAAATAGCCACCATGTTGAAGACTTGGGCGAGAATCGGCATGGCTATCATGCCCGCCCACAAACGCGGGCGCAGAATGCGCTGCAAGGGGTCCACGCCAATCATGGACAGGGAAGCCAATTGCTCCGTGGCTTTCATCAAGCCAATTTCTGCGGTTAAAGCCGAGCCGGCGCGGCCAGCAAACAGCAGGGCTGCCACCACCGGCCCCAACTCCCGCAACAAGGACAAGGCCACCAGCTGGCCCAGGGCTTGATCCGCGCCAAAGCGCACCAGCACCGTATAGCCTTGCAGCGCCAACACCATGCCAATAAACAGGCCGGAAACCACAATAATAATTAACGAATACACGCCCACAAAATACAGCTGGCGCACCAGCAGTTGCGGGCCGTTGCGCCAGTCTGGCGGGCCGATAATGGCGTGCCACCACAACAGGCTGGCGCGCCCTAAAACCGCTAGGGTATTTATGCCTGAAGCGCCCAATCGCTGTAAAAAATTAATCACGGCACTGGCTCCAAACCTAAGTCTTGTTGATAGCTGCGCGCGGGGTAATGAAAAGGCACAGGGCCATCGGCTAGGCCGCGAATAAACTGGCGGACCCGGGCGTCTTCAGTGCTCATCACCTGCGCCGGCGTGCCCTGCCCAATGATTTTGCCGTCGGCAATGATGTACAGGTAATCGGCGATGCTGGCGGTTTCCTTCACATCGTGGGAGACAATAATACTGGTCAAGCCGAGGGTTTCGTTCAGCAAGCGAATAAGCTGCGCCAGCATGCCCTTGGAGATTGGGTCCTGCCCTACGAAGGGTTCGTCGTACATCAGCAAGGCTGGGTCCAGCACTATGGCCCTCGCCAACGCGGCGCGGCGGGCCATGCCGCCGGAAAGTTCGCTGGGCATTAAATCCCGCGCGCCACGCAGGCCCACGGCGTGCAGCTTCATCAGCACAAGGTCTTGAATCATGCGCTCCGGCAAATGCGTGTGCACCCGCAAGGGGAAGGCCACATTGCCGTACACACTTAAATCCGTAAACAGGGCGCCGCTCTGAAATAACATGCCGATTTTACGGCGCACGGCAAACAGCTCCTGGCGATTGAGCTGGGGGATATTCTGGCCATCCAACGCGATAGAGCCGGATTCCGGCCGCAATTGCCCGCCAATCAAACGCAGTAAGGTGGTTTTGCCGGTGCCGCTGGGCCCCATAATGGCGGTGATTTTACCCCGCGCAAAATTCATATCCACGCCATCAAAAATCCAACGCTCGCCGCGCCCAAAGCGCAGGTTGCGGATTTCGATAAGATTGTCGGCGCTGGGCGGTGTTGTCATGCTTAACTCGATGAGGGGCTGAGGAACGCAGGAGGACGCGTATCATACCGGCTTGGCAGCGAGCTTGTGGAGTTTTAAGGCGGTGGTTAGTTCAACCGGGAACCTCTGTTGTCGAGATCACGCGGTTAGGCCCTGCGCATCGGCGAAATCAAGCGCAAGGGACTGAGACAAACCCTATCGGGTTGGTTAGTCGAATTTGAGCATTTGCCGGTTGTGATAGACGTTTGGTTTATGGATGAACCCAAAGCACACTTACTGGCCATGCTAGCCCACATGAAATTAATCGGCCTGCCACACTGCTTAGTGGTTGGCGATCGCAGTTTAGAAATCGGCGCCGCAGATTATAAAGGCCGGTGTGATCCGGACACTGAACGAATTGCGTAAAAGAGGCGTTTGCCAAAACATTTTTTGGCTGAGGAAAACGAGTTTGGTAGTTTTGCTAGGCTGTGCAGGGGCGGATGGTTTACAGGTTGGCGCAACTGGGAAGGCACCGCCCTTCCAATGCCCCTTCTTCAGCCGCAGGGAAATTGCACAAGCAGATTGGATCTAGACATTTCTTTCATCGGGATACATTCAATGAAATTCACCATTAAAAAATTACTATTGGGTATGGCTGCGGTTATGCCTTTTGATTCCTCATGGGCTGCCGATGCCGCTGGCGGCCTAAGTCCAACAAAGACTGCACCTCAAGCCAAAGTTGAGGCGGATATCGAAACCCTTGTTGTGGTGGGCATGCGCAAAGCCAGTTTTACTGAAATTACAGAAGACGCGGTGAAATTGGTAGAAATGCCCGGCTCGTTAGGTGATCCTCTCGGTGCCATTACCGCCTTGCCTGGGGTGATCACCCCCGCTTCTGGCGGCGAGCCAGCTGTGCGCGGTTCCTCGCCAGACGATAACCGTTACTATATTGACGGCATGCCCGCAGGTTATATCTTTCACGCATTTAACACCTCAATTTTTGACGAAAATGTGGTGCAAGACTTCCAGCTTTTTTCTGCTGGATTTGGCGCACAATATTCACAATCTACTGGCGCTGTTTTCGATATTCGTCTACGCGATCCGGAAATTAAAGATCTGGCAACAACGGTCAACCTATCTCTTTTAAGAGCGGGTCTATTTCTTGAGGGCGGCCTCACGGATAGCTCCGCATTTTATATTTCCGCCCGCAAAGGTTTGCTGCAATATTTGATTCCGGAAGAAGACAAGCCCAACGACGAAGGCACAAGAGTTAAATCTGCACCGGAAGATGGAGACTATCAATTTAAATATTTGTGGAATGTCGACGCCAACAATAAGCTGAGAGTCAGTTTGGCCGGCGCCAATGATTTTGCCGAAGCGGAGCTTACAACGCTTTCCGATCAGGTGCAGAAAAGCCCAGACTTAGCCGGAGATGCGAAATTTGATCAACAATTTGATAGTCAAAGCATCAATTGGACAAACACAGCCGATGATGGCGCTGAATTTAAACTTACTTTGGCCAGCTACGCGGATGCCCGAAATTTAAACTGGGGAGAGGGCTATTTTTTAGAACTTGGCCTGGATAGCCGGTTGCTGAGCAGTCAATATGCATTGCCCGTTTTCGAAGGCAACACACTGACGTTGGGCGGCGAATATAATGCCAAAAAACACAATTACTCTGCCCGCGCGGTGAATTTTGTCTGTACCGAATTTACGGTTGACTGTGACGCTGACCGGCGCGAACTTGTGAAAGACGCCCGCGAACTCAATATTGCCGAAAGCAGTCTTTACTTAATTGACAACTGGCAGCTCACCGATACGTTTAATGTGGAAGCTGGGCTACAGCGCAGTGGTAATGATTATACTCAGGAGTATTTTTACACGCCGCGAGTGGCTGTGGCCTGGGATCTGCTGGATTATTTGACCTTGACCAGCTCGGCGGGAAAATATAATCGCCCCCCGGATATTCAAAAAATACTGCCCATTGTTGGGAATCCACAGTTGAAATCCCCGCAGGCGGAGCACTACACGTTTGGCTTTAAAGGCGACCTGACACAATATTGGAATTGGAGTGTAGAAACCTATTATAAACAGCTGACCCGTTTGCCTTTAGGACTGGATAAATCTCAACCGGATTTCGAGACGCTCTACAGTAACGATGTTGAAGGCAAAGTAAAGGGTGTGGACATTCTGCTCAATCGCAACCTCTCTGATGGTTGGTACGGCTGGATGTCGCTGAGTTATTCCGAAAGTACACGCACTAATAAACGCACACAGGAAACCCGCGATTACACCTTCGATACGCCCATAGTGTTAAATCTGGTGGCCAATTACCAATTAACGCCAAAATGGAATACGGGTCTTCGCTTAACCACCAAAAGCGGCCAAGCCACTACTGAAATTCTCGGCGTTCAAGAAAACCCGAATTTCCCCGGCCGCTATATGCCGCAATACGGTGAGGCGTATGCCGACCGTTTGCCGATGTATGGTCGTTTGGATCTGCGAGCGAAGCGCGACATTACCTTGCTTGGGAAGCCGGGCACATTCTTTATTGATATTTTAAATGCTACCAACAAAGAAAACATTTCTGAGCGTCAGCTAGATTACAAAAAAGTGAATGCAACAGGAAAGCTACACGTAAAAGAAGTCGCCGACATGGGGATTTTGCCGTCTATTGGGTTTTCGATTACGTTTTAATTGGCAGAGCTAAGATGCCTAAAATGGTTTGATGCGGCGCGACTCACATCAAACCCAGGGCTATCCCACTAAAATTCTGCCCGACTATAAATTCAAGCGTGCCGTTTCTCCATACGGCTTTTTGCGCCAGCGCTTGAACTCTACGCTCTTGAAATACATTTTGGCATTTGGGAGCAACCGGAGCAATTTGTCGAGCCGGGATGAATGTGAGGAGCTTGTTAATTCTGTTTGTATTTCCGGCGTTGTGAGGTGAGGCCTAAACACAATTCGGGATGCGTACCGTAGGGTGGGCAAAGCTTGCGTGCCCACGCTGTTCTTCCATAACAATTTTGACGATTTTAAAAAATGTGATGGTGTAGGCAGGCAAAGATCGTTTCACCACCGCGTGGGCACGCACGTTTGGCATCTGCACCGCGTGGGCACGCTTCGCTTTGCCCACCCTACGGCGGCTGGGTGAATCCTGTTCGCGCGAAAAAACCCACGTCAAAGGCGCTCTAAAAATACCCCTCACGCTTTTTCTTTTCCATGGAGCCTACTTGATCTCTATCTAACACTCGCCCTTCGCGCTCGCTGGTTTTGCTCAGCAGTAATTCCTGAATTATTTCCTCAACCGAATTGGCGTCACTCAGCACTGCACCCGTCTGAGGATAACAACCCAGTGTGCGGCAGCGCAGTGTGCGGTGCTTCAAACTCTGGCGTTCGGACTCAGTGAGAAATGGCAACATGCGTTCATCATCAAGAATAAAATATTGCCCACTTTCTTCTGACTGCCAACTCAAGCGCGACGCGGAAAAATATAGCGAAACCAAATCGATGTTTTCCCGCAAAATATACAACCAAATATCCAATTCGGTCCAATTCGACAGCGGGAAAACACGCACGGATTCATCGCGATTAATTTCGGTATTAAAAATACTCCACAGCTCTGGGCGTTGATTTTTGGGGTCCCAGGCTTGATAGGCATCGCGAAATGAAAATACACGCTCCTTGGCTCTGGATTTTTCTTCATCGCGCCTTGCGCCACCCAGCGCCGCATCGAAACGGTATTTTTTCATGGCCTGTTTGAGGGCTTGGGTTTTCATTTGATCGTTATATTTTACCGAGCCGCTGGTAATGGGGTGAATACCCGCAGCCAAGGCCTCTTCATTAACCTCGACGAGTACATCTAGGTTGTGTTTTTCAGCCAAGGAATCGCGAAACAGCCCCATTTCACCAAACTCCCATGTGGTATCTATGTGCAGCAACCTAAAGGGTATAGGCGCTGGCCAAAAAGCCTTGCGGGCAAGGTGCAACATGGTTGTGGAATCCTTGCCAATTGAATAAAACATGCAAGGGTTTTCGAAACAGGCGGCTACTTCTCTAATAACAAATATAGCCTCCTCTTCCAGCTGATTGAGATGGGTAACTTTACGCTGCATGACTAACTCCGGTTCCCACTAGGGTCCACTGGCCATTTTTTAATTGGCTTATGTGGTTTGCTGTTGGGTCGATCTGAAATAAATACAGCCATCCATTATTAATCAGGCTTTCTACATGTTTATGACGGCTCACGATATCCAAAATAGCTTGCTGCGGTGCTGCAATGTACACACTTAAACGCAGGGGTTGGTGTCGCCAATCTTTTCCATCATGGATTGATTGCAAGGGCAAGCCTATGCGCAAGTCTCCGCCGTTGCCCTCAAACACACCCATGGCACCGCCCACCACATTGTGCAACAGCTTATTGCCACTGCCATATTTTTTGTTGTCCGTAACCGAAGCGTAATACTGCATATTGATCCAATTGGTTACCACCATGGGAGCAGTAATAATTAATTCAAGGGTTGAATATTCGGCATCAGCTGTGCATTCATAATCATGCAAAAAGCTGCGACACTGTAAATCAATGTGTTGGGTCAAAGATCGTGGCGCAACAATAAATGCGGCATTGTTTGCTAGGCCCCATTCCGGCCTAATTTCGCTCCAATTGCGGGATTTAGCGAGGTAGGATTTATGCATGGTGTTCGCGGTGGTATTTACGGCTATACCCAGGCTTGCTGCGCGCTTCTGCTGCGCGGCTTGGGTTGCGCCTAAAAGCCAGTTCCGCCACGCCTCATGGGCATAGGCAAAACCATCTTCAAAAATCACTAGGTCGTCACTGGTAGTGTTGTGCAAACAAGCTACAAATCGTGTGTTTTCGGGAATGGAAATATTATGCGCTAGCAATTCCCCGCGCACTCCGGGACTATTTAATAGCTGCGCAAGTAGTTTTACGTTCACTTCACCGGACTGGCCGCCACAAGCCCCGCAATCTAGTCCCGCCGCATGCGGATTATTTGTTGTACAACTGGCATGCCCCACTAAAAGTACACGCTGCGCAAAATTCGCCACTAGGCCCATAGCGTTTAATACCCCCGCCGAAAGACCTGCCAGCGCAGCGTCATCGAGAGCTTTGTTATTGCGAATTAATTGCCACTTGGCCTGCGTCATCAGCGGCGCTACACCGGTCACGGGTTTTGACGGAAAAAAACTATTTTTAATTAACTAGAGATTAGAGCGTCACCCCACCTGCCAAATATCTAAATTAGCATGAAACTGCTTTCCGCATCACGGCGAACCCCTAATTTTTCCGCAAAAACCAAGGTTCGCGGTCAAATTGACTAAAATCGCTAATTTGGTGGCGCGAATTTTTTGAAAGTCGTATCCCACCAGCTCAAAACATTAACCTTCATAAATTGTTTGGCCAGCCCTTCGCGAATTTTCCCCGCCGTTACCTTTCCTGCTTTTC